>NZ_QTVE01000034.1:0-15242 GCF_003460465.1 Ruminococcus sp. AF37-20 | reverse complement strand
TTTTCTTTTTTCTGAACTTTTGTCCAATATCTATTGTAGCACTACAGCACAGTGATGAAAAATTAATAATTAAAAGTAGACATAAGCCGCTTTGTGTGGTATAATAAAGTGTCAAAGTATAATTATCAGATATAGGAGAGTTAAAATGATAACAGTATCAAACGTAAGCCTTTCATTCGGCGGTCAGCTTCTTTTCAAGGACGTTGACCTTAAATTTACAAACGGCAACTGCTATGGCATAATCGGTGCAAACGGTGCAGGAAAGTCAACATTTCTGAAGATCCTCTGCGGTGAGATAGAGCCTACCACAGGCGAGGTAGTTATCTCAAAAGAGGACAGACTTTCAGTGCTTCGTCAGGATCACTTTGCATTCGACGAGTATACAGTTCTCGAAACTGTAATAATGGGCAATAAGCGACTTTATGAGATAATGAAAGAAAAGGACGAGCTTTACGCTAAGGAGGACTTCACCGAGGAGGACGGCGACAGAGCAGGACAGCTTGAAAGCGAGTTCGCAGAATTAAACGGCTGGGAAGCTGAGTCTGACGCTTCAAAGCTCATTCAGGGTCTTGGTCTTTCCGAAGATATCCTCTATTCACAGATGTCCACCCTCTCAGGTAACGAGAAAGTCAAGGTGCTTCTTGCACAGGCACTTTTCGGCAATCCTGATATTATCATGCTGGACGAGCCTACCAACCACCTTGATATCGACGCTATAAGCTGGCTAGAGGACTTCCTTGCCGACTATTTCGGAACTGTCCTCGTCGTATCCCATGACAGACATTTCCTTAATAATGTTTGTACCCATATCGTAGATATCGACTATACAAAGATAAAAATGTATGTTGGTAACTACGAGTTCTGGTATGAGTCCTCACAGCTCATGCAGAGAATGATAAAGAACCAGAACAAGAAAGCCGAGGAGAAGATCAAGGAACTCCAGGAGTTCATCAACCGTTTCTCAGCAAACAAATCAAAGTCCAAGCAGGCTACCGCAAGAAGAAAGCTTCTTGATAAGCTCACAGTCGAAGAAATGCCTGCATCATCAAGAAAATATCCTTTCATAGGCTTTAATATGGATAGAGAGCTTGGAAAAGACGTCCTCAAAGTCAACGGCATATCCAAAACAGTTGACGGAGTAAAGCTCCTCAATAATGTTTCCTTTACCCTCAGCCGTACCGATAAGGTCGCTTTCATCGGTGAGTCCGAGCAGGCTATCACAATGCTTTTCAAGATACTTGCAGAGGAAGAAGAGCCAGACGAGGGTACGATAAAATGGGGCGTTTCCACATCACGTTCATATTTCCCAATAGATAACTCAGCCTACTTTAATGACAATGACGAAAGCATCGTTGACTGGATAAGAAAATATTCCACTTCCGAGGTAACAGACACCTACCTCAGAGGATTCCTCGGCAAAATGCTCTTCTCAGGGGACGAGATATATAAGCCTGTAAAAGTTCTCTCAGGTGGTGAAAAGGTAAGATGTATGTTCAGCCGTATGATGCTCTTCGGCTCAAACGTTATAATGCTTGACAGACCTACCAACCACCTCGATCTCGAATCTATCACAGCCGTAAATAACGGACTTAGAGATTTCAAAGGCGTTGTTATCTTCGCATCTCATGACCACGAAATAGTTCAGACAGTTGCAAACAGAATAATCGAGATAACCCCCGACGGCTGTATCGACAGACAGGGAACATATGAGGAGTTCCTTGATTGGCGACGTGAGCGTGGCATGAAGTCATTTATAGAGTAATTTTATTATGGAGAAGTATCCAGAATGGCAAAAATGAAAAACGTGACCGTAAGAGGTTACAATATTGATGACGTTCCTGCAATGGCAGAGATATGGAACGAAGTTGTAAAAGAGGGCAATGCCTTCCCACAGAAAGAGACCCTCGACTATGAGGGTGCAAAAAAATTCTTTGCTTCACAAACATTCTGCGGTGTTGCAGAGTATGAGGGCGAAACTGTAGGAATGTATATCCTCCACCCCAATAACGTTGGCAGATGCGGACATATCGCAAACGCAAGCTATGCCGTAAAAAGCACCTGCCGTGGAAAAGGAGCAGGCAAGGTCATAGTCGAGCATTGTCTTTTCATAGCAAAGCAGAAAGGCTTTAAGGTGCTCCAGTTCAATGCCGTTGTTGCATCAAACGTCAAGGCGGTAAAGCTTTACGAAAACCTCGGCTTTGTTAAGCTCGGCACTGTACCGCAGGGCTTTGAAAACAAAGAGGGCGTCTTTGAGGATATCATTCTTTTCTACCACACTCTTTGATTAGTGAGAAGTTAGGAGTGAGGAATTAAGGTATCGCCTGCGGCGATGATATTTTTTGAATATTGAATTTTTATAGATATTGAAAGGTGAAATAAGTATGTTAAAGGTAGCAAATATTTTTTCAAACGATATGGTGCTCCAGCGTGACAAGAACATAACAGTCTGGGGACTTGGGGACGAGGAAAGAACTGTCACAGTTACTCTTAACGGCGTGTCAGTTCAGACGCAGGTCTGCGACGGCAGGTGGACAGCCGTCCTCCCTCCAATGAGTGCAGGCGGAGAGTATGAAATGACAGTTTCAGACGGCTGTACAGAGAAAAAATTCTGCCGTATCATGATAGGCGAAGTGTGGTTCTGCGGCGGTCAGTCAAATATGGAGCTTGAACTGCAAAATGCAAAGGGCGGCAAAGAAGTCCTCGAAAACCTCACTCCTGATTGCAACGTAAGATTTTATTACACTCAAAAGCGTGGCACACTTGACGAAATGTTCTATGAGGACGAAAACAATACCGCATGGTCGCAGGCTTCAAAGGATAATTCAAGGGCATGGAGTGCAGTCGGTTTTTTCTTTGCAAGAAAGCTTGCCAAAGACCTTGGCGTAACAGTAGGACTTATCGGCTGTAACTGGGGCGGCACATCAGCCTCCGCATGGATAGACAGACCGACCCTTGAAAACAACGCTGAAATAAGAAGCTACATAGACGAGTATGAAAAACGTATTGAGGGCAAAACTGTCGAGGAGCAGATAAAAGAATACAGAGATTATCAGAAATTTGAGCGTGTGTGGGATAAAAAATACGGCGAGCTTCTGCAAAAAGACCCAACAATGAGCTGGGAAAAAGCCAACGAGATCCTTGGCGATAAGAATTGGCCGGGCCCGATAAACTGCGTAAACCCATTCCGCCCAACAGGACTTTTTGAGACCATGGTGTCAAGAGTTTGTCCTTATACAATAAAAGGCTTTCTCTATTATCAGGGCGAGTCTGACGACCATAAGCCGGACAGCTATTACACCCTCCTCACATCTCTTATCAGACTTTGGAGAGAGAAGTGGGGCGACGATGAGCTTCCGTTCATAATCGTCCAGCTCCCAATGTTCAAATATGCCGCCGACCCTGATTATAAGCATTGGTGTAAAATAAGAGAAGCACAGATGAGAGCATATAAGACAGTGAAAAATGCAGGAATAGCTGTTATCTCGGATTGCGGTGAGTTCAACGAGATACACCCAAAGAATAAAGTACCCGTTGGCGAAAGACTTTGTTTGCAGGCAGAAAAGCTTTTCTACGGCATGGACGTAAAAGCATTCGGACCTATCTATAAGTCGCTGGAGTATAAAAACGGCGGTATAGAGCTTAGCTTTGACCATGCCGAAAACGGCTTTGTAGTAAAGGGCGAAGCACAGGGCTTTGAGATAGCAGGCAAGGACGAAGAGTTCGTAAAAGCCGATATCACTATAAACGGCAGTAAAATTTTCATCAAGTCAGACGCCGTTGAAAAACCTCTGTATGCAAGATATAACTGGTTCAACTATTGCGAGGTAACTATCTTCAACGAAACAGGCATACCACTCGCACCATTCAGAACAGAAAAATAATACAAGAACGTCCCCTAAATGGGGGCGTTTTTTGTAGGGGAGCGGCGAAATTTCTGCTCGCAAGCTCACAGAAATTGACGTCCCGCTCATCAACTTTTTTGTTTTGCAGAAATCTGACACCCCGCTTTTTTTGCACTTCAACGTTAATAAAATATTTATAATTAAAACTCTTGGCAAAATCTCCGCTGTGTGGTATAATAGAAGATATATAAATGAATTTGGAAAGGCTGGTCTTATTAATGAGAGCTGTTGTTACGGTTATAGGTAAGGACGCTGTAGGTATCCTTGCAAAGGTAAGCACAAAGTGTGCAGAATATAATGCGAATGTTATCGAGGTCACTCAGTCAGTTTTGCAGGACCTCTTTGCTATGATAATGCTTGTTGACATCACAAAGCTCAACTCCGATTTTGCTACCATGGCGGACGGACTTACAGAGCTTGGTCAGACAATGGGTGTAAAGATCCATACGATGCACGAGGATATTTTTAACTGTATGCACCATATCTAAAGAGGAGATTTCAGTAAAATGATTAATACATATGACGTGTTGGAAACGATACGAATGATACAGGACGATTGTCTTGATATTCGTACTATCACAATGGGCATTTCTCTGCTTGATTGTATCGACAGCGATATAAACGTTGCCTGCGAGAATGTCTATAAGAAGATAACCGCAAAAGCCGCAAGGCTTGTTGAAGTAGGCGAGCAGATAGAGAAGGAGCTTGGTATCCCTATCATAAATAAGAGAATTTCCGTTACCCCTATCGCTATCGTGTCTGCTGCCTGCAAGTGTTCACCTGTTCCATTTGCACACGCTATGGACAGAGCCGCAAAGGACGTTGGCGTAAACCTTATCGGCGGATATACCGCACTCGTTCCAAAGGGCTTCTCCGCAGGCGATATTGAGCTTATCAAGTCTATCCCAGAGGCACTTGCTACTACTGAGAGAGTATGTTCCTCTGTAAATATCGGTTCAACAAAAACAGGTATCAATCTGGACGCCTGCAAAATGATGGGTGGAGTTGTAAGAGAGTGTGCAGAAAGAACAGTTGACTCTGCCTGCTTTGGCGCAGCAAAACTCGTTGTTTTCTGTAACGCAGTTGAGGATAACCCGTTCATGGCAGGTGCTTTCCACGGAGTTGGCGAGCCTGATTGCATGATAAACGTGGGCGTATCAGGTCCTGGCGTTGTAAGAGCCGCTTTGAGAAAATATCCTGACGCTGATATCACAAAGATATCCGACGTTATCAAAGAGATCTCATATAAGATAACAAGAGTAGGTCAGCTCGTTGGAACTATCGCTTCCAAGCGTCTTGGCGTTCCATTCGGTATCGTTGACCTTTCACTCGCACCAACTCCTGCCGTTGGCGACTCCGTTGCCCATATCCTTGAGGAAATAGGACTGGAAAAGTGCGGCACACACGGCACAACAGCTGCCCTCGCTCTGCTCAATGACGCAGTTAAAAAGGGCGGCGTAATGGCTTGCTCAAGAATAGGCGGACTTTCAGGTGCATTTATCCCTGTTTCTGAGGACGCAGGCATGATTGATGCCGCAAAGAGCGGTGCGCTCTGCATTGAAAAACTTGAAGCTATGACTGCTGTATGCTCAGTTGGTCTTGATATGATATGTATCCCTGGCGATACTCCAGCCGATACTATTTCAGCTATCATCGCAGACGAAGCTGCTATCGGTATGGTAAACAACAAGACCACCGCCGTAAGAGTTATCCCTGCTATTGGCAAGAGCGTTGGCGAAGAACTTGATTGGGGCGGACTTTTTGGCTGCGGACCTGTTATGCCGCTCAAAAAAGAGTCACCTTCCAAGTTCATCAATCGAGGCGGACAGATCCCTGCACCACTCCATTCTCTCAAAAACTAAATTTTCACGGCGGCAGAGCAATTCTGCCGCTGTTTTTGGTAAGGAGGAAAACAGATTGAAACGCTGTATGTTTGCAGACTTCACCTTTAAAATACCCTTTGAGGAGCGTATAAGACTTATAAAAGAGAACGGCTTTGACGGTGTAATGCTTGGCTTTTCTGACGGACTAAAATACACACAGTATGATATTGTACGTAATTTTGGACTGAAAATAGAAAACGTCCATTCACAGTTTGACCGCATGAACGCCCTTTGGACAATATGCCCGGAGAGCGAATATATCCTCCAACGAACACTTGAATGTGTAAGAGTGTGCGGTGAAAACGGCATAAAAACCATGATATGCCACCCCACTGACGGACTTGTTCCGCCTGAGGTGTCACGTTTCGGCATAGAGAATTTCGCCAAAATAATACAGTGCGGAGAAGAAAACAGCGTTGATATCGCCTTTGAGAATATCCAGCTCCCACAGTTTCTTGACGTGCTTTTTGACCAGTTCGGAAACCATGATAACGTGAAATTTTGCTATGACACAGGTCATGAGAATTGCTTCTCAAAGAATACCGATTGCCTGACAAAGTTCGGCAGCAAGCTTGCCTGCCTGCATATCCACGATAACGACGGCAACACCGACGGCCACATGATACCGTTTGACGGCAATCTGAACTTTGAGAAATTTCTCAGAAAGCTCAAAAATCTCCACTGCCAACCATCATTGTCATTAGAGCTTTATATGTCAAAGTCCCCCATGTACCGAAATGCTGCACCTGACAGCTTTGTAAGACGTGCGGCAGAAGCGGCAGAACAGCTTGAAAAGCTCTACGACTCTATATAAGTACAAATTTCTGTACAGATAGGAGAACCTATGAAAACTCTTATAGATATGCACACCCACACAGGCTTTTCCCCCGACGGTGAGGGAACTGTAGAACAGTCTTTAGCAAAAGCCAAAGAGCTTGGCTTGGCGGCATTTGCCATAACTGACCATTGCGATTGCAATTTCCGCTATAAAGCCGACCATTACGGTGATCCTGAAGCCCTGAAAGACGGCATGATGTACGGCTCGGGGGAGTATGCCCCCGCAAGCATAGCCGCCCAGTATGAAGCTTCCCAGCATCTGGAGGGTTTAAATTTTCTCTGCGGAATAGAGCTTGGTCAGCCTTTGCAGGATATAGAATTTGCCGAGGAGATAGCCTCCGACAGTCGCCTTGATTTTATCATCGGCTCGCATCATCAGAATAAAGGCAAGGACGATTTCTATTGGATAGAGTACAAAAATATGGACTTGTCGCAAACCTATGCTCTCCTTGACGACTATTTCAAAGAAATGCTTGAAATGTGCAAATGGGGCAAGTTAGACGTTTTAGGACACCTAACCTATCCGCTGCGATATATCCAGGGAGATTGCGGTATACAAATAGATCTTTCTACATATGAAGATATTATCAGAGAAATTTTTTGTACACTTATCCAAAAAGGCAAGGGCATAGAGATAAATGTGTCAGGATTAAGGCAAAAATACGGCAAGCCCCTCCCGGACCTTGGATATGTGAAGCTCTACAAAGCCCTCGGCGGCGAGATATTGACCATAGGCTCAGACGCCCACTGCACCGCAGATATCGGCAGAGACATTTACGCAGGCGTAGAAATGGCGCAGGCGGCAGGCTTTAAGTACCTGACCTATTTCAAAAAGCACGAGCCGAAGTTTATCAAGATAGAAATATGATATCATATCAAAGCGCCGCAATTCTTGCTTTGCAGGGATAGGGCGTTTTGTTTTGCCGGTAACATTTAGCTCACCGATACATATAATTATATATAACTCTATCAGGCATAGTCCCACAGGAGGTATCCATATGAAAAAAACAGTTTTCCTCTGCGTCGGCGGTGACGCAAGACAAACATATACAGCTCAGACTCTCACTAAAATCGGCAGGGTCTATACTTACGGCATGGATGATAAAGGCGAGGACACTATACCCCTCGCTCATCTCGATCAGCTCACCGAAAAGGCGGACGTTCTCGTACTTCCTCTCATGAAAGCTGACGGGCTGGATATCTCTTCTAACCGTAATGTAAAGGTATCATGCAGTGACGTTTCAACGCATTTAAAGAAAAATGCACTTGTGGCAGGCGGTCTGCTCCGCCGTGATCAAATAGAATATTTCTCCTCTCTCGGCTTCGATGTTAAGGATTACTATAAGCGAGAGGAGCTTGTTATAAGAAATTGTATCCCCACGGCGGAGGGCGCTTTGCAAATAGCCATGCAGGAGCTTGCTGTCACCGTGAACGGTTCCACCGTCCTAGTTATTGGTTATGGCAGAGTAGCGAAAGCCTGCGCTAAGCTTTTTCGGGCTGTCGGCGCAGATGTGACTATATCCGCAAGAAAGCTTTCTGCACTTGCAGAAGCCGAGGGCGCAGGCTATAAGGCAGAGCTTATCACAGCTCTTGCGGAAAATATTTCGGGATATACTATAATAATAAACACCGTCCCTGCCATGATACTTGATGAAAAGCTTTTGGGCGTAATGGATAAAAACTCTCTTATCATAGACCTTGCCTCCCGACCCGGCGGAGTAGATCATGAAACTGCCGCAAAGCTGAACAGGCGTGTGGTATGGGCATTGGGACTTCCGGCCAAAGCCGCACCTATGACTGCAGGAGAGATAATCGCCCGAACAGTCACGGACATTTTGAATGAAAGGGGAACAAAGAATGTCACTTGACGGCATACGAATAGGCTTTTGCATGACCGGCTCCTTCTGCACCTTTGAAAAGGCATTTGCCGTCGCAGAACGGCTTGTGCAGCAGGGCGCAAAGCTTGTGCCAATTATGTCTTTCAACGCCGCATCTATATCTACACGTTTTGGCACAGCGGAAGAAAACATCAAACGCCTTGAAACCATAGCAGGCCGCAAGGTCATACGCACCATAGAAGAAGCCGAGCCGATCGGACCCAAAAAGATGTGTGATATCATGGTAGCAGCACCCTGCACCTCAAACACGGCAGCAAAGCTTGCTCTTGGCTTGACGGACACTCCAGCCACCATGGCGGTAAAAAGTCACCTGAGAAATGCTCGTCCCGTGGTCATCGCCATATCGACAAATGACGCACTGGCAGGGTGTGCTAAAAACATAGGTTATCTGCAAAATCTGAGAAACTACTATTTCGTACCATATGCGCAGGACAACTGCGAAAAGAAGCCAAACTCCATAGTGGCTGAGTTTGAACTCATACCCGAAACTATTCAGTCGGCTCTTGACGGTATACAGCTTCAGCCTGTCATAAGGGTAAAATAACGCAAAGCTCTCCGATCTGCTCGGAGGGCTTTTTTTGCGTATATCTTTTGATTTTCACCTGATTTTTGTACATTCATATCTTCTGTTTATCGCACCACATTGATAATCGCACAAACCATGTAGGGGACGGCGCCCCCGACGTCCCGCTTATCGACGTTTTGTTCGCAATCTCATTTTCGTTATCCGCACAATGTTCGGCACATTGTTTCAAACACTTTACGGCACAACATTTTCCGCTACGGCACGTCTATACAAATTCGTGATAAAACCAAACATTTTCGCTCCCTGAAACGGGACGTCGAGGGCGCCGTCCCCTACAAATATTCAGGATAGTTTCTACCGCTTGCTCGCTTCGCCCGGTGCTTTATTTTACTTTATGCTTGTAATTTTCTTTGGTCTGCTATGCTAATTCCTAATTCCTCACTCCTCACTCCTCACTTCTTCCTCCCCTTGTGCAATCTGCTTTATAACAAGTCTAAACTTTGTTCACATTCACGAAAGAAATTTTTCTTTCCACCCTTGCTATTTATGTGAAAATAGTATATAATTATCTTATGCGGTTGATATATTTTGTGTAAATGATACATATAATTATACTGCATATCACATTAAGCCGTCCAACGGCATAGATTGGAGCGATCAACTTGAAAAAATACGACAGCACAAAAATAAAAAATATTGCTATTGCAGGTCAGGCAGGTTCCGGAAAGACCTCTCTGACTGAGGCACTGCTATATAAAAGCGGAGCTACTGACAGGCTCGGCAAGATAACTGACGGAAATACTATTTCTGATTATACCCCTGATGAGATAAAGAGAAAATGTTCTGTTTACACATCTCTTTCTTCTTTGGAAACTGGTGAGTTCAAGGTAAATCTTCTTGATACTCCCGGTATGTTCGATTATGAGGGCGAAGCTGTTGAGGGCATTGCCGCAAGCGGTTGCGTTCTCATAACTGTATCAGGTAAATCAGGCGTTCGTGTAGGTACTCACAAGGCTTATGACCTTGCAAAAGAAATGGGCAAGCCTACAATGTTCGTTGTAACAAAGCTTGATGACGACAACGCAAACTTCAATAACGTTCTTACTCAGCTCAAAGCAGAGTTCGGACCTACAGTTTGCCCTGTTGTTGTGCCTGTTATCGCAGACAGAAAGATAGTTTCTTATGTAAATCTCATTGAGATGAAAGCATATAAGTATGAAGACGGCAAGGCAGTTGAAACTGATATGCCTACAGCTGATGTATCAGAGAAAATGGGTTATCGTATCGACGGACTTATCGAAGCCGTGTCCGAAGCCGTTGCAGAAACTGACGAGGCGCTTTTTGAAAAGTTCTTCTCAGGCGAAGCATTCACACAGAAAGAGCTTATCGACGGAATACATAGCGGCATGAACTCAGGCATTATAACTCCTGTTACCTGCGTTTCTTCCACAGACCTCTCAGGTGTTGATATGCTCCTTAAGGAGATAGACCTGCTGCTCCCTCCTCCGTCAGAAAAGGACGCTATGATAGGCGAAACAGCAGACGGCGAAGCTGTTGAAGTCGCTTGCGTTGAAAGCGACCCAATGAGTGCATTTGTATTCAAGACAGTTGCTGACCCATTTGTTGGCAAGATGTCATACATAAAGGTATTTTCAGGAAAGCTTATACCTAACAAGGAGGTTGTGAACGCTACCACAGGAAGCACCGAAAAGGTCGGAAAGCTTGTTACGCTTCAGGGCAAAAAGCAGATAGACGTTGCCGAAGCAGGCTGTGGAGATATCGTTGTTGCAATGAAGATGAACGTGAACACCAACGATACAATCTGTGACTCCGCAAGAGTTGTTAAGTTTGCACCTATGACATTCCCTAAGCCGTGCTACAAAATGGCAGTAAGAGCTAAAAAGCAGGGCGATGAAAGCAAGATATCCGCCGCAATGACAAGACTTATGGAAGAAGACCTTACTATAGATTACAAGCTCGACCCGTCAACAAACGAAATGATACTCAGCACCTTGGGCGGACTTCACCTTGATTCTGTTGTGGGCAGACTTGCAGGAACATTCGGCGTTGAAGTAGAAACTTCTGTGCCTAAGATCTCCTATCGTGAAACTATCAGAAAGAAAGTCAAGGTGCAGGGCAGACATAAGAAGCAGTCAGGCGGTCACGGTCAGTATGGCGACGTTTGGATAGAATTTGAGCCATGCGTATCTGACGACCTTGTATTTGAAGAAAAGGTGTTTGGCGGAGCAGTTCCAAAGAACTTCTTCCCAGCAGTAGAAAAGGGCTTGCAGGAAAGCGTAAAGAAAGGCGTTCTCGCAGGTTTCCCTGTAGTTGGTCTGAAAGCTATCCTTGTGGACGGCTCATATCACCCTGTTGACAGCTCAGAAATGGCATTCAAAATGGCAGCTTCTATCGCATACAAAGAGGGTATGCGTCAGGCAGAGCCTGTTCTCCTCGAACCTATCGGCTCTTTGAGCGTTTTCGTACCTGACGATAACACTGGCGACATGATGGGCGAGCTTAATAAGAGAAGAGGCAGAGTTCTGGGCATGAATCCTGCGGAAAAGAAGGGTATGACAGAAATAGTTGCCGAAGTTCCAATGGCTGAAATGGCAGACTTCACACTGCTTCTGAGACAAATGACGCAGGGTCAGGGCGTGTTCACCTTTGAAAAAGCACGTTACGAGCCCCTTCCTGCAAATCTTGTTGCAGACGTTATCGCAAAGAACGCAGTGGCAGATTGATTTTTTTGGAATAGAATTTTTAAGGGATAATTATAGAATTGTGATAAGGACAGTACGGGAATGTTTCGGGCGTTCCCGTACTTTTTTGCACAAAAAAACAGACGGAATAAAAACCGTCTGCAATTATCATATGTATTTGAATACACCATAGTAGGGGCGAACAGTGTTCGCCCGTTTCCTGTCAGCTTTTATGTGACGCACATATCACCCGTTCCAATATTTTCTGTCAAGGCTTCGATACTGAACAGCCATTGCGATATGCTTTTTGTCTATGACCTTTGCACCGTCCATATCCGCAACAGTTCGTGCGACTTTAAGTATGCGGTCATAGGCTCTTGCTGAAAGTCCCAGCCTGTCAAAAACGTTCTCCAAAAGCTTTGAAGCCTCATCTGTCACAGGGCAGACCTCGTGAAGAATATCAGAAGTTATTCGTGCGTTGCAGGTTATGCTGGTGTTTTTGAAACGCTCGTTTTGTATGTCACGGGCTTTTTGAACACGCTCTCTTATGGACGCTGAGGACTCTTCTTTGGCGGTGGAAGAAAGATCTGCAAACTCAACAGGTGCGACCTCCAAATGAATGTCGAAACGGTCGAGAAGTGGTCCGCTGACTTTGGAAAGATAGCCTGACACCTGTTTTGGCGAGCATATGCACTTTCTTGTTGGGTGACCAAAATATCCGCACGGACAAGGATTCATTGCAGCAATAAGCATGAACGAACATGGGTATGTTATCGACCCTGACACTCTGGATATGGTCACCTGTCTGTCCTCCAAAGGCTGTCTTAAAATCTCAAGGGCAGGGCGTGAAAACTCTGCAAGCTCGTCAAGAAAAAGCAAGCCGTTATGTGCAAGGGATATCTCGCCGGGCTTTGGCACAGAGCCTCCGCCTGAAAGTCCTGCCGGTGAAACTGTATGATGCGGTGAACGGAAAGGTCTGGTGGTGATAAGAGGACTGTTGCTGTCCAAAAGTCCTGCCACAGAATGGATATTTGTGGTTTCTATGGACTCCTCAAAGGTCATGGCAGGAAGTATCGACGGCATACGTTTTGCAAGCATTGATTTTCCTGAGCCAGGCGAACCTATCATAAGAACGTTGTGACCGCCTGCCGCTGCGACCTCCAATGCTTTTTTTGCCGCTGATTGTCCTTTTACGTCGGCAAAATCAAGACTTCCGAAATAGCTTTCAGCGGTGGGCTTATAATGTGCCGCAGGAACTATAGCCGCCTTTTTCTCAAAGTGAAAAACAAGCTCCCGCAAAGACCTTACGCCATAGGCTTTTATACCCTCCACAACGGAAGCTTCACGAACATTGTCGGCAGGAACATATATCTCAGAAAGTCCCATTTTCTGCGCCATTATGGTCATAGGCAAAACGCCCTGAACAGGTCTTACTTCTCCGCTGAGAGAAAGCTCGCCGATAAAAGCGGAGGTGGAAAGCATACTGTCATCAACAAGGTCAGCCATTCGCAAGAGTGCAACTGCCACGGCTAAGTCATAGACCGAGCCTGTTTTTCTCACATCGGCAGGTGCAAGATTTATGATTATTTTTCTTAAAGGCAATGTTATCTCGCTTGAACGCAGTGCAGAACGCACACGTTCACGGCTTTCTTTTACAGATGCGTCTGCAAGCCCCACAATATCGAAAGAGGGCAGACCCTTTGAAGCTTCTATCTCCACCTTGACCGCAAAGGCGTTAAGCCCCAGCAGACCTACACTGTTTATTACAGCAAACACGTTGACTTCTCTCCCTTACGTCTTAATCTGAGCACATCTCAGAGCTTATGATATCCAGCAGAAAATCTGCAATATCATTATATACCTCACGGCGGTTGGTTTCGTTCACAAGCTCGTGACGTGCATTTTCGTATATCTTCATCTCAACGTCACAGCCGTTGAGGGACAGCCTGTTGAACACGCTTAGTACGCCTTTTCCGTAGTTTCCCACAGGGTCGGCACTGCCTGCTATAAGATAGGTAGGCAAAGTTTTCGGATAGGTGGAGAACCACTTTTCGTTTGAAACATACCACAAAAGCTTTGCAAGATTTTCAAAGCCGTTTAGGGTGAAAATAAAGTTGCATTTAGGGTCTTTTTCGTAGGTGGAAACTATTTCAGGGTCACGGGATATCCAATCATATTCGCTGACTTTATCGGTAATTTTTCTTGTATAAGCACCGAAAGCAAGCTTATTTACAGCGTTGCTCCTGTATTTGTCGCCATGGAGTATTTTCAGGCTGTCAACAAGGGTGAGTAAAGCAGGGATACCCTCCATGCCGCCGCTTGTTCCGCAGAAGATAGCCGCTGTGAGGTTTCTGCCATGCTTGGTTACAAAAGCTCTTGCAAGGAAGCTTCCCATGCTGTGGCCGAGAAGAAAATACGGCTTGTCAGGGTAGTTGTGTTTCATCATTTTTGTGAGAGTATACATATCCTCGACAGCGTTTTCCCAGCCGTGTTCAGGGGAGAAGTAGCCAAGCTCGGAGCTGTCGTTCACACTGTCGCCATGACCGAGGTGGTCGTTTCCGCATACTGCGAAGCCTAAGCCTGTGAGGAACTCAGCGAGGTCGTCATAACGTCTGAAATATTCGCACATACCGTGGGATATCTGAACGACACCTCTTACTGTGCCGATAGGGAAACGAACGTAATATGCGATCTTATGAAGTCCGTCAGAGGACGGATAGTAGCTTTTGAAATGAGTACAATTCATAGAAATATACCTCCTTTGGGTTATGATTTCGTGCAATTTTACTTATCAATAGTATAGCACTTTTTGGGGGAATAATCAAGGGGAAGTTTTTAATAGGAGCGGAGTTTAAGTGAGGAGTGAGGAATGAGGAATGAGGAGTGAGGAATGAGGAATGAGGAATGAGGAATGAGGAATGAGGAGTGAGGAGTGAGGAGTGAGGAGTGAGGAATGAGGAATGAGCATAGCAGACCAAAGTTAATTACAAGCATAAAGTAAAAATAAAGCACCGAGCGAAGCGAGCAAAAGGTCCAGGGACACGTCCCTGGTCAGGGTCAAGGGGTGAAACCCCTTGTGGGTACAGGGCAAAGCCCTGTCGGAGTATGAGGCAGAGCCTCATTCGGCGCAAGCCGACAAGGTGCAGATTGTAGTATCAAAAGCATATAGAAGTCAAATATCAGATGAAAGTGATATCGGAGAATTAAATCTGCACCGCTTTTCTATCCCTAAGCGCAATGTAGATACGCAAAGAGCGGAGCGATTTTGCGGAGGAATAATCTATCAATAAAAATTGTAGGGGCTTGGCGAAATTTCTGTTCGCAAGCTCACAGAAATACGACAGCCCGCTATTTCTTGCCCATTGAATTATCTGGGAATATCACAATAATGTACCTCGAAAATAATTTGGCATCAAAGATACAACAATCACAGCATTACACCTCCGAGCGGGACGTCGGGGGCGCCGTCCCCTACAAGCGTGATAGGATAGTTT
>NZ_QTVE01000033.1:15034-15371 GCF_003460465.1 Ruminococcus sp. AF37-20 | reverse complement strand
GGCGGCAAAAACGGGCGTTTTTGTGCGTGACAGTAACTCAGCCGTGACAGTAAAACTACCGACACGGAAACCTACTGACACGCCCCGCAGATGAAGCTATATAGACGTTTGTGGGCTGTCAGGCAGTGCCTGCGTGACGGTAACATTTCTACCGTCACTACTGTCACGCTTGCCGTTGTAATGAAGAATAATAACCCGACCTTTGTGAACTCTTTCGTATTTGAAATCAATTCCGTACTTGCTGAGTTCATAACCATTCTGAACCAAGTCTCTTGTAACTCTGTTCGGATAAATGACTTCATCGGTAACTGTTTTCAGCTCAGCGACTAACTCAGTT
>NZ_QTVE01000033.1:0-15024 GCF_003460465.1 Ruminococcus sp. AF37-20 | reverse complement strand
AATGACTTCATCGGTAACTGTTTTCAGCTCAGCGACTAACTCAGTTGCAGTACCTTCAAAGTGGATTCGCTCCTTGATGAAAAGATAAACAGCAGAGAGAACAATATTGTCGCAGCTCTTTTTCGATGTAGCTTCGTTCTCAACTATCCAGCGCATGACATCAGTATCGAAATGCATTCGCAGTTCAGTGTATTCAATGTCACGCCCCTGACAATACATGATTGCTTTTCCTGAGCCGCACTTTGTTTCCTTGAGCGCAAAGTTTCCGTCAGTAGCTCCGCCGATACCTGTACTGCCTGTCATCATATTGAACGGATTATCGTCCTTAGCTTTTCGCATATGATGTATCAGCAGTATGCAGATGTTCAAACGATATGCAAGCTGTTTGATTGCGATCAGTTCTGCATAGTCAGCACCGTAGCTTGACTCAACATTGCTGCGCACCATTTGCATAACATCGACAACAACTATTTTCAAGTCATCGTGCTCTTTCTTGAACGCTTCTATCTGCTCTTCAAGACCTGCGCCTATCTTATCAGCAGCAAGTGCGAAGTGAAGATTCTCAATCGGTTCGGCGTTCATCTGAAACAATCTGCGCTGTAGTCGCAGATAGTTATCCTCGAGACAAAGATACAAAGCAGTTCCTTGAATAGTACCACGTCCAAGTACAGGAACTCCTGTTGCAATGCTGAGGCAAATATCCATTGCCATCCAAGACTTACGAACCTTTTGTGCACCTGCAAGTACATACAATCCCTGCGTGAGCAGTCCGTCAATGATGAACTCCTTCGGCTTGAATACTGTTGACAGTATTTCTTCTGCGGTTTTCGTTTGTAACATATTACTCATGTGATTCCTCCTTTCCCATGAGATTCCCGAACACAGCCGACAGCTTTTTTCGTTACGGGCAAGTTGCTCGTGCGAACTATTTGTGTGGGCTGTGTCCGACGGATTTCTGCTATCCCAAGTGAAAAATGTGGGAGCAGTATCCTTTGTGCAAATCGACTTGTTTTTGCATATGTTTTTTGCTCCTGAGAATGCAATTTCAAAATACAATAATGTTTTAACGAGAACTTACCTTTTCTCACTAAAACTGAATAATAGCCGCACTGCTCATAGAATAGAGCTTTGTAAGTGATTTCATTCAAAGCTGCTATGACGACAGATTTGAATGTTTTTTCGATAAAAATGAGCATTTCGGAATTAAAATGTGGGAGCAGTATCCTTATTGCATTTTGGTTGGTTTTGTGATATACTTTTAGCAGGTGGTGAGACTATGCGTTATAGGATATATGACCTGTCCGTCAGAGCAATGCTGAACTACTCAAAGCCTGACGGACTGTTTTACAAAACAGTTATTGATAAAAATGCACTGCGGAGCTGTCTGAAACACTCAGCTCACGAGCAGGAGGACAACGCTCTTTTCTATCAGATAATGTGCGTACTGCACGGTGACGATTTCAAATATGACAGTGCTGACCTTGTGACAGACCTGTCGGATGTTATTTTTTACGCAGACTTCTCAAGGGTGTTTGACCGTGACGCATCGCACCCTTACTATGCACAGCTACAGGAGAAGGCTGCTGCTCTGTTTACAAACAGAGGTGTTGAGATAGACTTTGGCAACGGTATGCACAAGTACGTTGCATTTGAGCGCTCCGCCAGTATGAGTAGGAATGCTGTGCTGTCGTTTATCCGAGAGGACTTCTACTTCAAAGCAACTGAGCGCATTCGCCTCGGAATGAATATAACCAAGTGTCAGCTCAGCAAGCTGTACGCATACAACGGACTTATGCTCTCGGGTGGTATTCGAGTTGACGGTATAGACATCGACAAGCCTCACAGAGTTATCGTTGTGGACAATCCGAAGTTCACAGTTCATGACACGGACGTTATCACTGTTGAAGACGACGGAAGTGACAATGCCGTTCGCAAATATCACCGTGTTGAGCGCAGGGAAAGTGTTGATATTCTCGGTTATGACGGCGAAGGAGTTATCTCCAAGGAGTTCGCCAAGGTCATCAATAAAAAGTTAGGCGGCGAGCACACATCGTTCCAGATACGACTGCCGTACATCAAGGGAATGCTGCATCAGATAGACATTCACGACTTCTTCAAAAGCGCAGGAGTTGCAACGCTGACTGATATATGGGGAGTTGAGCATAAGGTTTCAGACGTTGACATAATTCTCACCAAGAGTATGTTCAAAGGCTACGGCTGGCTCTGCGAGAACAATATGAGCTGGGACGATTACTGGGACGCATTCCGCAGATACAGGCACGCTCTGTACATCTCTGGTGTCAGCAAAGACAATCCGCAGAAATTCACGGAGCTGAACTATCAGTTTCTCAATACACTTTCAATGACAGCGGACGAGTTCAGACCTCTCGACCTGCCGCTGTCTTTTCCTGCGAACGATAACCGCCACTGGCTCACCAAAGAAACTGAACGTGAATATTACAGGCTTTGCACTGACAGGGAGTACCGCCTGAGCTTTTTCACAGGCAGGAAGTATAGCCGAGGAGGCAAAGACTACTATCTCAAAAAGATACTGGAGAAAAATCCAAAGTTCATTGCCGAGCCTGTTTACGCTGATAGATTGAAGTCACGGGCACAGGCGGTGCTGAAACAGTACGCTCTCGGACGTCTTATCGTTGCTGGCGACAACCGATACCTCTCCGCAGACCTGCTCGGTTTTCTTAAAGATTTTATACCAAAAAAGGCAAAGCGAAATACAAGTCAGCGCAACTTCTACAACGGTGCGGTGCAGAGTGATTTTGAGAAGAATGCTTTCTATGCTCCGTCAATGGCATATTCGCACAGCAATGAATGTACGCTGTTGCGTAATCCGCACATTTCCCGAAACGAAGAGGTTCAGCTGCAAATCTATCCCGACGTTGAGAATATGAGGAAGTATTATCTCAGCCACCTCACTGATGTTGTTATGGTGAACTGGGACTCGCTGACAGCGGAGCGTCTCGGCGGTGCGGACTTCGACGGCGATATGATAAAAACTATCTCCGACCCAATTGTAAACCGCTGTGTGAATCGCAATTCAAAGGCGAATACTCCGTTGTTGAAGATACCAAGTGCTGAGCCTGTTATCCGTGATGCAACCGACTGGCAGGCACGCTTCGAGACGGTCAAGAGCACATTTTCTTCACGAGTTGGACAGATCTCCAATGCGGCACTGAACAGAAGTATCATCGCATACAATGAGAACTCCGACGACGAGCTTCGTGACAAGTGCCGTGAGGAAACTGAGATACTTGCTATTCTCACTGGACTTGAGATCGACTCTGCCAAGAGCGGCGTGAAGCCTGATCTGACGGAATATCTCGGCACAAAGACTGTCGCTAAGAGCAAGTTTCTGAAATACAAGAGCCTGCTCGAAAAGAGCGAGGGTCGCCGTGCATGGTACGAGCCTACCTTCGAGGAGCAGTTTGAGAAGTTCTTCGCTGATACCGATTGGAACAAGGTGGACTCCAATGTAGAGCGTCTGCCGTATCTTGCGTATATGCTGGGCAAAAATACGGTTCCTGTTGTTGACAAGCCTGCCGCTGACGAGGAACTTTTCACATTTGCAACTGATGAAAACTGGAAGGACAAGCTGAGCAGTGACAAAATGGAAAAGCTGTCTGCTCTTATTACTGATTATGAACGGTGTCTGTCACGTATCAGAGCCTGCGGTCAGCCAGTCAAGGACAGGCAGCGCAGAAACGACATTCAGCGCATACTGTACAGCCGCAGTCAGGACCGTGAATACGACGCAGATATGCTATATACCCTGTTTCAGGGTATACCTGCCGAGAGGATAAGTGCTATCAGGCAGGAGTTGCAGGCTAAGAACTGGCACCTTACTCCGAAAGAACAGCGTGAAGATTTTCTCGCAGACTTGATACCTGAGCTTGAACGGTATTATCCGCTTTTCAGCGACTTCCGGTTTGGAGGGTACCGTGTTCTCATTGATCTCATAGCTGACATTGACGATGAAAACAACCGCACTGACAGGAAGCGTCTTATCCGTGACAGTGATTCGCCTGAGTTCATACGGCTTATGGAGGCTTATCTCAATAGATCCGTGAATGCGTACTACCGTGACGCAGTTGCTGGCGAGTGCCGAAAGCTGATAGAAGCCGTAATGAAGCCTGATGAAGCAGTCAGGTACATAGTTGCTCTGGGCAAAAGAAAAGTGCTCTTCGATCTGCTGCTGGACAGGATCGAAAAGCACGTCAGGAGGGAGAAATAATGCTGAACGAAATTGAAGAATTCAAGGCTTACACTGACAAGCCTGTATACAAGTGCAGCGGCAAGCGTGACTTTTCCTTCCTCGGCCGTTTCAGCTTTGAGATGATGAAGGACTTCACAGGTCTGAGCCGTGTGCTGACTATAATCGCTCGGGGATATATGTTCAAAAATGGTGCTCCCGATGTGAATCATGCACGGCGAGCTCTCTGTGCGTGGTGCAGTATCCCCGACAAAAAAACTGCCGCTCCGAAGGCGGAGTGGCAGTTCAGGACTGATTTCAGTGATTTGCATGAGGAGTTTCCCGAATTGGTGGATAAGACGGGAAAAGGCTGGTTTTACAGCCACGTTCACAAGGTCGAAAAGTTCATCAGCAAGAGCAGCGAAAACATGAGCAAGACCACTCTCTCCAATGCTGAGCCGCTGAAAACCAGATTTGATGCCGCATGGAGAGATAAGGTCAAGCAGTATCAGGTGTCGCTTTACTCGCCCGAGACCAAAGGAGCGTGGGTGTTGCGGTTTGATGATGTACTTGCGGACGCTTTAGAGCTCGGACCGCTGGCGGATAAGGCTTTTTCCTTTTCTGATGATGAGAAGGCGCGTATACAGGTGCTTCTGCCTGACGGGCTGCCGTATGAGGTTGCGGAGACAGTCGTCGCTTACTGCATTGCCAACAAGCCCGATGATTCGGACTATGTTATCCTGCCTGTTTCCAACTTCAATGCTTACTTTGGGAATACCAGTTTCAGCCACAAGTGGCTTAATTTATTCCCTGATACCTTACTTGAACGGGATAAGCAGAGCTTTGGGGTGTGTAGGGTGAAGGTTATTTTATAATAGCATGAACTATTATTCCAAGAATCTAAGTATATCCTTATAATCAGAATCAACCACTTGCTTGAAATTCACACATAATCTCGTTTTTAGCTGATTAATAAAAGAAGCTAAATTATCGTTTATGGTTGTAAACATATGATATGTGTTTTCAAGTGTGGTTTTCGCTTTCCCTTCCGGAATCTGGTCTATTTTTCCTTTATATTCTCTTGCTTTATTTGCCCAATATAGGTTATAATTGATACTGTCTGCATCATTAAAAATATGGGCTCCGCCTTGTTCTCTATTACAATATTTGTTTATATCGTCATCAGAAAGAACTATAAAAAGCAATCTATCCATATAATTGCGATCTCTCATAAGTTCACAAATTTCATACATACAATTCTTAGATTTTAAATATGCATCACTAATTAAGGATAAAACATAATCCTGTTCCTTAATCGTTTGCATATATTTCTCGATGCTATCTTTATATACTAATTCTCTGGTATCACGAACAATATTAATGCGCTTATTCTTAAGTGGTAAGTCTTTATCAATGATATCGGCTATCTTACTGTCATTCCAGCAGTACGATAAAAATATATTTATATCTTTTTTTTCAACAGCTAAATGCGAATCATCGTCATAGTAATATGCTATGCCATTTAAAGCGACTTTATTTTTTGATGGCGATACGGTAATATAATCTATCTTTTCACCATATATACTACAATTTCCATATCTAATAAGATCACAATAATCCGGAAACAATTTTTTTAGCTTTTCCGAAACGCCAGTTATATCATAATGTGAACCTTTTATTATGATTGAAACGCCAGTATCTTCTACTCCAAATACGATTGTTCCTCCATTTGAATTCATGAACGAACATGTCAAACGTCCAAGATAATCTAAGTCTTTAGCAGGATAAACAAATACAGCATTCTTTATTTCACTATAGTCTTCTAAATACTTCATAATGACTTCATACATCTATTTTTCCTCACTTATATAAATTCTTTAATGGGAAACATGTTATTCCTGTAGTTTTTAATAAGTCTTTTAAGGTGATTTGTTTAACACTTTTCCCGTCATCCGTCCATAATTCATATTCGTAATCATCTACTGCATCAAATTCGGCTTCTTCAAAGAAGATTACTTTATTATAATCTCTTGGTCTAACTATGATTCTTATGTCGTTACTTTCTTTTTTGGCAAAAAAGACGGTATTGGAGGCACGGCCATTTTTCCATTCTTCCAGTGTTTCACTCACACTATATTTGGGATTTTTCTTTAATTCATCGTAAACATTTCCGATACTTCTTTCAATCATCTCTTGAACTCTTTGTGCTGAATATGGACTATGAGAAGTTATGTGTTTGAGCAATTTCTTAGTTTCTTCTGGAAGTTCCTTATCTTCATTAAGCAGTTGGGCTAATTTTCCTATGCTTGAAATAATGGAGTCTAATTGATCCATGCTTAGATTGTTATTCTCCATAGCGGTTTCAACTTGATTGGCAATCTCTAATTTCTTTATTGTATCTTCTGGTTTGCATAATAAATGCTGTTTTTCATATATATCAGGGAATAATTGCTTTGCTTCTTCTGAATGCTTCAAAAACCAAATAATTAGTTTATTGAAAATTTGTTGCATTTCATTATCACGGCTGTAATTTGTCTGACTGTTTTCTCTTGCTAATTCTTCTCTAATCTTACTACTGATTTTTTCAGCGATGTAATTGTTATTCCTTGATTCAAATACTGGGTAACGCATAAGATTTTTATTAATTAATTCTTCTTCCACATTACCACCTAAATTGCAAAGAATTTCTTTTAGTTCTTCATCTGTATCATCATAGTATAGATGGGTGAAAATATCATGCTCCTTAAATTCGTTTTTTTGATTCAAAAAAATCATCTTTTGACTGAAATCATTTTTTTCTTGATTCCAACATAGTTTGTATAATTCATTAAGAATTAATGGCGTATCACTATTAATTTCCCAGTTCTTTATGCAGTTAAGCAACTTATTTAAAGTGAATACACTTTTTTCCATATTGTTAGGACAAACTTTTTTCCAGTTGATAATCTCAGCTTCATTTGGAATTGGACAATTAACTGTTTTATGAACTAAAAACCAAAAGCCAGATGGATTTTGCTCGTAATATGGTATCAAAATGTTATTCATTGAGCAAAATGGCTCATCGCCATCTGGAGTTACGGCTTTAATTATTGGTGCTTGAAAATATAGGTTTTGTACTTTTTTCTTATAGTTTAATAGTTCATTATCAATTAAGTCATCATCTATAATCTGACAAATATTAAATCCTTTTTCAACGTGATTCCTTGCTGCACCATTCAGTAAGTTTTCATATAGAATAAGAGCAGTGTTTAATATTCTAATATTACACGCTTGGTTTATTAAAACGTTATCACGTTCTTTTGTTACGTAAAAACTACTATCATTAATAATTATAGGAAAAGGAAAATCTTCAGTACCAATCAAAGGAAAAGCACAGAATAATTTTGGATACTTTGACATATCATCAAAATAATAATTTGAATTATCGTTTCTGCCTAACAAACAAGCAATTGACGTTGAATCTTGAAATTTTACTAGAATAGAAACTGTTTTAAAACAATCGTTGTTTTCCCTATTAAAATTAATGTTTATTATTTTAAAATTACTACATGATCTTACAATTCTTTTGTTTACAATAATATTGTTAAACTTAACAGTACCAAATTTATCTGAAAATGCGAGTACAAAAGGGATCGTGGATTCCCAGTCAGCATATGCTTCACTACATGCACGTTGAAATTCCGCTTTCGAAATACGTATTTCTGAATTATCATAATTATATTCAAAAACTGTATTATACAATTCTTTTTCTATTTCTTCGTTATTCTCTAAATTATCAATATTGTCAAGAGCAATGCTGATTGAATTGCGAAGCTCATTATAATCTTGAGAACTACGATCTAGTAATATATTCAGTTTTCTTAACTTATTGTCATATGATTGATATGCACCTTTTATTCTGACTTTTGTAGCTAATAGATGAGTGGAAATAAAACCTGTACCAAATTTACCTGTTTTTTCTTCATTTGTCCTTTTGGCGGATATTTGAGTGAATAGATCAATCAGGTTTTCTTTACTAAAGCATTTGCCACTATGCATAAATGTTACACTTTTCTCTGTCGTATTTATACAAACATCTACAGGTTTATTATCATAACAATCAGATGCGTTTTGAAGCAGTTCCCATACCCATCTTCTTCGATTTTTATTCTTATTAATGTCTGTATCATTAAAAATGGCTTCCATTTTTTCTGATATTGTATTAAGTGCAGAATCTAGTGTTTTTTGTTTATAAACGTCATTATCTGGCATTTTCTAATCTCCTTAATGAATTTCGAATAACGTTTAATTCAATTGAGCCTTCAAATCTTTAAAGCTATCAAGAGCTCCTTGAAGGTTTTCAATAATATCATCCGCAAGTTCATCAGCAGGCGGCAGATTATCAAGATCGGCAAGCGACTTATCTTTTATCCAGAAAATATCCAAGCTCAACTTATCACGCTTCAATATATTATCAATGCTGTATTTGCGGAAACGTCCTTCAGGATTATCTTCACTCCATGTTTCTGAACGCTCATATCGGTTCTCAGGATTATAGCATTTTACGAAGTCAGAAAGGTCATCCTCTGTCATTGGATGCTGCTTTAATGTAAAGTGGATATTAGTTCGGAAATCATATATCCACACTTCTTTTGTTTGCATCTCCGGACTTGCCGGACGCTTATCAAAAAAGATAACATTAGCCTTAACGCCCGGTTTATAGAAGATGCCTGTCGGCAATCTCAAAATCGTATGTAAGTCCGTAGTTTCAAGCAGCTTTCTGCGGACAGTTTCACCTGCACCGCCTTCAAAAAGCACGTTATCAGGTACGACCACAGCAGCCTTACCGGTAGACTTCAGTATAGTATTGATGTGCTGAACAAAGTTGAGCTGCTTATTGGAACTTGTGGTCCAGAAATCCTGACGATTATATACAAGCTCCTCATCCTCCTGTTCGCCTTCTTCATTTGTAAAGGTAATGGAGGATTTTTTGCCAAAAGGTGGGTTAGTGAGAACGTAATCGTATCTCTCGCCAGAGTCCATAAGAAGTGCATCTCCGAGAGTAACAGGAATGCTTCCGTATATATCGCCAATATTATGAAGATAAAGATTCATCAAGCATAACTTAAATGTATTCGGAACTATCTCATTACCATGAAAAGCCTCGGATTTGAGGAACTCCTTCTGCTCACGGTCAAGAGAATAATTATCAGGATTAGCTATATAATCCTGTGCTGCGAGCAAGAAACCGCCGCTTCCGCAGCAAGGATCCGCAACAGTTTTCATTGGCTCGGGACGAATACATCTGACCATTGCTTTGATAAGCGGACGGGGAGTGAAGTACTGTCCTGCACCGCTTTTTATATCCTCAGCGTTTTTCTGGAGAAGTCCCTCATATATCTCACCTTTAACGTCTGATGACATGGATACCCATTTTTCCTTGTCTATCATTGCAACTATACGGCTGAGTATAGCTGCATTGCTTATCTTGTTTGTAGCACCCTTGAATATCTTACCGAGAATACCGCCCTGTTCGCCGAGCTTTTCGAGAATTTCACGATACTTGTCCTCAAGCTCTGCGCCTTTCAGCAGGCTCATATCATTCCAGCCGTAGCCTTCGGGAATACCTGTATTGCGCTTATATGGCGGGCGTGAGTATTCATCGGACATTTTCAGAAATATAAGATATGTAAGCTGTTCCAGATAGTCACCGTAAGAAACGCCGTCGTCACGCAAAGGGCCGCACATTCCCCAGACTTTGGATATTATTGCTGTTGAATTTTCGCTCATTATAACCCTCCCTCAAAAGCCTGTTTCAGAATGCTCTGTCTGAGAGCCTCGGCTTCCTGTAAAGCTGTATCTATTGTTTTTTCTATGCTGTCGCAGACGGACAGACGGGATTCGATTTCTTTAACAATTATATTTTGTTTTTCAAAAGATACAAAAGGAAATCTAATAGCACGCACACGTTCTTTATTTAATGCTTTTTGATTGTTTCCTGAACCAACTCTTCTAGTATTTTCATAATTAAGATTAAGGTAATGATAAATATATTTAGGATTACATGGAGTTTTTGAAACAAGTATTGCTGCTGTGTTTTGATTATGTGCAGCCGGAATATTAAGAATAGCAGCCTGCCCTCTAGTTTTTCCTTCACCGATCATTGCAAGTAAAACAGTTCCTATCGGTTGAACATTTGTGGAGCTGTTTTGCAGACCATTTTCTGTAATCATTTCTTCAGTATTATTAATTGATTGAAATTTCACTTCTCCACTACTTACCCAGTTAATATTACCATTCCAGTATTCGGGAACTGATCTTTTGGGAGTAGCTCCAACTTCAACATCAAATATATTTCCAAATCTTATTAATAAAGCATCATCAGGTAATTCAATTTGTAGTTCATTCTCATCACCAGATACGTCCTTAAAAACAACATTTTCTTTACGGATTCTATCATAATCAGATTTGGTTGATGTTATATCAAAACTATTTATCGAAGAATATCTACCCTCAAACGCCTCTTTCAGCACCGCTTGCCGATACACTTTCAGCTGTTCCTTAGTCTTTTTCAGGGTTTCAACACCACTGTCAAGCTGAGAGAAAAGCTCCTCGATTCGAGTGACTATGCGTTGTTGTTCTTTCATTGGAGGGACAATCACATCAAGTGAATTTAATACCGTTTGACTTATGTTCTTTTGAGTACCGCCTTTGCCTTTTGATATTAACTTTGATTTCATCATGGCCATGTAATAAAACATATACTTTGTTGTTACTCCATGCATTTTTTTAGCAAACGCAATTGCTTGATTTGTACAACATTCAATTCCTGTAATTCCTAGTTTTCCTATACTGCCATACATTGCGACGAGTAACGTGTTCGGTGGTATCATTTTAGCACTGCTATTATCTAAACCAAGTTTAGTGATTTTTGTTTCTGATTTTGTTACAATACCATTGTTTAAATCTCCAATTATTAACCACGGAATATCACCATTTTCATAATACTCCTTTACAGTTGCTTTTGGAGTGCCACCTGAGCCCCACTCAATAACCTCAGGCATTTTTTTAATCTCCCACTTTGAGTTCAAATTTTTATCTCCTTTTAAAATGTGAAGCTATTAATATCATCAAATTGTTTACTCTGTTCTTTGACTTTTATATCATGTCTATTCTTATCGTATATACCACAGTTTTTGCATTTTATACATATAAATTCACAGTATTCATCATCGTTTATCCTAAGTTGAATTAACTTATGTTCATTTCCCCAGCAAACAGCACAATAGCGAATATCTTCAGATTCATCTTTTAAAGTAATGAAGTTCTCAGGGTGTCGAATAATTCTGCTTTCTAAATCATTAGATTTTTTGAGTTCTTCATTTTCTTGAGTGAGCCTAACATTTTCATTTATTAAATCAAGAGCTTGCTGTGTCAGATCTATAATTTGCTGATTCAACTCAAGATCATTGTACTGTTTTACTATTTTGGCAATATTCTTTACTCCGTCGAGTAGATTCATAATAATCCTCCATTATGCAACCACTACATCTATTAAAATCGGTTTAATTACTAATCTAAATCTTTATTACTGAATTTTGAATTACATATATTGCATTCAAAATATGTTCCGTTGCCATAGAACTCAAAATGTTCATGTAATTGAATCATTTGCTTTGTTTTCCCCCAGCAAATCGCACAGTATTTAATGTTTTTGGGATCATCTGAAATTGTAACAAACGGCTTTTTGTGCCTTACAATTTTACTTTCTAATTCATTAGCTTTTTTCAATTCTTCATTTTCTTCTCGAAGTTTTGAAATCTCAGCCTGCATATCCAAAGCTTGTGCTCCTAAATCAAGGAGCTGTTTGTATAAATCAATATTATCTGCTTTTTGTGCTAATCCGATAGCATCTTTTATGCCTTCATATAGTCCCATAATAATCCTCCTTTACGCTACCAATATCTCATTCATTTCCATTAATAATTCCTCATAACTGTCTCCGAAAACCTCATAAAACCTGCCGAGACCGCCCTTATGGTCAAAGGGGTTGAGGTCAAGATCATCGGGCTCAATACTGAGAGAAGCTATGATATGGTCTTTTATAAGCCTGAGCCACTCCATTTGCTCCTCTGTGAAATGAACTGCACCTGCATTCCTGCGGAGAGTCCACTGCATGAAATTATAGTTGACCTTGTCCGCAAAAGGCTGCAAATTACCGGTATATCCCATTTCAAAGCGTATTATGGATATAAGATCAGTAAGCTGAGCCATTGTGCCTCGCTTTACCTTATCAGGCTTTTTTATGGCATAACAGTCCCACAGACGCTCAACTGTAATGCCCTTGCTTTTCAGCTTCTCATACAGTTTTTTCAGGCTTTCTATCGCCATGGGACGATTTTTGTAACTCTCGTTGTAAATGATACGAAGTGCAATTATCTCGTCCTTGTTTTCTTCTATAAACTCATGGAACGTCTGGATTGTCCTGTCAACGTTTTTCTCCTGCTCGGAGTCAAAGTCAGCAAATAGTACCGTGTCAAGGTTGACATTATCAATTATCTGCTCATGACTCCTGCGGATATTTTCGATAAAATCTCTTGTATCGGGATCATAGAAAGGCTTCACAGCTTCAGCAATCAATGCTTTCTGAGTTTCGTTAAGTTGTTCTTCATCAGGTTCAGTTGCCTGAAATATGTTGACCGCTGTTTGTTTTATTACCTCTTCGTCAAAGGCATTGAGGAGAGCTTCAGCGAGTGTACCTGCAGGTGTTCCGACATTCTCATCAAATTCCTTACGCTCGCCCGGAGTCATCTGACTGTTAAGGCGTACAAGACGGTTTGCAAGAGAAGTCAGCGTATCCTCGTCCTTTGCACCGAGTGCAACATTGAGCATAAGCTCCTTCATAGAAACAGTAGGCTTGCGTTCAAGTGTACGTGTTTCCGTCTTCTTGGACTTTGTTACGCCGACAGCGTCAACAATAACAAAATGATCTTTATTGTTTGTAGCAGACGGAGAGACCTTCTGAAGATCGTCCTTGCCGAGAGTTCTCGTTCCACGACCTTTCATTTGCTCGAAATAGTTCTTGCTGCGTACATCACGCATAAATATAAGACATTCAATAGGCTTGACATCGGTGCCTGTTGCGATCATATCAACGGTAACAGCTATTCTCGGATAGTAACTGTTTCTGAATTCTGCAAGAACAGTTTCAGGGTTGGAGGCTGAGTAGGTTACCTTTTTGCAAAATTCATTTCCCTCGCCAAACTCTTCACGAACTATCTGTATGATATCATCAGCGTGGCTGTCAGTTTTGGCGAATATCAAGGTCTTCGGTACTTCTTTACGTCTTTGGAAAAGCTTTGTATACAAATTCTCCTTAAATGTCTTGATAACAGTTCTTATCTGGCTTGGGTTTACGATATCACGGTCAAGCTGAGTCGGCTTATAGTCAACATCTTCATCAAGCTGCTTCCAGCGTTTTTCTCTTGACATACGATTGCGGGACTCAATAAGCTGCTTCATTATATGAGCACCATTTTTGCCAACATTGGTCTCAATAAGGAATATATCTTCGCCGACATTTACACCGTCAATAATAGCCTGTTCCCTTGAGTATTCACTTACAATATTCTGATTGAAATACGCAAAAGTGCGTTTATCCGGAGTTGCAGTTAGTCCAACAATAAATGCATCGAAGTATTCAAGCACCTGATTCCACACATTATAAATGGATCTGTGGCATTCATCAACAATTATGCAGTCGAAAAATTCAGGTGGATATTTCTCATTGTATACTACTTCTTTTGGAGATTTTCTTTCAAGTGAGGTTACTTCTTCAAGCGAAATCTCATCTATAGACTCATCAGATTCTTCTCCGCTGAGAATGGAATACATTCTTTGGATTGTGCTGATGCATATCTGCACATCAGACGGTATGTATGAGCTTTTAAGCCTGCGAACACCGTAAATTTCTGAAAAAGAACGATTATCATCATTCGGACGATATGCAAGGAATTCACGTTCAGCTTGTTCACCAAGGCTCTTTGTATCAACCAGAAAGAGTATACGGTTCATCTTGCCGAATTTAAGCATACGATAAGCGGCAGTTATAGCTGTGAAAGTTTTACCAGCACCTGTTGCCATCTGAACTAAAGCTCTTGGCTTGTTTTCTGCTAAAGAATTGTCCAGATTTTTTATAGCAACAATTTGACAATCACGAAATCCTGTACCATCAAACTCTGGGAAATGCTTCATATTGTTTCTGATAGTGTCATTTCTTCTTATAAGGCTGGCTAATGTTTCCGGCCTATGGAATGAAAACACTGTTCTTGAACGGTATTTCTCATCATTGTAGTCAGTAAAGCGAGTGAGCTTATCTGTAGATTCATATGCGAATCTTATCTTGTAATCACACTTGATCCACTTAAATGTGCTGTTGGCATAACGAGAAGACTGTCCTTCGACAGTTGTTATATTCTCTCCTTCTTCACTTTTCTTAGCTTCAATTACTCCGACGGGTGCTCCGTTTACGAAAAGTGCGTAGTCAACAGGCCCAGTATCTGTCGGAAATTCGCGTACAGCGACGCCGACAGCAGCATTAGGATTTAATCTTTTAACATCTTGAATTATCCAACCAGAAGTTAGTAGCTTTTCATCAATTATTTTTCTTGCTTTCTGTTCAGGCGTCATAATTTCTGCACTCCTTTACAAAAAAATACAATTTACCAGTTATAATTATAGCACAATTCGCTACAAATGTCAATTAAAATCTATAAACAGTCTTTAATCCTGTTGTAGTGCTACAATAGATATTGGACAAAATTAAGAAAAAAGAAAAG
>NZ_QTVE01000032.1:0-15605 GCF_003460465.1 Ruminococcus sp. AF37-20 | reverse complement strand
CGAATTTCTTAATAATAGTGTCCAATATGATTGACAAACCTACAGAGGGGAGTTTAAGTGAGGAGGGGAGTTTAAGTGAGGAGTGAGGAGTGAGGAATGGCAGCGCCGCACTTTGCAAGATAATTAATTATTGATTTTGGCGTTAGAGTACATAATAACTGTATTAAGTCCAGACCTTGAATGAAGCTCAAGTTTTCCATATAAACAAATCGGCAACTCTCTGTTATCTTTAAATCGTCTATCTGGACCGCCCGACTTATTGACATATCTCCACGTTTTATCGACTATTTGAGCATCCCTAGGTACGTTTCCACTCTCAACAAAACGTGTTGTATATTTATTTGAGGATATATCTGAATAATTCAATGCACCAATCTTACTTCCTTGCATAATAAAGAGCTTATCAGGCATAAATAGCAAGGTTTCATTTCCAGCCTTAAAAGAGGCAACTTGAATGTTAGCCTTAAACGGAAAAGGCGCTTTCGTTGAGGTTTGACAATCTGTTCTATTAACTGTGTTACTAGCACCAGAAGTGTACTTTTTATCAATTACTTTGCTAGTTTGCATTATTCGCCAAACTTTTGTACATTGAGTAATCTTAATCATTGGTTTCATTCGCTCATCTACAATGGATTTTTGATCTTCATCAATTGAATAATCTAAATCAATAGTGCCTTTTGTTTTGACATAGATTTTTAAAGCGAGAAAAATAGCGGTAAATAGAAACATTGCGGGAAAAATAAAACCGCAAATAATAGATATCAACAATCCAATAGTTGATACTTTATTAATTTTTAATGTTTTACTTGCAGAAGCCAGCATATCTTCCAATCCCTCAGATACCAATGCAGTTGCTACATTATTTATGATATTTTGTGTATCATAATGATTATTGTCTATTGATTTTGGATATCTATTTTCAGATTGACTTTTGTTATTTTTACTGCTTTCGTGGACATATGAAATTCCTGTGCCAGGAATTGATGCAGTTGTTCTTTTAGTTCCTTTGGCGGTTTTAGTAACACGATATCCTTTAACACCCCAACTGTAACCAATTCCTGATTTGCTAAGATTTATTCTAAATCCTCCACCTAAATTTATGCTTTTTCTATACCTAAGACCCATTTCTTTTCTCCTCCTATTTCTTGTTTTGAGAGTTGCTTTATGTTGGTGACCATAAAAAGATTTGTTGTTCTAATTCTGAAATTATTCTATTTAATACATATAGTCAAAAAGCGGACAGCATAACGCTGTCCGTTTCAATTTTATCTCTTATTTGTCATCATGCGGCTCGGTGATAAGATCAAGATTGATCTCGTACTTGGAGTCGAGAGAGTTTTGTAAAGGTGCGTCCTTTACATATTTGTTTACAAGCGCTGTACTCTTTTCTACCGCCTGAAGCGTTCCTGCACCTGCTACACAACCGCCAGGACAAGCCATGCCCTCGAGAAGATAGCCGTCGTATTTGCCCGCTTTCGCAAGTGTGAGAAGCTTGCGGCAGTCTTTAAGTCCCTGCGCTGATACTACCTTGACCTCACGCTCCGGGTCAAGCTTGTGGATAACGTCTGCTACTGCCTTTGCTACGCCGCCGCTTACTGCAAAGCCACGTCCGTCACCTGTACCCTCGCAAAGATCTACCTTTTCTTCGTCTGTGATGTCTTCAAATGTTACGCCCTTGGCATTGAACATTCCCATGAGTTCCTCAAAGGTAAGCACAAAGTCTACGTCGCTGCGGATAGTACGTCTTGAAGCTTCAAGCTTCTTTGCCGCACATGGTCCGATAAATGCGATACAAGCGTCAGGATCGTCCTTTTTGAGCATTCTTGCTGTAAGTACCATTGGCGTCAGAGCCATAGAAATGTATGGGGCAAGGGTAGGGAAAAGCTTCTTCGCCATTACTGACCATGCAGGACAGCATGATGTCGCCATGAATGGCTGATGTTCAGGAACTTCTCTCATGAAGTCCTTTGCTTCCTCGATGGAACAAAGGTCTGCACCTATTGCTACCTCGACCACGTCTGCAAAGCCAAGCTTCTTCATTGCCGCTGTGAGTTTTTCAGGGCTTGCCTTTGGTCCGAACTGACCTACAAATGCAGGTGCTACGATAGCGATGACCTTCTTCTTTTTCTTCATTGCTGTTATAAGCTGGAATATCTGTCCCTTGTCTACGATAGCGCCGAATGGGCAGTTTACAAGACACATTCCGCAGGATACGCACTTGTCATAATCTATTTTTGCCTTGCCCTCTTCGTCTGAGCCGATAGCGTCCATGCCGCAGGCTCTTGCGCATGGTCTTTCCATTTTGTTTATTGCATTGTATGGACAGACACTCTGACATCTGCCGCACTTTATACACTTAGACTGATCTATTACTGACTTGCCGTGCTTGATGGTTATGGCACCCTTTGGACAGACTTCCTGACATGGGTGTGCAAGACAGCCCTGACAGCAGTCGGTAACATGATAATGAGTTTCAGGACAGCCGTTGCAGGCAAACTTGATTATGTTTACAAGCGGTGGATCGTAATACTTTTCTGCGATCGCACTTTCTTCAATGCCGTCAGCCACAGACTTATGCTCCTCGATCGGTCTTAGGGGCAGACCGATAGCAAGACGGAGCCTTTCTTCAACGATAGCTCTTTCAAGGAAGATAGACTCACGGTAAACAGCCTTGCTTCCCGGTACTATTTTATAAGGAAGCTCTGCGATCTTTTCGGCATAATCGCCCTCTTCATAGGCAAGTCTTGCCACCTCTGTAAAGACTTTTCGTCTGATATCTGTTACTGAGGAATAGATACCTCTCATTTTCATATTTTTACCTCCTGCGTTGTTCTTCAAATTTGTGTCATACACTTACTATTGTACTATTTTTTCGGCTTTTGTCAAGTAATATATACTTTTTTTCATAAGGTATATTGAAAGTTTCGCATGACTTACATATTTGTCTGAAATAAGGTGCAGTGAGGGTACGAAACGGCTCGGAAATTCAAAGTATTTCTTTTTACAAACAGTTTTTCTGTTCATGAAAGTATGTGGCTTTTGCACAGTTTTGGGCAGGTCGATTTATGCAAACAAATGATAAATGATTTAATTTGACAACATTTCTGCAATTGTTGCATTTTTTATGCAACAAAAGGGGCATTTTTCGGGATAAGTGAGAGATGTTTTTTGAGAGCCGTTAAGATACGGCGGACATCTTTCGCAGAAATTAAAAAAGGAGGAACGATATGGCAGGCGAACAGAAAAGATTTGCGAGATTTTTCTTCTATCTGAGAAATCTTCGTGAAGCGGCTTTGCACACCGGTGCAAGGGCGGAGGAGGCTGAGGACAGGGGGCTTGAGCTTCTGCACTCGGCAGAAACGGAGGCGGAGCTTAAAAAGCTGGAGGAGGCTGACAGCGACACCCTTTCTTATGTGAAGCGAGGGCTTAACAGGATAGCTTTCGGGGCGGTGAATGACGCTGTAAAGCTTGTTTTTGACGCTGAGAACATGACGGCAAGGGACATCATGGGCATGGATCTTTTTAACGTGAGCGAGATAAAGATCAGCGGAAAGAACGTTTTGGAGATCAAGTTCTTTGACAGGCAGAAAGCCTTGGAAAAGCTTGGGGAGCTTGCGCCTCAGCTTGACGGCGGCGGTGAGTCGAAGCGACTTATCGAGAGCATTTACGGCAGGGACGGTGATAGCTTGTGAAAATAACAAGGCTGTCGGAAAATCAGAGGTTTGTTTTCAGATGGTGGACGGCACGGGATCTTAGTGATTACGACGGGATAATCTGTGACGGTGCGGTCAGATCGGGCAAGACCTTTTGTTTGTCGGCGTCTTTTATGACATGGGCGATGACTAACTTTGACGAGTGCATTTTTGGGCTATGCTCAAAAACTATCGTGTCGCTGAAAAGGAATATCCTGCCTGCGCTCAGAGAGTATATGAAAGCCATGGGCATGACGGCTGTGGAGGTCACGTCAAAAAACTATATGGACGTGAGCTTTTGCGGCAGGAAAAACAGGTTTTACTACTTTGGCGGCAGGGACGAAGGCTCGCCCTCTCTTATCCAGGGCGTGACCCTTGCGGGGGTGCTTCTTGACGAGGCGGCACTTATGCCCAGAAGCTTTATAGAGCAGGCTGTGGCAAGGTGTTCGGTGGCGGGGAGCAAGCTGTGGTTCAACTGCAATCCTGACAATCCTTACCACTGGTTCAAGAAAGAGTGGATAGACAAGGCTGAGGAAAAACGGCTTATCTACAGACATTTTGTGCTGGAGGACAATCCGACCCTTGACAGGGCGGTGATAGAACGCTATCACAGGATATACAATGGGACGTTTTACGAGCGTTTTGTGCTTGGCAAATGGACGGCGGCAGAGGGGCTTGTTTACCCTATGTTCGACGAGGAGAAAAACGTCTTTGATGGTGAAATACAGTGCGAGCGGTATGTTATAAGCTGTGATTACGGCACTGTAAATCCTTCAAGCTTCGGGCTTTGGGGCGAGAGTGGCGGAGTGTGGTACAGGCTCAGGGAGTATTACTATGATTCTCGACGTGAAGGTATGCAGAAAACTGACGAGGAGCATTACAAGGGGCTTGAAGAGCTTGCCGACGGGCTTTGCATCGAAAAGGTCATTTGCGACCCCTCGGCGGCTTCGTTCATACAGTGCATACGCAGGCACGGAAAATACACTGTCCAGCCTGCAAAGAACGATGTTGTTTCGGGTATCAGGCTTGTGTCAGACTGCATAAAGGACGGCAGGATAAGGATAAACCGCAGGTGTCGTGATACGCTTCGTGAGATAAATCTTTACCGCTGGGACGATAAGGCAGGAAAGGACGCACCTGTGAAAGAGAACGATCACGCCATGGACGATATGAGATACTTTGCAGCAGAATGTCTGGGACGTGAAAAGGACGGCTTTTTTGTACTGACAGTTGAACATTAGTACAAAAAAGCGTACAGAAAGAAAGGAGAGAAAATGAGTATTTTCAGAAAGAAGGTCCGTGAATTTGTGCCGAACACGGCAGGCTCTGACAGAGAGTCGGGGTTTCATTACAGGCTTGCGCCTGAGGGGGTTTTTCAGCAGGAGCTTTATGACGCGCTCAGGGCGAACGTGCCGATCATCGACGCTTGTTTCGGCAAGATAATAAGGCTCACAGGGGGCTTTAAGGTCACGGCTTGTGACGAGAGGGCGCAGGTGGAGCTTGACAGGTTTTGCAGAGAGGTTTCCGTGGGGGTGTCGGGAAAGTCCATTTACACTTTTGCGGATATGTATCTGGATTCACTGCTTACATATGGCAAGGCGATAGGCAGGATATATGCAGATTACAGAACAGGCAAGGTAAAAGGGATATATGTTGGCGACCCGACTTTGTACAGAGTGCGTGAGGGCAGGAACGCTTTTGAAAAACGTATTTTTTACATGGGAAGCGGTGAGGAGATACCGGTAAGAAGTCCTGAAAAACTGCTTTACACGGCGCTCAATCCTAGTCCTAAGCACCCTGACGGTGTGTCCATACTCCGTGGATTGCCTGCGCTGAGCGAGATACTTATGCGAATTTACGAGTGCATGGGGCAGAACTTCGACAGGGTAGGAAACGTGCGCTATGCGGTGACTTATCACCCTGAGGGGGAGAGCGACAGGGCGAGAGCCAAGGAGCGTGCAGAGCAGATAGCTCAGGAATGGAGCAGGGGAATGAGAGCCTCACGAAACGGCTCTGTGCAGGACTTTGTGGCTGTGGGTGATGTGGACATAAAGGTCATAGGCGCTGACAATCAGATGATAGACACGGAGATACCTGTCAGACAGCTTATGGAACAGCTTGTAGCGAAGCTTTCAATACCACCGTTTTTGCTTGGGCTGAACTGGTCAACCACTGAGCGAATGTCTGCACAGCAATCGGATATCCTCACAAGCGAGCTTGAATATTACCGCAGACTGCTTGAACCTATACTCAGAGAGATATGCGAGGCGTTTTTAAGGCTTAACGGATATGCTTGTGGGGTGGAGATAGAGTGGGACAACATAAATCTTCAGGACGAGGAAGCGTTGGCGAAGTCAAGGCTTTACAATGCGCAGGCTAAGGCGGCGGAGCTTGAAAACGAAAGGGTAGAGAACGAGAGAAAAAAGGAGGAAATGCAATGAGCGAAACAGTATCAGGCGAGGAGCTTGAAAAGATAAACGGCTATGCGAGAGAGCCGCTCACGGAGGACAAGGTCTTTGTTTTCAGGGTGGCGCTTTGTGACAATGACATTGACAGAGATGGTGAAAAGTTTTCATCAGGCGCTTTGGAGAAGCTTGCGGAGCTTTTTAAGGGCAGAACGGGTATTTTTGACCATGACCCTAAAAGCTCAAAGCAGACTGCCAGAATATTCGACACTTGGGTGGAAACTCTGCCTGAGAAAACTACGACAGACGGAGAGGTCTACCGCAGGCTTATGGCAAAGGCTTACATGGTGCGAACTGCTTCTAACGGCGACCTTATAAGCGAGATTCAGGGCGGAATAAAGAAAGAGGTATCCGTTAGCTGCACCATGGGAAAGAAGCTTTGCTCTGTATGCGGAGCGGATATGTACAAGGGCGGCTGTGACCATGAAAAGGGCGGAGAATACGGCGGTAAGCTGTGTTATCACATTCTTGACGAGCCGCTTGACGCTTACGAGTGGTCGTTCGTGGCAGTGCCTGCACAGGTGAACGCAGGGGTAACGAAGCGTTTTGCGTTAAGGGAGAAGCATGAAAGCACCGACAAGAGCTATGAGCTTGCCCTTGCGAGGGAAGCTTTTGAAAAGGACGTTTTAAGGCTCAGCTATTTCTGCAAGCCTTTTATGAGTGCAAAGCGTGTGAAAGAACTTGCGGAGCTTATGACAGTTACGGAGCTTATCGACTTCCGTGGCAGGCTTGAAAAGCAGGCGGCTGAGAATGAGGAGGTCTACAAAGCTGAAAGGGAGAGCTTTATCACGGGGGATTACAAAATGTAAGGGGCAGATGTGAAAGGAGGTGATGACAATGTGGAGATAGGGGCTCAGGTGTCAGGGAAAATATGTTTCTCACCTGCAAAACAGCGAAAATGCGTAACATTTGTTGGGGCGATCTTGGGTCGCCCGTGAAAGAGAGGGTTTGATGCAGGCTGAGTTCATTAGAAAACGCACATCTAAATCAGTACAAAAAAACGGACAAATTTAATTATCGAAAAGGAGAAAATAATATGTACAACAATATCAAACTTGAAAAGGGACTTTATTCTATCACAGGCAAGACATTCACACAGGCGCTGGCTGAGCTTGATCCTGACGCAAACTATGAGAACACCGAGCTTAAAGGTCTTGACGCTTTTGAAAGACAGCTCAAGCGTTTTGACATCAAGGTAAAGGGTGCAAATTCTGACAGAGTGGAAAAATTCTTCATTTCCACTGAGTCGGCAGTGCTTTTCCCTGAGTACATAAGACGCACTGTCAAGCAGGGCATGGACGAGGCTTCTATCATGGGCAAGGTAGCGGCGGCTGTTTCATACACTGACGGAGTTGATTTCAGAGGTCTGAACGTTACAAAGTCAGGTTCAACTGACGTTGTGTCAGAGGGTGGAAATGTGCCTATCACAACTGTCAGACTTAGCACCTCCAGTAAGACTCTTACAAAGTTTGCAAGACGTCTTAACTGTTCTTTTGAGTCTGTAAGGAAGCAGAAGCTTGAGGCTTTCGGCGTGGTGCTGAAAAACCTTGGGGCGACTATAAGCAGAGATGTGAACAGTCTTGCCATGACTGAGATAACAAGAGGTATTACAGCTCAGACTCTTATTGGCAGCGAGCTTACTTACGCTGATCTGGCGGCCTTTTGGGCTTCCATGGGCGAGTTCAACATGACGACCATGATCTGTACTCCTGATGTTATGGCTAAGATCCTTGCTATGGACGAGATGAAATACTGCATTGGCGACTATATGGCAGGCGGCACAGTTCAGACGCCATATGGTGTAACGCTTGTAAAATGCCCTCAGCTCACAGGCGGTATTGCGGTGGGCATCGACCAGAGCAGTGCTGTTGAAATGGTGCTTGGAGGAGATGTTATCGTGGACTACGATAAGCTTCTTACAAATCAGTGCAACGAGATCGTTTGCTCAGTGCTTGCAGGTTTCTCTGTACTTACGAGCGGTGCTGTAAAGACGCTGAAAACTACAAAGTAAGCTGAGAGGATAATGAAAAAGGGACGGTGGGCGGGTATATTTTTTGAAAGGAGCAGGAAAATGGCAATAAGCAAAGACAATGTAAAAAGCAATTTCATGGAGCTAAGCGGACTTGACAGCACGTCGGCTGAGGTGTATGCAGGGCTTATAACGGTGTGTGCTGACGAAATGGAAAAGGCTGTTGACCAGGAGCGAATGGTCGCTGAGGGCGGGACGGCTATATGCGAATTTGCGGCGGCAGCGGAGGTCTTTTACAGATTTATTTGTCTGAAAGCCGCTGAATACAAGGTCATGTTTACGGCACAGGGCAAGGCGGTGGAGGCTTTTGACGAGGAGAACAGGATAAAGGCGGCAAGAGAGCTTCGTGACAGCGCAGTTTCAAGGGCGGAAAGATTTTTCTCAAAGGACGGCTTTGTATTCAATGCCGTTATCGCATATTAGGAAGGAGGACGAGCCATGACAGTTTGGACAGAAATGGCGGCAGAGATAAAAAAGATACTTGACGGAGCAGGCTTTACTGCAATGGGTGAATACACTTCGGCTGACAGTCTATTGCACAGCGGAGAAGCAATTGGCTTCTATGGACTTAAAGGCTATGATGTGGTCGATGAAGTCATTGGGCAGGGCGGCAAAAAGCTTTACACTGAGTATATATGTCATATCGACCTGCGGCTCATGGGCAAGGCAGGAAAATACGATGACATGGAGGAGCTTCAGGAAAAGTGTGAAAGCGTTATGGCGGAGCTTGCAAAAAGCGAGGTTCTGAATGTAAAGAGCGCAAAGCTTGGAAGCGCAGTTCAGACATTGCCCCTTCACAGGCTCGAAAGGCAGGCAGAGCTTAGTATCGGCATTTGCAGTGAGGAGGATATAAGTGAGTAAAAAGGGAAAGATAAAGCTTGACATAGGCACACGGTCATTTTACATGGACGGAGTTAAGCGAAGCGGAGGTTACATTCAGGAGGAAACAAAGGCTGTGAATGGTATTTTGCGAAATATCTCAGGCAAGGCGGCGGAGATATTTCAGTTCAGCGGCAGGATCGCTCCGTCGGACAAGGCTTACGCTTGGGCTGCTCTAAGCGAGAACGGAGGAAAGACGATCAATTTCACGGCAGACGGGGTCTTATACAGCGGATACATACTCTCAGAGATAGAAATGGATTTTCAGCCTGACAGGATAATCGGAAGCCTTATGATAAAGCTTAGGGGGGCGAAATAATGGCAGACATCTACATCAGGTTTGAAACTATTGGCAGTGGCAATTTGGACTATAGAAACATTGTATCAGCAAGGCTTGTGAAAGACCGCTACACGCCATACAGTGAACTTAAAGCGTCTGTCGTTCTGAATAACAGTATAAATCTTAACAATATCAGGCGTGTGGCACTTTATATAGGCAGCAGGCGTATGCACTACGGTCCTGCGGATTACATCAGAACAAGGGTGAGAGGCGGAAAAACTGTTCTTGAACTTATAAGCCGTGGGATAACACTTATGCTGGGGCAGAACGAGCCTGAACCTGGGGTATGGTCTAAGGTGAGTTTGACGGATATTATGAAGAGCTACAGTCCCTCAAGCGAGATAACCTACGAGAGTGGAACTAACACTGTGAACTATGTGAACATCAAAGAGAAGTCTACACTGTGGGAGGCTATCGGCGTATATGCGGTCAAGGCTTATGGCAGGCGTGCATATATCAGAGGGGACAGGCAGGTCAATGTGTCGCTGAGTATCCTTTCGGTGAATATCGGTACTCAGCGTATTATTGAATACGGCAAACAGCTTGATACGAGAACGATGCTGTCAAAGATATATATGAAAAATGTGGACGGGAAGTATGGATATAGCTATTCAAGCGGTAAAACTATACCACATGGTATCACGAGGGAGAAGTATTATGGTCTTGATAAGCAGTGGCTCAATAATGTGGATGCCGGGCTTAAAGATAGGATAGAGTTTGCAGAGAGGGAGTATTTGGTGGAGCATATCACATATGAGGGGTATTGCGGTGAGGATATCACGGATAAAATAATTTGTAAGGGATATGGAGTCAATGGGAAAAGAGTGAGCAGAATGGAGATAACGGTCAATAGCAAAGGTATGCAAACGAAGCTTTTATGTGAATAGGAAAGAGAAGTAAGGAATGAATAGAGCAAAAAAAACAGCGTACAGAAAAACTGTACGCTGTTTGAAGCTTCGTATTAACCCTTTACGCTTCCCAGAGCAACACCACGAATGATGAACTTTGAAAGACAAAGGTAAACAATTACTACAGGGAGGATAGCAAGTACGATGTACAAGCTGAACATTCCCACGTCCTTCTCCTGTGGTCCTGCATAACGCATTGCGTTGAGTACCAGAGGGATTGTGTACTTACTCTTTGATGTAAGAATAAGTCTTGGCATAAAGTAGTTGTTCCAGTTTGTTACGAATGTAAAGATGATCTGAACTGCGAATGCAGGCTTGAGGATAGGAGTAACGATCTTGTTGAAGGTCTTGAACTCTCCGCAGCCGTCGATACGGGCGGCTTCTACGATCTCAAGCGGAAGTGCAGACGCCATATACTGCTTCATGAAGTAGTATGTAGCCGGTGCTGCGACAGCAGGAACAATCAGCGGAATGTAAGTATCTGTCCAGCCAAGTTTGTTCATGAACTGGTAGAAACCGATAGCTGAAGCCTGTGTTGGAACCATCATTACGATGAGAATGAACATATCTGCGAACTTTCTCAGCTTGAACTGGTAAACGTGTGTTGCATATGCTGTCAGTGCTGAGAAGTATACGCTGAGCAATGAAGCACAAGCTGATATGAACAGTGAGTTAGCCAGTGAACGCCATACGCTTCCGTATGCTACGGCTGTTGAACCGCTGAAAAGGTTCTTGAAGTTTGTTGCGAGGAAGTGGTCAGGATACCATCTGATACCTGCCTGTGATCTGCCTCGTGTTGCGTTGATTATCAAAAGATAGAATGGGAAAAGTGAAACAACGACCAAAAGAACAAGGACAACATAAGCTATTATCCTATGTATGATAAGACCAGTACTATTTGTCTTTTCACCAACTATTTCAGTACTTCTTGGCATTTCAGCTTACCCCCTTTTCTTCTTTTTCTTCTTTCCGTCATGGTCAGCAGACGCAAACATAAGTGCAAGTCCGATAACAGCGGAAACGATAAAGATTATTACGCAGAGTGCAGACGCCTTACCGATGTCGCCCTGCTTATTTGCCTGGATTATCATTACGACGGTCTTAAGTTTTCCGTTAGGGTTACCCATATCCTTTGTGAGGAGGGCAGGTACGTCGTACATCTGAAGTCCACCGATGAGTGATGTTACAAGAACATATGACATGATAGGCTTGATGAGCGGAATTGTGATCTTCCAGAATGTCTGGCTGGAAGTTGCACCGTCGATCTGTGCTGACTCATAGAGTGATGTATCAACACCCATGATAGCAGCCATAAGAAGAATTGTTGTATTACCATACCAAAGTATGAAGTTGATGAGTCCAACTACACCTCTTGATCCCCAAACGCTTTCAAGGAGTGGTACCTTGATAAGATCATAGATAGCGCCGCCTCTGCTGAACAAGCTGTAGAACAGAAATGCAAAAGCAGATGCCATGATTACGTTTGGAAGATAGATAACAGCCTTGAAGAATCCCTGAGCCTTTATCTTAAGACGAAGGTCAGTGAACCATACTGCAAGGATAAGAGAGATAACGATCTGTGGGATAAATCCTACGATCCACATAATGATCGTATTCCAGAATGACTGAAGCAGATCACTTCCTGATGTGAATATTGTTGAATAGTTATCAAAACCGCAGAATGTTGGTGTCACCTCGACAGCCTGTCTTGTCCAGCCACCGCCGATAGAACCTTGATCCTTAACATAGTCAGTAAAGCTGTAATAGAAAGTCTGGAACAGAGGATATAGTGAGAAGATGATGTAAACTACAAAGAATGGGATAAGGAAAATATATCCCCACTTGGCATAGCTTATGCTTTTTCTCTTCATATAAGTATACCTATTCCTTTCGTGAGATTAATAAATAATAGGGGGGGATAACCTCCACCCCCTATATTTAATTAGATACTGTTTTTTATACGATTAGAAATCGCAAGTAAGGTTACCATAGAGGTCTGTGATGTTCTTCTTGAAGTTCTCAAGAGCAGCCTCATATGAATCAACTGTGCCGAGGAAGTAGTCCTTCATAGCACCCTGGAATTTCTCGTTGCAGCCCTGGTCATAAGCAGAAAGCTTGTTCTCGAGGGAGATCTTGTCAGCAGCCTCTGTAAGAAGTGCAAGGTGATCCTGTCCGCCGAGGAATGCGTTTGTATAACCGCCGTCGATAAGCTCCTTGATAGCAGCCTTGTTGTTTGTGTAGTCCTGCTCGCCCTCAGTGATAGCCTTAGCTACGTCCTTGTTGCAAGTCATAACCTTCATGATATCAGCAACGATATCCTGGTTATCGGAGTCGATAGCGCCGCAGATCCATGTACCGCCCCAGTAGTAAGCCTGTGGGCCTGAGCAAGCCTTCCAGAGACCATAACCGCCGTTGCCTTCCTTAGCATTTGAACCATCAGCCTTGATTTCTTCGTCAACTGTGTTTGGAAGAAGTGTGAAAGGAATGCCCCATGTTGAGAAGAAGTAGCCGAATACGCCGCCGTCGATCTTCTGACCAGCAGCCCAAGCGTCGTCCCAAAGGGAAGTCTTGTTGTTGTAGCCCTTGTCTGTGTATTCCTTAGTCTGGTCAGCCCAAGCCTTGATCTGTGGGTCAACTGTGATCTTGTTGTCTGTTACCCATGGGCTAGACATATTGTTTGAGAAGCATCTGTATGTATCATCGAAACCAGATACCATCTTGTAGCCCTTGTCAGCCATCTTCTGAGCTGTTGCTGTGAATGTATCCCAATCCTTAACAGCTTCCTGAACCTTCTCTGGATCGCTTGTGCCGAGAACGTCCTCAGCGATCTTTGTGTTGTAGAGGAACAGACCTGGAGTTGCCTGCCATGATACACCCTTCAGCTCGCCTGTCTTTGTATCTGTTGCAACGTCCTTTGTGTACTGATACATCTGTGACATATCGTCGTCTGTGATGCCGAGGTCCTGAATAGAAAGTGCAACGTCGCCGTTAGCATACTTCAGAGCGTAGTCAGCTTCCATAAGGAACATATCTACCTTCTCTGTGCTGTCCTGCTGACCCTTAAGAGCCTCGTCCAGCTTTGTCTGGTAAGCGTTACCTTCGTTTTCAACCTGTACCCAGTTCAACTTAACGCCGTTGATTGTTGCGATCTCCTTAGAACCATCAGCAAGCTCGTTGTATGTAAGCTCGTTTGATGTGCCCTGTGGATAGTACTTATCAAGTCTTGACTTGAACTCTGTGTTCCAGCAGTAAATTGTAAGAGTCTTCTTTGAATCCTCTGATGAATCCACACCGTGAAGCTCAGCTGTGTTTACTCTGTCAGAGCTGTTGTTGATGCCTGTGTTGTTGCCAGCCTTTGATGTGCTGCCGCCATTCTTGTCAGATGTTGAAGATGAATCTGTGCTGCCGCAAGCTGTGAACATTGAAGCTGCCAGACAGAGGCTCAAAGAACCTGCAAGTACTTTCTTAAGATTTGCCATAATAATTTTCCTCCTTAAAATCGCATTAGTTTATTTGATTTGCTCCGCAGCATTTCTGCGGAAAATTAATGCCGTTTGTTAGTTGATGTCGCTTACCGAGCCGCCTTCCAGCAGCTTTCCGTCGACTGTTATCACCTCTTTAAAGGTGGTCTGTGGGTTTTCTATCAGTGAAACCAGCTGTTTTGCTGCTGTTACACCGATAAGGTCTGTGTCCTGAAGATAAGTCGTAAGCTTTGGAGAGAGAAGCTGTGAATAAGCTATTCCGTCGTAGCCCACTATCGAGATATCCTCCGGTACTGAAAGGCCCATTTCCTTGACTGCATTAAAAGCTCCCATTGCTGAATAATCATCGGGCATGAAAACGCAGGTCGGTTTGTTCTCTCTGCTAAGAAGTTCTTTTGTCAGCTTATAAGTCAGATCAGGGTTGTGATAATCACCGTTAAGTATCCAATCGGGTTCAACTGAAATTCCTCTTGTCATACAAGCTTTATAGAAGCCTGCCAGACGTCTTTCGGCTACTGCCGATTTGTTGCCCTGGATAAAAGCGATCTTCCTATGCCCCATCTTCGTCACATAGTTGATAAGCTCTTCCATACCTTTTTCATTATTGGACATGATCGCTGTTCTGCAATCGAAGATGTGGTCGATCGTGACCACCGGTATATCTCCGTTTATCACCTCGTACACGTCCTGCGACGTAAAATCCGTACAGGCAATGATAACACCGTCAACATTGCGGTATTTGCAATGTTCATATGTAGACATTTTCTGCTTGCCCACATCTCTATTTATAAAGGTTATATCATATCCTGCTGCTTCAGCCGTAGTCTTAAAGCTGTCAAGCACCTTTGCGAAAAACTCATGGGTAAGACCGCTTCCTGCTTCGTCGAGATACATGACCCCAAGATTATAGGTCCTGTTGGTCTTTAAAGCTCTTGCCTGAGAATTTGGGAAGTAGCCCATTTCTTTGGCGGCTTTCATAAGTCTTTCTCTTGTTGCCTCGCTTACGTCCTTATGGCCGTTGAGGGCTTTGCTTACGGTTGCGACGGATACTCCGCAGCGAACGGAAATGTCTTTTAAGGAAACCAATGATATTTCCGCCTTTCCGTAGATTTTAAACGTTTACGCTTGATGTTTTCCGTGAAAACTTATTTCAAACGTTTCCGTTAATAAAAATATACAATATTCTCGGCATAATTTCAAGTCTTTTTTCGCATTTTTATGCCCTCTGTAATAAATTATGGAGGTTTAGCCAATTTTTCAACTTTACTTTTGTGCATTTTAACAACGCTATTTGGACAATTGTAATCGATTTGTTACGAAGAAGCTGACAGACCGATCAAAAAGCTGCGAAAATGCACTGCGTTTTCTGAGGGGTATATGAAACCGGGCTGTGTGGTATGTGAAAAATGTATATAAACATTTCTTTTGTATTCGATTATGTTATGTGAAATTACAAAAAGTATCAAACAGCCTGTTCATTAAACGTTTTCGAATAATAATTGTTGAAAAGTGTGCTGTGACATATGATATTGTTAAAATATTATCCTGATATGAAAATATGATAGACATTTGATCGGGAAAGTTGGATTATTCGGTGTTTGCGAAGATATTTCTGAAACGTTTAAGCATATTTCAGCGTTTTTTTATTGTGCAAAATAACGATGTGGAAAGAAAACGTATTTATTTCATACATTATATTCACAAGTTACATATGATATGACTATTTGATAGGGATTTTGCAAAGCTTTGAGAAAAAATCTTGAATTTGTAGGTTTGTCAATCATATTGGACACTATTATTAAGAAATTCG
>NZ_QTVE01000031.1:0-15772 GCF_003460465.1 Ruminococcus sp. AF37-20 | reverse complement strand
TTTTCTTTTTTCTGAACTTTTGTCCAATATCTATTGTAGCACTACAGTACTTTTCGCTAATTTTTGCATTTGCTATTGCTTTTTCATGCAAAATATGCTATGATATATTATATTTATGTGGATATGGTTTGGAAAAATATAAGAAATTTAATGATTTTTAACAAATGAGAATGAAAGGAGTTGCTTATACATGTGCGGAATAGTAGGCTATGTGGGAAAAAAGGATTGTACAAAGGTGCTGCTTGACTCACTGTCAAAGCTGGAATACAGAGGTTATGACTCAGCAGGAATAGCTGTTTTTGAGAACGATGCTATCAAGACAAAAAAGACAAAGGGCAGACTTGCTGACCTTGAAGAAAAGCTTAAAAGAGAGGGCTGGCTCAACGGTACTTGCGGTATAGGTCACACACGCTGGGCTACACACGGCGAGCCGTCTGATATAAATTCACACCCTCACGGAAATGCGAATATTTCTATCGTTCATAATGGTATCATTGAAAACTACAGAACTATCAAGGATTTTCTGCTGAAAAAGGGATATGTCTTTGAATCTCAGACAGATACAGAAACAGTTGCAAAGCTTCTTGATTATTATTATGAGGGCGACCCTATGGCGACAATACAGAAGGTTCTTGCTGAGATAGAGGGTTCATATGCTTTGGGTATCATATTCAAGGATTTCCCAAGAAGAATATATGCAGTAAGAAAGGATTCTCCTCTTATCGTTGCAGTTGGCGAGGACGAAGCTTTTATAGCTTCTGATGTGCCTGCAATACTGAAATATACGAAGAATTACTATCTTCTTGACGAGAACGAGATCGCTGTCCTTGACGATGGCAAGGTGGAGTTCTTTGACGTTCACGGAATGCCGGTTGAGAAAGAGATGCTCGTTGCTGACTTTGATATGGAAGCCGCTGAGAAGGGCGGATATGCTCACTTTATGCTCAAAGAGATTCACGAACAGCCAACAGCTATAAAAACAACTATCACACCGAGAATAGTTGACGGTATGCCAAACCTTGAAGAATGCGGTCTTACATATGACAGGCTCAAGGGCTATAACAACATTTTCGTTGTTGCCTGCGGTACTGCAATGCACGCAGGTCTTGTGGGCAAGTATGTGCTTGAAAAGATTGGAAGAATACCTGTTACAGTGGATATGGCTTCTGAGTTCAGATACAGAGATCCTATCATTGCAAAGGGAGATCTTGTTATTCTTGTTTCACAGTCAGGTGAAACAGCCGACACTCTCGCAGCCCTTAGAATGGCTAAGGAGAGGGGTGCTGAAACACTTTCTATCGTAAACGTAAAAGGCTCGTCTATCGCAAGAGAGTCTGATATGGTGCTTTACACCCATGCAGGTCCTGAGATATCTGTAGCTTCCACAAAGGCATATATCGTTCAGCTTTCTGTATTCTATCTACTGAGCTTTGCTATAGCATACGCTCACGGAGCTATCTCAAAAGAGGAGTGCATGAGACTTACAGCAGAGCTTCAGAACGTTCCTAATATGCTTGAAGTTGTCCTTAAAACACCTGATAATTGTCAGTATGTTGCTTCACAGCTTGTAAACAAGGAAAATCTTCTTTATATCGGCAGAGGTCTTGACTATGCGCTTTCTATGGAAGGCTCATTGAAGCTTAAGGAGATATCATATATCCACTCTGAGTCATATGCCGCAGGCGAGCTTAAGCATGGCACTATCTCACTGGTAACAAACAATATGCCTGTTATCGCAGTTGCAACACAAAGAGAACTTCTTGACAAGACCATAAGCAACGTCAAGGAGGTCAAGGCAAGAGGAGCTTACGTTGTCCTTGTTACTCACGGATATATCAACGTTGACGACGAGGTGGCTGATTATAAGATCGGTCTGCCGACAATAGACGATCTGCTCATGCCTATGCTGACAGTAGTTCCTTTGCAGCTTATCGCTTACTATACCTCAGTTCTCAGAGGCAATGACGTTGATAAGCCGAGAAATCTTGCAAAATCAGTTACAGTTGAATAAAATACAGGGCAATCCGCAAAGGGTTGCCCTTGCTGTTTGAAAAAGGAGTTTATTATGAGCAAATACAGATATTTTGTTTTCGATTTTGACCTTACTCTTGCAGACTCTTCCGAGGGCATTTTGGAGTGCTTCAAGCACGTTTTGAAAGAGTTTGGTTATCCGCCAAAGGACGACAGGACTATCTACAACACCATAGGCATGACCCTTGTTGACGCTTTCGACCTGCTGACAGATATGCCTGACAATCCTCAGCGTGAGGATATGCGAAAAGCGTATGTAAAAAAAGCAGACGAAGTAATGGTTAAGAAAACATATTTTTATGACGATACTATCGCAATTTTGCAGACATTGCAGAACGCAGGGGTAAAAGTCGGCATAGTTTCAACGAAATATCGCTATAGGATAGTCAATACTTTCAATGAGCAGGCAGGCTCTCTGCCTGTGGATATCATAGTTGGAGGCGAGGACGTCACAAGGGCAAAGCCTGACCCGCAGGGACTTGACCTGATAATAGAGCGTTTCGGTGCGGATAAATCGGACGTGCTTTATATAGGCGACAGCTACATCGACGCTGAAACTGCACTCAATTCAGGGGTGGATTTTGCAGGAGTAACAACTGGCTCTACCACTAAAGAGGATTTTGAAAAATACCCTCATATCTATATCGGCTCGTCACTGTTGGACATATTTCAGAATATATAAATTTTAAGTAAATATAATTTTAAATAAATGTGAAAAACTATTGCTATTTACGGAGCTTGATGTTATAATATAATTTGATGTACTATGTTAAGTACCAAGCGGATAACATAAATATTATTATATGAAAGGACGGGTATGCTATGATAAAAAGCATGACCGGTTTCGGCAGAGAGCATATCGTGGCAAACGGCAGAGAGATAATCGTTGAGATACGCTCTGTAAACCACAGATATTATGAATTTACTTCGAGAACTCCGAGAGCTTACGGCTATCTTGATGAAAAGCTGAAAGGATTTCTTAAAAGCGGTATCTCCCGTGGTAAGGTAGAGGCGTCTGTTTCTATCTATAATCAGGAGGGTACTGACGCTGAGATAGAGCTTAACAAGGCTGTTGCAAAGGGCTATCTTGACGCACTGAGAGGTGCGGCTGACGAGCTTGACCTTGATGACGATATCACACTGTCACATATCATGAAGCTTCCTGATGTGTTCACAGTTGTGAAGAAAACAGATGACGAGGAAGTAATCTGGAACGAGGTAAAGGAAGTTGCTCAGGTTGCGTTGGACAGATTTGTTCAGATGCGTGAAACTGAGGGCGTCAAGATGTATGACGATATCAGCGGCAGACTTGATTATATCGAGGAAACTGTGGGCAAGATAGAAGACCAGTCACCTAGCGTTACTGAAAGCTACAGAGAAAGACTTTATGCAAAGATAAAGGAAACTCTCGGCGATAAGGACATAGACGAGCAGAGGATACTTACGGAAGTGGCTATTTTCGCCGACAAGGTGGCAATAGACGAGGAAACAGTAAGGCTCAGAAGCCATATCTCACAGTTCAGAGGGCTTATCAAGTCGGACGAGCCTGTGGGAAGAAAGCTTGACTTCCTTGTGCAGGAGCTTAACCGTGAGGTGAATACTATCGGCTCAAAGGCTAACGATCTCACTATCACAAAAATGGTGGTGGATCTTAAGGCTGAGATTGAAAAGATCAGAGAGCAGATACAGAATATCGAATAACGGCGGTGTGAGATATGCAGCTTATTAATATCGGTTTTGGAAATATGGTGTCCTCCGCAAGGGTCATTGCCATAGTTTCCCCTGAGTCTGCGCCTATAAAGCGTATCATTCAGGAAGCTAAGGATAAGGGTACTCTTATAGACGCCACCTACGGCAGAAGGACAAGAGCGGTGCTTATTATGGACAGCGACCATGTGGTGCTGTCGGCAGTTGCACCTGAAACTGTAGGCGGACGTGCCGCTGTTGACGAGGAGGACGATGACAATGTATAAGAACAATGCAAAGCTGTTTGTTATATCAGCTCCCTCAGGCTGTGGCAAGGGAACTATACTTGCAGAGGTCTTTAAAAACAGAGATGTATTCTATTCTATATCCTGCACAACAAGAAAACCCAGAGAGGGCGAAAAGGACGGCGTTCATTATCATTTTATAAGCGATGACAGCTTTAAGAAAATGATAGACAGCGGTGAATTTCTTGAACACGCGGGCTATGTTGGTCATTATTACGGAACGCCAAAGAAGCCTGTTCTCGCTAATCTTGAGCAGGGCAGAGATGTTATACTTGAAATTGAAACTAACGGTGCTTTTCAGGTGAAGAAAGCCTTTCCTGAAGCTGTGCTGATGTTTATACTTCCACCGTCTGTTAAGGAGATAGACAGACGGCTTAGAAAGCGTGGAACCGAGTCTGACGATGTTATCGCTGACCGTGTAAGTCAGGCTGCCGGTGAGATCGGCAAAGCCGGCGGTTATGATTATGTGATAATGAACGACGGGCTAGAGGACGCTGTGGAAGATTTTGTTGCAGTTATGAATTCCGTGAAAGCCGAGGACGGCAAGGCGGATAAATTCAGATCAGAAAATGATGATACAAAGAAATTAATTGACGAGGTGCTTAATTATGATGCTTAGACCGGCCGTAAGCCAGATTTTGAAGAACAATGAAAGCTATTATTCTCTAGTTATTGCAGTTGCAAAGAGAGCAAGAGAGATCACGAGCGACGCTTTTGACAACAAGCTGGTGCTTGATGAAAAGCCAGTAAAGACAGCAGTTGACGAGCTTTATAATGGCGAATACAAGATAATCGAGGATCCAAGCCTCAGAAAATAATCGAGGCTTTTTATGGGGAGGTGTACGGCTGTGCGTGGAGTTTTTATCGTGGCAAAGGTTGCAATAAGCCGTGCATCATACAGCTTTGACGCACTGTATAGCTATAGTGTGCCGGAGGAGCTGGCTCAGAAAGTGAAAAGCGGAGTGCGTGTGCTTGTGCCTTTTGGCAGAGGAAACCGCAAAGCCGTAGGATTTGTTGCGAGAACGTATACGGAAGCCGAGTATAACGATAAGCTGAAGCCTGTTATTTCAGTGGTGGACGGGGAAAGCCTTGTCACCGAGGAAATGATGAGGATAATAATGTGGCTGAAAGAAAACACTTTCTGCACCTATTATGACGCTTACAAATCCGTTGTGCCTACAGGCTTTTCCTACACTTTTTCACAGCATTACAGCCTTGTCAATACCTACATTGACGAGGATACTTTAAATGAAGATGAGAAAAATGTGGTGGACTTTCTCCGCTGTGCAAAAAGTCAGAGGGAGATAGACAGCTTTCTTGATGTGCATAATGACGCACGAAAGAAGAAAACTGTGGATTCTCTTGTGGATAAGGGCTATGTTGAGATCAGCGACGCTTTGAAAAGGAAAGTCGGTGATGAGAATATCAGCATGGTAAGGCTTTCTGACGAGTATGTGTCAGGGGAGATACAGACCACTCTTACCCCGAAGCAGACCCTTGTGGTGAAGCTGCTTGAAGAGGGCGGCTGTGCCTCTGTTAAAGAGGTCTGCTATATGACCAACTGCACTTCAAGCATATTAAAAAGGCTTGCTGACAAGAAAGTTATCGTGCAGTATAAATACGAGGTCATGCGTGACGCCATAGGCGAGCTTGGCGAAAGGCAGGACCCTGACGATATCATATTAAATGATGAACAATCAGCGGCATATGAGGGCATAATGGGGCTTATAAAAGCTGAAAAGCCCGCAGGTGCGTTGCTTTACGGTGTTACGGGAAGCGGCAAGACATCTGTGTTCATAAAGCTTATAAAAAGCGTTATGGATATGGGAAAAACGGCTGTCATGCTTGTGCCTGAAATATCACTTACACCACAAATGCTCGGCAAATTCAAGTCACTTTTCGGTGATAAGATAGCCGTTATGCACTCGTCATTGTCGTTGGGACAGCGTACTGACGAGTTCAAACGTGTAATGCGTGGGGAAGCAAGAATAGTTATCGGCACAAGAAGTGCAATATTTGCTCCTGTCACCAACGTGGGAATAATCATTATGGACGAGGAGGGCGAGCCGTCATATAAGTCGGACTCAACGCCTAGATACCATGCACGAGATGTTGCCATACAGCGGTGCGGATATAATAACAGCGTGCTGTTGATGGCTTCTGCAACTCCGTCTTTGGAGAGCTTTTATTACGCTCAAAAGGGCAGATATCACTTGTTTGAGCTTAAAAACAGATATTCAAAGTCGCCCCTGCCGGCAGTCGAGATAGTCGATATGCAGGAGGAAGCGGCAGAGGGTAATGACAGCTTGCTCAGCCGTGTTATGTGTGATAAACTCACAGAAGTGCTTGCGAAAAAAGAGCAGGCTATCCTGCTTTTAAACAGGCGTGGCTATACAACGTATATCACTTGTATGGACTGCCGTCAGCCTGTGGCTTGCCCAAACTGCAATATACCCCTGACCTATCACAAGAAAAACGATAGGTATATGTGCCACTACTGCGGATATACCATGGATAATATAGAGCACTGTCCACAGTGCGGCTCACAGCGGCTCAAATCAAGCGGTGTGGGAACTCAGCGTGTGGAGGACGAGCTTGAACGGCTTTTTCCGCAGGCAAGACTTCTGCGAATGGACGCTGACACCACTTCTTCGAGATATTCCTATGAGGAGAATTTCAAGGCGTTTGAGAAAGGCGAGTATGATATAATGCTCGGCACTCAAATGATAGCAAAGGGACTTAATTTCCCGAATGTCACAATGGTGGGTGTCATATCCCTTGACAAGGCACTGTTCACAGGGGATTTTCGCAGCTATGAAAGAACATTTTCACTGCTCACTCAGGTGGCAGGAAGAAGCGGCAGAGGAGATAAACCAGGGGTCGCATACATTCAGACCTTTGTGCCTGACCATTATGTGCTGAACCTTGCGGCAGAGCAAAATTATGATGAGTTTTATAAAGAGGAGATAGCACTGAGAAAGTCGCTGACATATCCGCCTTTTTGCGATATATGCGTCATAGGCTTTTCAGCACCCCTTGAAAGCAAGGTAATAGGCGCTTCACGCTGGGTGACTCAGCTTATAAAAGAGTATATCTCACTGCACAAGGTGAATTTTCCCCTCAGAGCGCTAGGCCCTGCACCTTGTACATTTGAAATGATAAATAATCGCTACAGATACAGACTTATCCTGAAAACACGCAATACTGCGGATTTTCGTGAGATGATAAAGCACGTTCTGGGCGAGTTCTATAAAAATAAAGATTATCAGACAGTTCGTATCTATGCCGACATAAACGGCGATATCGGGCTTTAAGAAAGGATAGTTAAATAAATGGCACTCAGAAAAATACTTAATAAGAGCGACGAGATTCTTCACAAGGTCTGCAAGCCTGTTACAGAATTTGACGACAAGCTTGGTCAGCTTCTTGACGATATGACGGAAACTTTGAAAAATGCCAACGGCGTTGGTCTTGCAGGTCCACAGGTGGCAAAGCTGAGAAGAGTGGTCGTTATAATAATCGACGATAAGGTTTACGAGCTTATCAACCCTGAGATAACATGGCAGAGCGAGGAAAAGCAGAGAGTTCTGGAGGGCTGTCTTTCATGCCCGAACGAGTGGGGCTATGTTACAAGACCTATGAGAGTTAAGTTCAAGGCGCAGGACAGACGCGGTAAATGGTACGAAATGGAAGTATCAGAGCTGTTTGCACAGTGCGTTTGCCATGAGCTTGCACACCTTGAGGGTCATCTGTTTACTGAGATAGTTGAAGAATTTGTAGAGGTCGAGGACTAATGAAAATAATCTTCATGGGTACGCCTGATTTTGCCGTACCAACGCTGAAAAAGCTTTATGACAGCGGATATGAGGTGCAGGCTGTTTTCACTCAGCCTGATAAGCCAAAGGGCAGAGGCTATAAGCTTACTCCGCCCCCTGTAAAGGTGCTGGCTCAGGAGCATGACACTCCTGTTTATCAGCCGCAAAGCCTTAAAAAAGACGGTGAGGAGTATGTTAAAATTATCAATGACCTTGCCCCTGATTGTATCGTGGTGGCGGCTTATGGCAAAATGCTCCCTAAGTCGGTGCTTGATATACCAAGGCTTGGCTGTGTGAACGTCCATGGCTCGCTGCTTCCTAAATATCGTGGAGCAGGTCCGATACAGTGGGCTGTGCTTAATGACGAAGCTGAAAGTGGAATTACAACGATGCTTATGGGAGAGGGCATGGATACGGGAGATATCCTTGTGGAAAAGGCTACACCTATTGGCGAGAACGAAACAGCCGCTGAGCTTTTTGACAGACTTGCTGAAATGGGTGCAGAGGTGCTTGTTGATACCCTTGAAAAGCTCGATAAGGGTGAGATAACCCCTGTTAAGCAGGACGAGAGCCTTGCGACTTATGCACCAATGCTCTCAAAGGAGCTTTGCCCTATAGATTTCACAAAGCCAGTGAGAAAGATACACAAGCAGATATGCGGTCTGTCTGATTGGCCATGCGCTACTACAGTGCTTGAGGGCAAAAGGCTGAAAGTATATAGATCTGAGATAGCTTCCACAAAGCCTTGCGGAAAGCCTGCGGGCACTGTGGTGGATAACAGCGACTTTTCTGTTGCCTGCTCAGACGGAGTCATAAGATTTACTCAGGTGCAGGCTGAGGGCTCAAAGAGAATGGATACCGCTGATTTTCTCAGAGGCAGACATATCGAGAACGGCACTGTGCTGGGATAATTCGGAGGAACTATGGGAAACGCCAGAAAAACGGTTTTAAGGCTGCTTACAAGGCTTGAAAACAGCGGCTCATATTCAAATATACTTCTTGACGAGGGCCTTGAAAGGTCAGACCTTTCACCTCAGGACAAGAAATTCGCCGCAGCACTTTTCTACGGCGTTTTGGAAAGACAGATAACTCTTGATAACATTATTCGGGAATATTCACGCAACCCTAAGAATAAGCTTGGTACTGAGGTCAGAGTTATACTGAGAATGGGTCTTTATCAGCTTTTATATATGGACTCCGTTCCTGACAATGCGGCTGTGGACGAGTCTGTGAAGCTTGCAAAGAAAAACAGAAATCCTGCGGCAAGCGGCTTTGTGAACGCAATGCTAAGGGAGTTTATAAGAAACGACAAAAAGCTTCCAAAGGGCAGAAATGCCACGGAGGAGCTTTCTATAGAATACTCCGCACCTGTATGGCTGACGGAGAAGTGGACAAGGGAATACGGCAAGGACATCTGCCTTGAAATGCTGAAAACCTCTGTGGGACAGGCACCTGTCACCGCAAGAGTGAACACAGTCTTTCATTCTCTTGAAAGCACACTGGATATGCTCGCTGAGGAGGGCATTACATTTGAAAGGCTGTCCGTCCTTCCTGATTGCATAAGGATATGCGGTGCAGGGGCGGTGGAGCATACTAAGGCTTACAAAGAGGGCAGGATACACGTTCAGGATCTTTCGAGCCAGCTTTGCTGTGCGGCTCTTGATCCTAAGGAGAACGATACAATTCTTGATCTTTGTGCCGCACCTGGTGGAAAGACCTTTACAATTGCCGAGCGTATGAACAACAAGGGCAGAGTGCTTGCTTTTGATCTGCATAGAAATCGTGCAGGGCTTATTGAAAGCGGTGCCAAAAGGCTTGGGCTTGACTGCATAAGCGCAGGTGTCAACAATGCAAAGGTCTATGACGAGAAAATGCCAAAGGCTGACAAAGTGCTTTGCGACGCACCTTGTTCCGGACTTGGCGTAATAAGAAGAAAACCTGAGATAAAGTATAAAGAACCCTCAGATTTCGACAGACTTCCTGAAATACAGTATGATATACTGAAAACGTCAGCGGAGTATGTAAAAGTCGGCGGAACGTTGGTGTATTCCACCTGCACGCTGTCAAGGGCGGAAAATGATGAGGTGGCAGACAGATTTTTGGCTGAACACCCTGATTTTGAGCCTGCACCGCTAGGCGAGGCTTTCGGTAGCGACAGCGGTCTTTGCAGAATGTCTATCACACCTGCAAAATATAATTCAGACGGATTTTTTATTGCTAAGTTTATCAGGCTGAGGTGATCTTTTGGTAGCATTTGATGATAATGGTAAAATAGATATATTGGGGCTTCTGCCTGACGAGCTGGAAGCTGAGATACTAAAGCTTGGAGAAAAGAAGTTCCGTGCAGGGCAGATATTTGATTGGCTTCATGTAAAGCGAGTGTCAAGTTTTGATGAAATGACTAATCTATCTGTACAATTAAGGAATCTGCTCAATGAAAAATTTTGTTTAAAATCACTATTTGTGTCAAAAAAGCTTGAATCTCATACCGATAATACTGTAAAATATCTATATGAGCTTGAGGACGGAAATCATGTGGAATCCGTAATAATGGAATACAACTACGGAAACACCATTTGCGTGTCAACTCAGGTGGGCTGCAAAATGGGCTGTCGCTTTTGTGCGTCAACTATTGCAGGCTTCAAGCGTGATCTGACTTCCTCGGAGATTCTGGGACAGATATACGCTTCTGAGCGTGACAGCGGAAGAAAGATATCTGGCGTGGTGCTTATGGGAATAGGCGAGCCTATGGATAACTTTGATAATGTGGTGAATTTCCTTGAAGTGCTGTCCTGCCCAAAGGGCTTTAATATGTCGCTAAGGCACGTTTCAGTGTCTACCTGCGGCATTGTGCCGAGGATATATGAGCTTGCAGAGAAAAAGCTGGGCATAACATTGTCTATCTCTTTGCACGCTTCCAATAATAAGAGCAGGAGCGAGATAATGCCCGTTAATGACAGGTATGATATCAACGAGCTTCTTGCCGCCTGCCGATACTATTTTAAGGTAACAGGCAGGAGAATTTCTTTTGAATATGCTTTGATAGACGGACACAACGATTCTATGGAGGACGCAAAAGAGCTTGCGGAGCTTCTGGGCGGATTTGTCTGTCATGTGAATATAATCCCTGTTAATAAGATAAAGGAGCGTAATTATCATTCTGACAGAAAGTCAGCCAACAGATTCAGAGGATATCTGGAGAAGCTTGGGATAAACGCTACTGTGAGGCGGACCTTGGGTGCGGATATAGACGCTGCCTGCGGTCAGCTAAGACGAGAATATGAGATCTGATAAAAGGTGGTGAATCGCTTGTTTATAGCGTCTGATACAGACATCGGAAAAAAACGCAGTGAAAATCAGGACAGAGTGCATGCTGAATTTCTTGCTGACAATGTTGCCGTTGCGGTGGTCTGTGACGGTATGGGCGGAGCGTCATCAGGCGGAGTTGCCAGTCAGCTTGCCATTGACGCAGTAGTAAAACGTATCAAGGAAAATTTCCGAAAAGATATGAAACCAAATTCCATAAGAAATCTTATGCTCACTTCAGTGCATTATGCGAATACGATCGTGTATGGCAAGAGCAAGGAGGATATTGACAAAAACGGCATGGGTACGACCTGCGTTGCGGCATTGGTGGTGGATAAGACCGTTTATATGGTGAGCGTGGGCGACAGCCGTGGATATCTTCTTACCAAGGACGGTATAGCTCAGATAACCACTGACCATACTTATGTGGAAATGCTTTATAGGTCGGGTCAGATAACCAAAGAAGAAGCGAAAAATCATCATATGAGAAACGTTATCACAAAGGCTGTGGGCGTTGAATCAGATGTTGAGGTCGATTATTTCGAGCTTGAAGAAAATGATAATTTTGCGGTGCTGCTTTGCTCTGACGGTCTGACCAATTATTGCACAGACAATATGATATATGAAACTGTGTTTGGCAATAATCTTGACGAGGCTATAAAACAGCTTATTGCTTTCGCAAACGAATGCGGCGGTAAAGATAATATTACTGCTGCGGTAATAGCAAATTAATGGAATGACAATAAAACATGAATAATATAGGAGTTGAATTACATGGATTCTAATATCGGCAAAAAGCTAGACGGCAGATATGAGATAACCGAGCTTATCGGCGTGGGCGGAATGGCTGACGTTTATAAGGCAGTTGACGTTATGGAAAACCGTACTGTTGCGGTAAAGATACTTAAGCCTGAGTTTTCACAGAATGAGGAATTTCTCAGACGCTTCAGAAACGAGAGCAAGGCTATCGCTGTACTTTCTCACCCTAATATCGTAAAGATATATGACGTGGGATTTTCTGACGAGATACAGTTTATTGTTATGGAGTATATCGACGGCATTACCCTTAAAGAGTTTATCGAGCAGCAGGGCGTGCTTAGGTGGAAAGACGCTTTGCACTTTGTAACTCAGATACTCCGTGCTTTGCAGCACGCTCATGATAAGGGTATCGTTCACAGAGACATCAAACCGCAGAACATAATGCTTTTCCCTGACGGAACTATCAAAGTCATGGATTTTGGTATCGCAAGATTTTCAAGGATCGACGGAAAGACACTTTCTGACAAGACTATCGGTTCTGTTCACTATATCTCACCTGAGCAGGCAAGGGGCGATATGACAGATGAAAGATCTGACATATACTCTGTAGGCGTTATGCTCTATGAGATGCTCACAGGCAGAAAGCCTTTTGACGGTGAAAATCCTGTGGCTATCGCTCTCAAGCATATGCAGGAGGATCCGGTTCCGCCAAGAGAGATCATGCCTTCTATCCCGGAGGCTCTTGAAGAAATAGTTATGCACGCTATGGAGAGAGATCCTGCAAGACGTTATCAGTCAGCAGCAGAGATGATAAAGGATATAGACACATTCAAGCTCAATCCATCTGTTGTTTTCGGATATAAGAACAGCCCTGTTCCTATCCCTGTGGCTGATAACAATAACAAATATTTTGACGATGAGCATAGTGAGAACTATGACGACGATGAAGAATATGAGGACGATGACGAAGAAAACGATGACGAGGAAGAAGAGGAAGAAAAGAAGCGTTCTTACGTTGTTCCGATACTCCTTGCTGTGACAGTTGCGGTAGTTATCATTGCAGCGTTCGTTATCGTAGGAGTTGTATTCAAGTCATTCAGCGGTTCAAACGGTATGCACACAGGCACAGTTACACTGCCAAACTTTGTGGGCAAGAATATCGTTCAGGTTGAGCAGGATTATAAGGATAAGCTTAAATTTGATATCACCGAAGAGTATAATGACCAGTATGACGAGGGAATAATCACATTCCAGGGTCAGGCAGCAGGAAAGTCTGTTAAGGAAGGCTTCACGGTTACACTTACTGTAAGTAAGGGCAAAAAAATGGCAACTATCCCTGACATGGTGAAGAAAGACGGCACTGTGGCTGAAAGCGAGCTTAAGGCTGCAGGATTTATGGTCGTTAAGAGAGATATATGGTCTGAGGATATAGCTTCAGGTCTTGTTGTGAAAACACAGCCGGCAGCAGGCGAGCAGTATGCCGTAGGTGCGACTGTTGCTTTGTTTGTAAGTAAGGGCCCTGTTGAAACAAGAGTCAAAGTACCAAGCGTTGTAGGTCTTACAGAAGAAAAGGCAGTTGCAATGCTCAAGGAGAACAAGCTCAAGGCTGAGGTCAAGGAGATCGAGCATGAGGGCGATAAGGGCAAGGTAATCGAGCAGGATACAGACGAAGGCACATATGTTGAGCGTGACACAACGGTTACTATCTACGTTTCAACGGGAGAAACTTCACCTGTTGAGGTAACATTCTCACTGCCACTTCCAAGTGGTATCCACGGCTCATATTCTATAGACATCTACAATAACGGCAACGTTGCATATACACAAAAGATCGGTAGCGGAGAATCTGTTGCAGGCGGTTCTGTAAATGTAACGGTAAAGGGCAAGAAGACAGAAACTCTGACTATCTTCATCACAAATGACGAAAATCAGCAGAAGTGCCGTTATGCAGTATATGACGTAGATTATGATAAGCAGACAGCTACTCTCAGCGGAAGCCTGAATGAAAGCGGTCTGATCGACATTACTCCGACAACGACCACAACTACTACAACTACGACCACAACAACTACTACAACTACCACTACTGAAGCACCTGCACCGGAGCCTCAGGAGCCAGACGAGCAGGGTCAGTAGTTCATGAATGGAATAATCGTTAAAGCTATCGGAGGCATCTACTATGTAGAAGCCTCCGACGGCATTTATGAATGTAAGGCAAGAGGAGTATTCAGAAGAAAGAACATTTCTCCTGTAGGCGGCGACAGAGTTGAATTTTCATTGGAGGACGATGGAAGCGGAGTTATCGAGAAGATAGAGGAAAGACGCTCATTGCTTATAAGACCGCCTCTTGCAAATCTTGATATGCTTGTGTTCGTTTCGTCTACTTGCGAACCAAGACCTAATCTGCTGTTGCTTGATAAGTTTATTGCAATAGCTGTTTTCAAAAAAATAGAGCCTGTGGTAGTCTTTACAAAGATAGACAAGGAAAGCTGTGACGAGCTTGTGGACATATACAAGGGTGCAGGGATAAAGACCTTTCAGGTAGACAATACCACCGGCGAGGGCAGTGAAGCTGTTAAGGCAGTTCTGGAGGGTAAGCTGTCGGCATTTACAGGAAACACGGGCGTTGGCAAATCGTCACTGCTCAATAATATGTTCCCTGCATTGGGGCTTGCCACCAACGAGATAAGCAAAAAGCTTGGCAGAGGAAAGCACACCACACGCCATGTAGAACTTTACAAGCTGGAGGGCGGTGGTTATATTGCCGATACCCCTGGCTTTTCGTCGTTTGATACCAACAGATATGATATTATTTTCAAGGACAAGCTTGCAGGTTGTTTTCCTGAGTTTCAGAAATACGAGGGCAAGTGCAGATTTCCTGATTGCAGCCACACAAAGGAAAAGGGCTGTGCGGTCATAGAGGCGGTAAAAAATGGCGAGATCGCAAAGTCAAGGCATGAAAGTTATGTGGAAATGTACGAGCAGGCAAAGCAGCTTAAGGAGTGGGAATACAAAAATGACTAAGAAATGCACTATCTTTTCAGGTGGTGAAGCGGTGTCGGCTCAGTGTGTGGCAGAATATAAGCCTTTTATCGACGATTCTCTTGTGATATCCGCTGACAAGGGCTATAAGCTTGCACAGGCAGTGGGCGTAAAGTCGGACGTTATTATGGGCGACTTTGATTCCGCTGAAAAACCTGTTTTTGATAATATCGAGATCTTCCCCTCAGAAAAGGACGATACCGACCTTATGCTCGCCATAAAGCAGGGCTTTGAGTCGGGTTGTGATGATTTTCTCATATTTGGTGCAACAGGTGGACGAGTAGACCACTTACTTGGAAATATCCAATCTCTGGGATATATTTTATCTTGTGGCGGTGAAGGAATGATAGCCGCAGATAGGGAGATAATTCGGCTTTATTGTGCAGGCAGTTACAGGATATATGACCGTGAGGGCTTTTCGTTCTCACTGGTGGCATATACCGATAAGGTAGAGGGTCTGACCATAAAGGGTGCGAAATATGAAGTAGAGGACTGTCTGCTGACCAATGCTTTCCCACTTGGCATATCAAACGTGGTGAAAGGCTTTGATGGGCAGGATAGAAAATACGCTGAGATATCATTCAAAAGTGGCTATCTGCTGTCAGTACAGTCAAAAATGGTAACCGATTTTTGATTTTTGAATAATATAAACTATAACTATTCGGGAGGTAATACTTATGAAAGTTGTAGTTGTAAAAAGTCCAAAGGTCATATCGGGTTTAATGAGGCTTATTTTCAAGATCAAAAAGGAAGAAGAATAGGATAACTGGCGGTACTCGTGTGACCCGCCCCCTGTCAAGTAGACAGCGCAAAAAACAAAAATATTCT
>NZ_QTVE01000030.1:0-17737 GCF_003460465.1 Ruminococcus sp. AF37-20 | reverse complement strand
TCACGGCTGAGTTACTGTCACGCACAAAAACGCCCGTTTTTGCCGCCAATACAGAAATCGGGTAGTTATCCCACCCAGATCCACAAAAGAGATTGTGGCGCAACGTGGAGCGAGTGTGGCGGCATTGGCATAAGGAGAAAACTACCGCTGACGGAGCAGTACAGACGACGGAAGTATGAAATGCCAGCATCGCATTCGGCAGTCCGCCGAACGCTTGCTGGTCGGGGCGAACCCCGAACCCCCTCTCAAAAATCGCACAAAGAAAGGAGTATGATACCATGAGAAAACGCAATCGAACTATCACTATCCGCTGTACCGATGACGAGTATGAGCGGATACACAACAAGGCTCAGCGATATAAGCTGTCCCTCAGCGACTTCGTTCTCGGATCGGCACTCGATAAGAAAATAGTAGTAGTTGACGGGCTGGGCGAGGTCGCAAAGCAGCAGAAAACTATCGGTCGTAACCTAAATCAGATAGCAATGCTGGCTCATGAAGGACGGCTCCACTCGGTCAGACTGGACGTGCTTATTGAGCAGCACAAGGCTGTCACCCAAGCCGTTTGCGACATAGCCAAGGAGGTGAGATAGTGCCTATCATCCATTTCATAAACAACAAAACTCAGACCGCTGGCGACATGAGGAATGTCCTCGCATACGTCAGCCGAAAGGAGAAAACAGTCTCAGAGGACAAGCGTTTCGTGACCGGAGTCAACTGCTCGCCCGAGACTGCCCTCGCTGAGATGAACGCGACCAAGAATCTTTACCACAAGCATGACGGTCGTCTGTACTATCATCTGGTGCAGAGCTTTCCGAGTGGGTATGAGATTGAGCCTGAACTCGCTCACAAGATAGCAGTGGAGTTTGCTGAGAAAACCTTCGGAAAGTATGAGTGTGTAGTTGCAACTCATATTGACCGTGAGCATATACACAGCCACTTAGTGGTGAACTCTGTCAGTTTCGATGACGGAAAGAAGTATCATTCCAACAAGGAGAGCATTGAGCAGCTGATGAAGATCAGCGATGAGATCTGTCAGAGGTACGGAGTTCATGTCCTCGATGCTCCCAAGAAGAAAATTAACAAGGACTTCCTCTCCGACAGCGAATACAGGTCAGCCAAGCGCGGCGAGAGTTTCAAATGGGAGCTGATGAACGTCATCAATCAGGTGATGAAACAGGCAAAGTCAAAGAAGCAGTTCTGCTACATGATGAAACAGCAGGGCTACAGTGTCAGGTGGGAGGACAACCGCAAGTATATCACATACACTTGTCCCAATGGCAGGAGATGCCGTGACAATAAGTTTCACGGCGACAAATACAGAAAGGAGAATATGGAGTATGAATTCAAAACAAGAAGAATTGCAGCAGATGTACGACAAGGAATTGTCAGCAGCGGCGGACACTCAGCCAACAGTGGTGGTGCTCGATTCCAACTGGAGAGCGCTGATAGAATTGAACAAGCTGATGTCGCAGGAGCAGCTGGAAATACTCACCAGACTCTCGGTGCTGGCGACGAAAGCGGATACAGAACAGTTGCTGAAAACAGTACGCTCCGAGCAGAGGGATACCATAGCGACCTGTCGGGAACTGCTGAATCAAGCAGAAGAACTGTCGGAAACAGCGACGGCTCAACTGGAGAAAGCAACAGCGGACCTGTCCTCACAGGCTGGGAAGTTGAACGAGGAATATGGCTCGAAGCTGAAAGAGCTCGACGAATACAAGCACAGGCTAAGATCAAAAGCAGCCAAGTGGATAGTGATCTCGCAGTCGGTTTTGATAGCATTGTCAGCGGCGTTACAGCTGTGGCTTCGATAATCGAGGACGAGCCTGACGAAGAAGATATCGACAGAGGACTTGACAGCAAAGCACTTGCCGAGGAAAGAGAACGTAAGGAAGCTCTCGGAATACACATGGGATAGTCATGTGAGGTGTGCTTTGTTTCAACAGTCGGTTTTCGTCAGGTCTGATGACTGGATTTCGACAACGAGCTGTGGTATGATTGTTGGTCAGGAGGTGACCGCGGCGATGAAGTTGCAGGATCTATACTACGGAAACGTCATACCGTGTCAGCACGATGTGAGGAAGGACTCCGATTATGCAAATCGAAGTCTGGAGCTGTTGGAGATGTGCGACACACTGGAGAAACGGTTGTCGGCTGACGATAAGAAGCTGTTCAATGACATAACGGATATGCAGGGAATGCTGTCCGAGACAATGGTGGCGGAGAGCTACATACAGGGCTTTCGTGACTGCGCTGAACTGATAATAGACGTGATGTTCGGCATGAGCGATAACCTGAAATAACATAACAATCAAATGGAAAGGGTACGGACAGAGCCGTACCCTTAGTCGTTTTCAAAAAGGAGAATGTTAAAATGAGCAATTTAAATCACATAGGAAACACAAGCGAGAGATATATAAGGAGCGTGATATATTGGGAAGAACTATTAAAGAACCGCAAATCAGAAACATCAATGTCAGATTTAATGGAGACACACAGGGCTTCGACCTGTTCATAAAATCGCTGCTCAGCGACTATCTCCATTCGGGTGATATAGACAAATGTCAACTGGCAGATGTTGTTGATAAGGTCGAAATTTCGAGCGAGAAGGAAAAATCAGTAGACTTCTGAGGAGGTCTGTGGTATGGTGTGTCGTAGCACCAAACGAGGTGCTGCGACTGCCAAAACGAATGGAGGTATAAAAATGAAAGCATGGTTATATTACAGACTGTCCCGAGACGAGGACGCTGAGATGAACAGTCTTCAGAATCAGCGCCAGATACTCGTGGACTATGCAGAGCAGAACGGATACGAAATAACAGGCGAGAGCTTCGACGACAACGTATCAGGTATGACATTTGAACGAAAGGGACTTCATCAGATAGAGCTTGCGGTGGAGGACGGCAAGGTTGACGTCCTGCTGGTCAAGGACTTATCTCGACTCGGCAGGCACCGAACACGCACGGCGCTGTTCATTGACTACCTGCGTGAGAACAATGTTCGAGTATATTCCGTGACCGAGGGAATCGACTCATCAAACGAGAATGACGATATGATAATCGGATTCAAGCAGCTCGTCAACGACTTCTACGCCAAGGACATCGGCAAAAAGGTACGCGCAGGCATACGACAGAAACAGAAAACAGGAATGCCTGTGAACCTTCCGATGGGATACTATAAGGACAAATTCACAGGTGAGATACTGGTCGATGAAACGGCGGCAGCGATAGTCAGAGAGATATTCGAGAAGTTCTTTGAAGGATACGGACTGAGCACTATAGCCAAGGAATTCAACCGCCGCGGTATAAAGTCACCGGAATACTTCTCGCACAGAAAGGTCGGAGCACAAAGAACGCAGATGTGCAAGAAATTTTTGTGGGTGCAAACAACGGTAAAGCGTATAATTCAGAACGAGGCGTATACAGGAACTCTTGTCAATCATAAAACTGTGACGTCTAAAATCTACAAGACCGTGGACGTTATTCCGCCTGAAGAGCAGTATCGCCACGAAAACTTCATGCCTGCGATAATTGACAAAGAGACCTTCGAGCAGGCACAGATATTGCTTGAAAGCAGGCTTAAAAATCATGCCCGTGCGAAGTTCGGAAGCGTTATCCATAGGTACTGCGGAATGATAAAATGTGCCGAGTGCGGAGCAAGCCTCATAGCTAAGAAACGGACAGTAGCAGGGCACTCATGGGTTGAGTACACCTGCAACAGCAATCACCGTTACGGCAATGAATACTGCACCGCTCACACTATCAGAGAAGAACAGCTCGATGAGATAATACACACAGAGCTTGCAATGCTCCGTCAGGAGATACTTGATTCCAGTCAAAAGTACGACGAAATAGTCAAAGACTGGAACAAGAAAAAGACAAAATACGATAAAATGATAAAGGAGTATTCGCAGATGATAGTCAGCCTTAATGGTCAGATCGAGGAACTGATAATGGAGCGTATCGGTGACCGCGAACACGCCAAAGTCTACAACTCAATGATCGAAAAGCGTGAAGCAGAGATAGCGGAGCTGACGCAGAAGATAGAGGATTGCAAAAGGTTCGACGAACTCAGCAAGAAGCGCCGCGACGAGCTGATGTCCACAGCAGAGCTGCTCGACGAGGTGCTCCTCGAACCGTACATCTCGGATGCGAATATGCGCCTGCTCGTCCACAAGATAAACGTCCACGAAAACGAGGACGGCAGCCTTGATGTAACGTTTGAATTCAACGGCGACTTCAAGGATACAAGCACTGGTTGCTTTGAGATTAACGATTAAAGCAGAAAAAGCCGCAGGAAGACCTGCGGCTTAATTATTGGTGCGGATGACAGGACTTGAACCTGCACACCTCTCGGTATTAGAACCTAAATCTAACGTGTCTGCCAATTTCACCACATCCGCGATATTAAATTTTGTTGATTATGTACAAACAGATGGGTCGCTTTATAATTCCAATGACGTAGCGCGAACGAAATCTATCGCGTCTGCCAATTCCGCCACACCCGCATACAAAACAACGTTATTATTTTATCATAAACTCCCTACTTTGTCAAGACCTTTTGCTCAAAAAAATGCCCGATGCTCAAAACATCGGACTGATTTTTTTATAATCTCTTAATATTGTCAAGAATTATCAGCTTGTGCGTAAAACCCTCAAGCTTGTTTTTGATATCACCATTCTTTATAAAAAGGAGTGTTGGCAGTGCTGTAACGTCATATCTCTTCGCAAGATCTGGCTGAGAGGTGATATCACACTTAGCTATGATAGCGGTCTCTCCAAGCTCCTCTGCAGCTTCGTTAAGCCCTGCCTCTGTTCTTTTACAGTGAACACAGGTAGGTGAGTAAAATTCTATAACAAGCGGTTTGTCTGCTGATATCAGCTCGTTGTAATTCTGGTTTGTCAGTTCTGTAAGCATTTTTTTTATTTCCTCCAATATATATTATATTATTCATATAGCTTTACTATGAATATAGTGATTATATCACTATTTACACACTTTGTCAAGAGTATTATCAAACATTTCTGTATATCATATTTCTCATATATGTTAGTTATGAATAAAATGTACAACAATAATAAGGTATTCCTATCATATATGTATGATTTCACAAAAATCACTCATAGCTATTGACATTTCCATAAAATCATGTATAATAAAAGCATACTAATCATATCGGCTTGATATGAATTGAAAGTGAGGAGCTTAAATTGTCAAAGATCAATAAGCGAATGCAGCGATGTTGACACTGGAACTATCACAGCAATATATCTTAATTGGAGTTGTCAGCTATGTATATAGAATTAAAAAGCATTAATAAAAGCTATGGCGATTTTAAAGCTTCGGATAACGTAAGTTTTGGTATTGAAAAGGGAAAGCTTATCGGTCTGCTTGGACCGAGCGGCAGCGGTAAAACAACTATCCTGCGTATGCTTGCAGGTTTGGAAAAACAGGATAGCGGCGATATTATTATAGATGGTAAAAATGTCAACAAACTTCCATCAAATGAAAGAGGTATCGGATTTGTTTTTCAAAGCTATGCGCTCTTCCCTTTTATGACAGTTTACGATAATATAGCTTATGGTCTGAAGGTTCAGAAAAAAGATAAGAAGTTTATCAAACAACGTGTGGCTGATCTTCTTGAACTTGTTGGCTTGCCTGACGTTGGCAAGCGTTATCCTGATCAGCTTAGCGGAGGTCAAAGGCAGCGTATCGCTCTTGCAAGAGCACTAGCACCTCAGCCTGAACTCCTTCTACTTGACGAACCTTTTGCAGCTATCGACGCAAAGGTAAGAAAAGAACTGAGAACATGGCTTCGTGATACTATTGATAAAATAGGCATAACAAGCATTTTCGTTACACACGATCAGGACGAAGCAATAGAGGTCGCAGACGAAATTGTTATCACAAACAAAGGCAGAGTTGAGCAGATAGGCAATCCGGTTGAGATATACCTTGAACCTAAAACTCCTTTTGTTGCTCAGTTTATCGGTCAGTCCGCAGTTATCGAGGACTACAGCAAGCTCAAAGGCTTTGAAACAGCAGAGGGCAAGACTTCAGCTATAATCAGACCTGAGTTTATCGAGATAAACAAATTTGAAGACAGCGAGTATCACCAGTTTGAAAGCTCAATGGAGGATGCCGTTGTGGAAGAAGTTTCATTCAGAGGAAACGCCTTTGAGGTTAAAGCTTCCATAGACGGTATCTCAGTAACAGGAAGATATCCGCTGAATGCTTCCCGTCTGAAAAAAGGTGATAAGGTAAAAGTACTTATCAAGAAGCTTTACACTATTGATGAAAACACGACAAATATTCTCGTAAACAAAGCTCTTGATGACTCAGAGCTATACTACATTTAATAAGGAGGACATTAAAGATGGAAAATAATAAAACAAAGTCCTCTGCTATACAGAAGATACTCAAATGTGGCATCATATCATGGGTAGCAATAATTGCCCTTTGGGGAATAGGATCTTTGAAATATGATGAATATTTTCTTCCAAGCCCAAAGGAAACGATCGACAGCATGAAGGAACTTATCAAAGACGGAACTCTTTGGAGTGACATTGTTGCAAGCGTCGGAAGAGTAATAAAAGGCTGGCTACTTTCAATAATTTTTGCTGTTCCTATGGGTCTTATTGTAGGAAATTTCAGACCTGTACGCTGGCTCGTTGAACCTATACTTAGCTTTTTCAGATTTGTGCCTGCTATTGCATTGACGACACTCTTTCTAATGTGGTTCGGAGTAGGCGAAGAATCAAAAGTAGCACTTATTTTCTACGCATCATTCTTTCCTATGTTCGTAAACACTATAGCGGGTGTGGCTTCAACTGATAAGCAGCTCGTGGAAGCAGCTTCCTGCATGGGGGCAAAAAAAGCAAGAGTTTTTTTCACAGTAGTTGTACCATCAGCGGTATCTAATATCTACACTGGAATAAGACTAGGACTTAGCTCAGCTATCATCTGTGTTGTGGCAGCTGAAATGCTGGTCGGCAGTGATGGCCTTGGTTATCTTATAAACAGCTCGAAGCTTTATTACAAAACAAGCTGGGCTTTTGCAGGAATTGTCACACTTGCTGTGATCGGCTTTGCTGCTGACAGGATCCTACAGTTTATTGGCAAGAAAAAACTTAAACACTTTGACGTAAAATAATTAATTTAACAGGAGAGATTTAAAAATGAACATAAAAAAGATAATCGCAATAATAGCATCGACAGCATTGACAGCAACTCTTCTTGCATCATGCGGTAGTTCATCAAGCGGAAAAACCGCAAAGAAGGTTATCAAAGACGGTAAAGAACTTAGCGTTTTGAGAGTTGCGAACATGACAGGTCAGCCAGATCAGTATGCCGACTATATCGGTATGGAGCAAGGAATATTTGAGAAATATGGTATATCTCTCGAAACATCAGAATACGCTGCCGGCATTAACACAGTTGACGCTATTGCAACAGGCACAGCAGATACAGGACTGCTTGCAGATTTTGCTGCTGTAAACAGAATTGGAAATACTCTCGATAACACTAATCTTGTGATTTTTTCAGATCTAAGTTCAAGCGTTTCATATAACGGCGGACTTTTTGTTGCACCAAAATACAAAGATGATCTTGATGCTTTAGATGAAAGTGAAGGATGGATAACTTCTATTGGGACAGTTTCAGAATACTTCAACTGGCAGGCTCAGACTTATTTAGGACTTGACCCGTCAAAGCAGAAAAACGTCAACACAGATTCCATATCAACTCAGATAGCAGTTGCACATAACGGTGAAGCATCAGCCGCTATCGTTACAGGCTCAGCTATAAAAAAATATGAAGCAGAGGGCTGGACTCAGGTCGCATCTGCAAAAGATATAGGGATAAACGTATCTGCTTATCTTATAACATCAAGCGACTTTGCAAAGAACAATACTGAAACTCTTACGAACTATCTTAAAGCACTTGATGAAAGCGTTAAATACATAAATGACAACTTAGATGAGTCGGCTGAAAAAATATCAAAGAAATATGGAATCGAACCAGATGATTTCAAAACAAACTGGGAACAGTACAGTATTAAACTGGGACTTTCTGAGGAAGCTGCATCTCATCTTGATGAAATAAATAAGTGGGCGTATGAGAATGGTAAATATCCAAACAGTTACAACATAAGGGAATTTTATTATCCAGATGCAGCAAAAAAAGCATTTCCAGATAACGTTACGGCAGACCTGACAAAAGCAGACAAATAAACAAGGAGGAATCAGACATGGGTTATCCAAGCATTTATCCAACAGGAGTTACAATATACAACAAAGAAAAAGCCTACAGCGGCTATACGATCTTCCCGTCCGCTAAAGGTGCTCTGCTCATAGATATGAATGGCAATGAAGTAAAGCTTTGGGCTGGACTGGGAGGATTTCCTAACAAAATACTCCCAGGCGGATATGTAATGGGCACAACAGGAGCAAGAGGAGGTAAATATGCATATCAGGATCAACTTGATCTTGTTCAGGTAGACTGGGACGGTCATATCGTATGGAAATTCGACAAAACTGAACTTGTTGCCGACCCGGGTAAAGAACCGGTCTATATGGCTAGACAGCACCATGATTTTCAGCGTGAGGGCAGCACTGTGGGTTATTATTATCCAAATGGAGAGCCAAAGACAAACAGTGGCAATACACTTATCCTTACTCACGAGAACCTTTACAACCACGATATTTCAGACAAAAGACTTATCGACGATAAGATCATCGAAGTGGATTGGGAAGGCAATATAATTTGGAGCTGGCGTGCAAGCGACCACTTTGACGAGCTTGGCTTTGACGAGGCCGCAAAAAACGCATTGTTCAGAAACCCCGGTCTTCACGGTGAGGCAGGTGGAGATTGGATGCACATAAACAACTTCTCTACCCTTGGCGAAAATAAGTGGTATGACGCAGGTGACAAACGCTTCCACCCGGGCAATATCATATTTGACGCAAGAAATTCAAACATACTCGGAATTATCGAGAAATCAACAGGTAAGATAGTATGGCGTGTAGGTCCTAACTTCAACGAAAGCGAAGCCACAAAGAAGCTTGGCTGGATAATTGGTCAGCACCACCTGCACATGATACCAAAGGGACTTCCTGGAGAGGGCGACCTGTTGGTATTCGATAACGGTGGCGAGGGTGGCTACGGCACACCTAACCCTGCTTCCCTCACAGGCGTGAACAATGCACACAGAGATTACTCAAGAGTACTTCAATTCAATCCTGTTACACTTGAAATAACATGGCAGTACACTCCCCTTGAAGCAGGAAATCTGCTTTTTACTGACGCTTCTAAGTTCTATAGCTCATACATCAGCTCTGCACAGCGACTTCCGAACGGAAACACTCTTATTACGGAAGGTTCAGATGGACATCTTCTTGAGGTCACACCTGACCATGAAATAGTTTGGGAATTTGTAAACCCTTATTTCAAGAATTTTGCTGGAACATTCAAAAGCAACATGATCTACAGAGCTTATCGTGTACCATATGAGTGGATACCACAGCTTGAAAAGCCTGTTGAGACCTCTATCGAGCCTATCGACATTACAAAGTTCAGAGTACCGGGTGCTTCTATTGGCGAGGGCACAGGACTTGTTACAGCCGTTGACGGGATCGACCCAACAAAAGGAGTTCCTCTCACAGGTTCAGGAAATGAAGAAGATGATGAAGAACGTATCGACTTCTGTGTTGCTTCTGTAAAGAAAAAAGACCTAGAATAAAATTAATGTACATAAGGCAGCTTCTGTAAAACGAGGCTGCTTTTTTTAAGACTGCAGAGAGTTTAGGCTATTTCAACTTCCGTGTTGATAAATGTAAACTTTTTTAGAAAGTATGATATAATATAGTATTGCATTAAATAAAAAAAAGAGGGTGTAAAACTTGATCGATCTTGATGATTTTTGGTATATAGTCAGATCGCAACATTATACCAAAAAGCGGAAATAATATATGGCAATTTGGAATACGTTCCGCCAAAGCAAATAGATAAACTTTGGAATAAGGCTGTAGACAAATGGGACGATTGGCAAGCTGCACAGCATATAGCTAAGAAATATGATGATGACGGATATCTTCGCAAGAAGGAATAGCATAAACAAAAAATAAGCTGCTACAGAAAAAATCTGTGGCAGCTTATTCTATTCAGAATAGTCCTAATTTTAACCTATCAATATCGGCTCCTGATATCTGTTTGTACGAATCCATAAGATTTTTAATCATATTTAATGACGAGCGGGTCGAAGGACCAATTACATAGTGTATTGTCGGAGAAAATTTATTATACGAAAAAATGGCTTTGGTTTTATAGGCTTGACCATAAAGAACCTTTCCTCTTAGAATTTCAAATGAATAACCTTTCCCGTCTCTTGCAATATGCTTAAATGGTTTTGTTAATGATAATTGCTGGATCTTACACCTAAGTCTGTTAGTCATTTTTGAGCAAAGATCTAGCGTATTGAATCTGTCAACAAAAATACTTCCACAGTCTTTATACAAATGTTTATGACCTCTTATCTTAAGAGCTGTATAATGTTCATTTATGCAGCTCCCGCATTTAGTGCATATTTTTGTTTCAATTTTAGGTGAAACAACAAAAAGATAATCACACTCATCTGCATTTTCACGCAGTTCAAGTATATTAAATTAATCAAGACAAAGCATATTTTGGCTGTGGTTTATAAGCATATTCTATCATTTCATTACAATTTTTTCGTAGAGGACAAAGTCTAATTACTGAAGATAAGAGGCAACTATCGTTCAGAGTTGACATCATTATCTGAATTATCTCCTCACTCAAACACTCCCCCGTCAAGCTGTCCGCAGAAATAAAGATCATTCATAGTCGGCTCGCTCATAACAGCGTTAGGGGTGGGCTTTGTCTTTGAGATAGTCTTCGACTTTGTATCCTCATAATAAATGTTCTCGATAGGCAGCAGAACAATGTCCGCTTTCGGAATATCCCAAACCATACCCCTTATGTGCTCAAAAAGCACATCGGGGCTGTCATTTGCAATAACTGAGCCTTTATTCAAGATGATAAGATCGTCTGTTATAGTGTCGATGTCGGAAACGATGTGTGTTGAGATTATTATAATGCTTGTTTCTTTGAGCTTCACCATTATCCGCTTGAACTGCTCACGCTCAAATGGGTCAAGACCTGCGGAGGGCTCGTCAAAAATCAGTATCTCGGGGGAGTTAAGGATAGTCTGTGCAATGGCAAGTCGCTGTTTCATTCCGCCCGAAAATGACCTTATCTTGTCGTCAAGATTTTCAGACAGATTCACAAGCCTCAGCACACGTCTTATCTCGTCCTCAATAAGCGGCTCAGGCATTCCTTTTAACAGAGCCGAAAATCCGAGAAATTCATGGGCGGTGTAGCTTGGATAAAATGGCTGATACTGAAACTGAAAGCTCAGCTTTTCACGATATTTCTCGCCCATTTCAAAAACGTCCTGCCCGTCAAGGGTCACGCTGCCGCCCGACTTTTTTATCACGCCCGATATGCAGTTCATTATGGTGGTCTTGCCTGCGCCGTTTGGTCCAAGCAAAGCGTTTATGCCCGTATGAAATTCGCAGGTTATGCCCTTGAGCACCTGCTTTTTGCCGTATCTTTTGGATAAGTTTTCTACTCTTAAAACGCTCATATCATCACCACTCCTTATCGGTCAAAGCTTTTTTCATAATATCCGCTGTATCTCCATGCAGTCAGTCCGCTCAAAATCGCTGCAAGATATATGAATACAGCTACCGCTTCCGAACAATCAAAAGCCCTCATATAGTCAAGGTTGTTAAGCTGCCCATTTACGCTTGTGACAGCCGCAAACATATAAGGCGAAAGTGCTCCCACATAATGTGCGGCGGCGGACATGACCGCTATCAGCCCAGAGGTCAGCATAACATATTTTTTCACAGAGCGCACTTGCTTTGCCACAAGCACGAAAATGCCGTAGGTTATAAAAAGCGACATAAGCCTTGTGACATATAGCCATATTATTGTGCCTCTAACAGTTAGCATTAAAGGCGCAAGGTCAAATTGCCACACGCTTTGTAAAGATGAGGTGCTGTACTTGCTCTGATGTAATGTTCCGCTTATAATAAGGTCTGCAAAAAAGCTCAGTGTGAACATTATAAATATCGCCACTGATAAAATTATCTCCCGTGACTTAAAAAACGCTGACGAATTTTTAGATATCCTTATCTGCTGATCCATTCGTTTTTCGTAACTGTCCGCAACAAAAACACCCACAAGCAACAGCACAAATATCGGCATAATATCTACCGCCTGCAATTCAAGAAACTTCAAAAACGGCTCGTCATTTATCACCTGCGGTGTTGAAAAGGCAGCGTAAAGTCGGCTGTTTTTCACAAGGTCAGAGGGAATATTAGCGTCTGTTAGACCTCTTCCCGTGCGTGCATAGCTTCTGATGCTTTCGACCATGAAACAACTGCGAAGCTCGGTCTTATACTTGTTCACGGCGGCTGTGATGTTATCGTTATAACCGCCTGCGTAACTCCTCAGCTCATAGTCCGTTATGTATTCATCACATTGATCAAGTGTCTTGTCTGCGGAATTTTCTATAAGTTCATTGTATATCTCCGCCGTTTCTTTGTTCATATAGGTAAGATTATTTGAAGAATCAAAGCTCCGATACACTGTGAATTTTGCGGAAGCTGAAAAAATAATCACTATGACAAAAAGCAACCAAAATTTCTTTAAAAGCCGTGAAGTCTGATAACTATACATACTTTTCATTATCCCACCTGTCTTTCAGCAAGAAGATATGTCCCTGCAGCAAAAACTGCGGCCATGATGAACATAATAGCAAAATAAACAACGTATTCTCGTGCAGGTATTCCCCAAAAATTCATATAACCCGTTTCATTGAGCATATTGGTGTAATTGCCTGTTAAAATGTCAACGGCAGGGTTTGAAAAGCTTGTGGTTTTCAGATATAATGGTACAAATATTGGCACAAGGCAGACCGCTCCTGCAAGTATGGTCTTTCTGCTAAGCATTGAAAGAAACATCACAATGCTTGCGGTGAAAAGTGCATAAACAAGCTTTGCGGCAAATACTGCAACCACATATCCGCTAAAGCTCATATTCGCCGAACTTAGTTCAAAACCGCTCAGATATTGCAATGGCATATCAAGTTTAAAGCCGTTTGTATCGTAAATAAAAAGAGTTATAATATCCACAGTGTAAATTATCAAAACAAGAATTATTACAGCAACAAAGCCGGTACAAAGCTTGAAAAGTGAGAATTTCCTCACGCCCGTTTTGGTTATTCCAAAGCTTTTTATCCTGCCGCTTTGTATCTCTGATGAAAATATGCTGAAAAGGAGCAGATAAACACCGAATGGTATGAGTATTTCAGATGACATATAGTTTTCAAAGCCGTCAGCGGCTCTGGTGTCAATGATATTATCAGATTTTTCAAGCGCTGTTATAACGGAATCATAGTCTTCTATAAGTTTGTTTGACAGCTTTAAAGAATACTCATCAGTAACGCCACGCCTTGCATTTCGGCTGTAACCTCTCACACGCTCGGATATGAGCTTCAAAGAGTTTTGCTGAGCGTAAAGCTGCCCCTCAATAAGAGAAAACATACTGTCAAGACCCACACCAGCCTGAGAATTTTTCTGAGAAAAATCTATTATCTTTTTCTCAAGCTCCACAGGCAATTCAGCCTGTTTTACACCGCCCGTGTTGTGGTTATTTTGATAGTCGTTTATCTCATTATTAAGGGAGTTTTGCTCATCAGCAAGCTTTTGAGCGCCTTGGCTTACGGCTTCCGAGCCGCTTTTAAGATAGGTCATGTATTTTTCGCCATAAGCATAAGAAGGTCTGAGTACAGATATCAAAAAGGCACAGGAAAGCAAAGCCAGCAATAAGCTTATCAAAGCTGACTTCGCCATATCTTTTCTTATCATAAATCTGAGAAGTTTCAAATCGTCACACCTCAAATATCAAGCTCTTACATTTCTGACTGTATCTCTGCATATGTATCATAATCCCATTCGCCGTTTGAAATAAACTTGTGCAGTTTAAAATCTTTATCCACAAGATAAGCGGCTGTATCAGCGTCGGGATTATAGGTCGAAAGAAGGAAATAATCCTCACAGTTATTGAATATCGTCATATAGTCGATATACTCATAGCCGTAAAAATACTTTTCATTGAGCTTAGCATCATCAATTATCTTCTGCGGTTTATTATCGTTATCAAGATAATAAAGCACATACTGATACATTTTGCCATTATCATTTGGCTCACGAACAAGCACTATCATAGTGTTATTGAAATACTGAAAATATCTTACAAAAGATTTGTCTTTAAAAGTGCAAACTGTGTCACTTTTTTCATTATCCTCGTTATACCTATACAGCTTGTTTTCGCCATTAGAGTAATACACATTTCCGTCGGCAGGATAATACATATACGGCGTATTTTCGCTTATCTGAGAGCCAACATCAATGCCTGTATCCTTGACGTTCTGAGGGCCTGAAAGTGGAGCTATAAATAGGCGGACTGTATCCGTTTTTGGACAAAGCCTTGTAAAATAAAGCTTGCCGTCGCTTATGTAATAGGTATTGGCTTTTGTTATCTCGCTTTTGTCAGAGTTTTTGAGAGCGTATTTATATAGCGAATAGCCTGTGCTGAATCCGTTCTCGTCGGTCTCGCTCTTTTTGTATTTGCCCTCAACAAAATAGATATCTCCGTCTTTGTCCATAGACATACGGCCTAATATGCTGTCCTTTGGTGCAGAATACACTTCTGTGACATCGCCGCTGTTGTAATCCACTGTGACAATGCTGTAATCTTCCTTTTGCGTAGCAGAATTATACACCGACCTTACAGCGTATATAACGCCGTCATATATGGTATAGCAGGACAAGTTTGAATACTCTTGAAGCTTGACCTTTATCATTGCAAGGCTGTCGGATTCGATATCATATTCTGCAATGCCGTCATAGGTTTTGTAATACACAAAATTGTTTGCAAATGCAGTAGAAGAAGCTTCAGGACACAAAAGGTTTGTGGGAGAAGCAGAAAGTTCTTGTTGACCCTTTTCAGAAGAAACCGCCTTATCGGATTTTGTGCCAAGAGAAATGAAAAGTGTAACTGCAACTGCGGCAATTATAACTGCGGCTGTTGCGATAATAATTTTAGTTTTCATAATTCACACTCAAGTTCTATTATTGACTATCAACGGAAAGCGTTGTGCTGTAATTGCCATGTACCTTATCATTATAAATATGTACAGTTTTTACTAACTTTGAAGATGTACAACCTTTTAACCCAAACGAATGCTCAATTTTACCTGTGTCAGAGTGAGATGATCCACAACCAGTACCACCAACAGAGGCACTTGCATAAACATAACCGCTGTATTTACAATTTGGATTGTAAACATTGTTATTGTTACTTGATGTCCTAGTCCAAGCTTGACCAGCTACAGTTGAATTTGTTCTTATTCCTGTTACAAAACATGAAATATAAGCATTTGAGCCAGAACCACCAACTGCTCTGCCGTATTTTATGGCTTCATACGCACTAGCCCCAATAGCCATAGAACTCATCATCATAACAGCAGCACCCATAGCTGCGATTCTCTTAACGATTTTTTTCATATTAAACGTCCTTTCTTATTATAACATCCAAATATTTGAATGTCAATGTTTTGTTTTTGATTTTGGATTATATAAATTTTATTACTGCATTGGAATCGCCTGTCCTTTCTGTGCACAGCCTATTATTTTAGCATGACGCTGTTTTGCTGTAAACAGTAATAGTTTCATACTTTGAGCCACTGTAAACATCAGCAGTCGTCTTTACACGATAAGTACCGCTGCCGATATTATACTTTGTGTTGTTAAATGAAACACTAGATTTGTTTACAGTTTCTACCCAGCTTGCTACATCAAGCCATTTCGTACCACTTTTGTACTGCAATGTTTGCTTGACCACAATTTTGGTCACAGTTTTAGAACTGCCTTGTACGGTTGATTGACAAGTTGCATTTTTTGATGAGATACTCACTATCGATGTGATCTTGTTGATATACGCATACCTTGCATCAACCTCATCTGTCATTGCAACCTCTTCACAAGAAGCAAAAACAGATATAGTCATACAACAGGTCAGTATAACTGTCAGAACTAAGCATATAAACTTTTTCACTGCCTTTCAATTATATAAACTGAAAAAACGATAAAAATGGCTGGTTGCAAAATAAAAGTTTGTATGTTTCCACAATTGTACGTACTTGTTTTTGTTGTTATTGCATAAAAATAGTGCACAGTATCACACCATGCACTATTAATTTCTATTTTACAGAATAGTAGATATCCATTATTTCTGATTCAGATATGTCACCGCTTAATTCAAATATATATTCACCATTATCCCACAAAATACTTATGAAATCATCATTTGTGTATAAAATAAACTCATTTCCGAATTTATCTGATGAAGTTTTGAAATGACCACGTTCATTATCATAATATGAAGAATAAGAATCCGCTGTATATTGGTCGAAATATATGCTCTTTTTCTTATCATCTGAATAATAGCATAATCCGATATGATCGTCAGTTGAAACACTTTCGTTTTCATCTAAAACAAAACCTTCCGGAACAGTAATACTATATTGCTTTTCTATCCTGCTCTTGTGGTCGCCTATATCCTCACTATCATATTGAACAGATACAACTGAGTGATCATTAAAAATTCGCAGGAAGAAATTCTTTATGGCGTTTCTTGCAGGTGCATAGGCTGCAACAGTTGTTGTACCCATAATGGCTGCCGCAATTATGGCAGAAGCGATCCTTCGTCCTGTGGTTTTGATAAGCGGATAATAGATGCGGCTTTGGTTCTTTATGAGCTTTTCTTTTTTGTTCAGATAGTCCTTAGAAAACTCATAATTTTCGTACAATGACAGATCTAGGCTATTTAGTTCGTCGCAATACAAAGGTACAAGCTTTTTTAATTCTGATCGTGTATCACTCATCGTCGTTTATATCCTTTCTGAGTATTTTTCGGGCTTTTTCAAGTCTTGATTTTACTCCGCCAACAGATAAATGCAACTGCTTTGATATTTCCTTGACCTTAAAGCCATAGAAATATTTCATCATAATAACGTCACGGTAAATATCAGGCAGCTTTTCGACCATATCAGCAACAATAAGCTGTTCAAAGTGGTCGCAGTCTTCAGATATCTCCTTGATTTTTTCATCTATCTGAACATTGATACTGTGTTTATGTTCTTTTGCAAGAATATCAATACACACGTTTCTATTAATAATAACTGTATAAGCGACTATTTCGGCTGGTTCTAAACTATGAATTTTTTTGAAATTTTCTGCTAACGCCAAAAATGTTTCAGAAACAGCTTCTTCTGCCAAGGCATTATTATGTAACTTTGACATTGAGAATACGAACAATTTTCTTTCAAGAGAGTCGTATATTTTTCTGAACTCTGATTTATCATCATCGTCGATCAGCGTCATACAAACAGCGAGCATTTCATCACATCCTATATACTTTATAATGTATCAAGTATAGCATTATTTATTTATAAATTCAAGAAGGATGTCTGTAGAATTAACATCTTGTTGATTGTGAAATGTTTGTTAACATCAACACGGAAGTTGAAATAGCCGTAATTCATTATGTTAGTTTGTCAATGATATTGGACACGATAGTTATTGAAGAA
>NZ_QTVE01000003.1:233366-239261 GCF_003460465.1 Ruminococcus sp. AF37-20 | reverse complement strand
CCTGTTACTAATGTCGTTATGCCATAGATCGCACTGAGAATTAACGTTATGACTATTCCTCGCTTTGTTTCCTGATCTGGTTTCCTCATTGTTTAATTGCTCTCCCGGATAAAAAATACGCTATACTTTTCCTAGCTGATCCTAGTTTTCAGTATAGCGTATACTATTTATTTTTTTCAAGTCTTTTGCGCCAAAGTACCTTTTTGGACGTCATTTGTTCTTTCCGTTAATACTTTATTAACATGTCGGCTGTGAATGTTTCGTCCTCCCATTCAAAAGATGTGACTCCACCCAACTGATCCGCAGCTTTTTTTATACTGCTTACACCTATACCATGTAATCCATTTCCTGACTTACTGGATTTAAGGTTCTGAGTGTCAACCTCATCTGATGAATTTATAACACAAATTCGAAGTTTCTTATCGACTTGTATCATTGAAATGTGAATATATTTATTGACACATGAACAGCGCTCTGCTCCTTCAATTGCATTATCAAGAAGATTAGCGAGTATCCGACAAATCAGCATATTGTCTATGGTCATTGATTCAAACACGTTTATCTTAGTTGTGAATTGTATATTTTTATTTAATGCTTCCTGCCATTTCATATTGATAATAGCATCAACGGATGAAATACCTGTGTAGCATATTCCACCTGCGTCTGATAAGCTGTTTGATAAATTCTCCAGATGCCTAATTGCCTCATTTTGATTTCCATAGCGGAACATAGATCTTGCCACAGATATCTGATTATTTATATCATGCTTTAATTGCCTTATCTCGTTGTATTTACTTTCAATCAGCATATAATTTTCTTCTTCTGATTTAAGTCTCTGTTCCATGACTTTCAATTTCAATTGATTTGCATATGTATCAAAAAAGTTAAACACAAATAAATTAAGTGCAAGTAATCCAATAACGGAAATCAAATAATTTATAGTCTGTCTATGGGTTAACCCATATGACACAAAAATCCCATTAAGAATGACCACACTTAAAATCGGTATTAATATAATTGACAGCCAGTTCTTTAATGGAATATCTTTCTGCTTGTTTTTTGAATACTCTATTATATATACCGAAAACCAGAAACAAAATAGCTTTGAACAAGCCATTCCAATATATCTGCCTAAACCTGAATTTAATTGATCCAAGGGGCTTCCGAAATTCAATATATAAAGTATTCCCATTGGAAGTGATTCTGAAGCAAGTATTACTATCAAGAATATTAATGAACAAAAAAGTTTTTTACCGAATTTACATTCAAACATTATGTTGGAAACAGCTGTCATCAGTACAAAAGTAGCGATCAAGTTGATCCATGGATATTCAAAAAATAATGTTACTGCTGCAAGAATCATAGAGGTAAGCAGTGTTGCCGGAAATATTGCTCTTTTTCGAACTCTGAAGCTCTCTTTCATCATATTGTACAAGTAAAAAATTATAATTGAGCTCTCAGCAATGCAATTTAGAATTTCTATAATTAATTCATTAACAGACATTAGCCCCACCTGCTTCTGCTAAATTTCAAAAAAGCTTTTGTGATATTTTCAAGATGATTTCTGCTGACGTATAGGCTTTTGCCATTCTTCAGAAATACTTGATTCTTTTTAATGTAGTCAATATTAGTAATGTTTATCAGAACGCTTTTATCGGAACGTACAAATAAACATCCTTCTAACATTTTCTCATAGTCGCCCAGTTTACCCTTTTGATAATAGTGTTTATTCAACGTATGGATGACTATTTGATGTGAATAAACCTCTATATACAAAATATCGACTGTAAGAAGTTCTTTCTCGATACCATCGTCAATGACTTTAATGTATTTCTTATTTCTATAATACTCTTGAACTGTATCGCTGAGTTGTTTCAAATAAATGGACTTGGGTTGATTTTTTAATATATATCTGAATGCCTTAACTTCATAGCCTTGATAAACGAATTTGTCAAAACTGGTCATAAAAATAAGGATCACATTTTTATCAATTTGCCTTAAAAACTCAGCCGTCTGCAAACCATTCAAATCTTTCATCTCAATATCAAGAATAACTAAATCATATTTATCTTTTGAAAATTGTTCAATAAATGATTCTCCGCTTTCGAATTCTGAAAATTCGAAAGCGTTTTCATGAGTCTGCAGCGAATTGATGTCATTTTTTAATTTCTCAATGTAAGTTTTTTCATCGTCACAAATAGCAATTCTCATAAAATCACTCCTTTATTTTATTTTAACACAAAATCCCAACTTTTTCAATATAAATCGAAATCATTAATATAAAATAAACAAAATTTACTGATTTAATGTTTTCGATTATTATTTGCATAAATCTGTATTTATGTGAAAAAGCACGGTCTATGAAACAATTTATCCATAGCTGTGCTTTTTTGGGGAGGCGATTGACTTTTATTTATCCGAATACCACAATCCGTTGCTTTATCAATTTTTCTTCCAGCTCTTTTTGAATTTAAGCATATTTTTTATTTTTCTACAACGGTTAATATATTTATTTCAAAAAATCAATCCAAGCTCTGTGTGAAATTCTCTTTAATTCCCATATCCTGCTTTTTCAACCTTATCATCCTCCGCAGCCTGCTGTCGACTGTTCGTCTGACCGATTTATACTTCTGTGTATAATCATCTTCAATGCACCTACTTAAATTCACAAACAATCCCATAACAGTATTTCTAAGTAGCATATTTTCAAAATGCCCCATATCGTCAAGCATATTCTGAGCGTACTCATTACCGTCGTTTGCGGACTTTGTAAGCCATTGGGCAGCCTTTTCCTTATCTTTTTCAACTCCCTCTGCCCCGAAAAGATAAAGCCTGCCGAGCTGATAAGTTGACCACATATTTTCAGCGGATTTTTCAAAATATTCGATGGCTTTAGGAATATCAATCTCCGTTCCAAGTCCCTTTTTGTACATAGCACCCAGTTTGTAATATAGATTATCGTCCGCCTGACCCTTGCTTTCAAGTTCAAGAAAACCGGATAATGCGACCTTGTAATATCTTTGTGCGGTTTCTTCACTTTGACTTACATATTCGCCTTTATCGTACATTTGAGCAACAGCGTATGGGGCATAAGGCTGTCCCTGTTCAGATGATTTGCGATACCACAAAAACGCCTGCGACAAGTCTTTTTCCACACCGTTGCCGTAGTAATATAAATTGGCGAGACTGTATTGTGCGAATTTGTTGCCCTCCTGAGCTGACTTCAAAAACCATTCAAATGCCTTTTAATAATCTTGTTCCGTTCCCAGACCATAGCAATGCATTTTTCCGATTCTATACCAAACGTAAGAACGCATATCCACGGGTTTCATGACCTGCCCTTTGTATTTTGGTTCATATGGAAACATAAAATCTGAGTCCGGCTCGATCTCCATAAAACCCTGAAATGCTTCTTCGTAGAATGAAAAAGACTTTTTTTCATCTTTTTCGCCGAGTTTATCAGTAGAATAGAGTTTGCCCAGATCTTGAATAGCAAGAACATTACCTGCCCCTGATTCGTTAAGCAAAAGCTGCTCCGCTTTTTGAAAATCTTCAAGCTTTGATCGCTTGTTATAAATCAGCTTGCAGGCTTCTTTGTAGGAACTACTCCACTTGAGGTAATATTTGCTTTTCGGAGCGTCATCAACATCGACTGTTACCGCATTTTCACCACTCCAAATGAAATCTTCGGCTGTCAGATCATCGTTATTTGAAAATGTCACTTTATCATTTTCGGATTGCTCAGATTCATCGAACTGTGGAGAAATATCAACATAAAAGTCATCATTCTCAAATTGTTCTGTTGGATCGGGTTCTTCAATTTCTACATCAATGACAGGATAATTCATGTCAAGCACAGTTCTGATTATCATATTCCGCACAGGCTGAAAAACTTTGTTATCAACCAATGGCGGCAGTTCTTTTTCTTTTTGCGTATAGGTCTTGTATTTCAAGCTCTCCAAACTGCACCATTTTTCATAAAGCTGACGGATATTATTGTCTTTTGCAAGTTCTGAAAAAATACTGTTGACCGTTTCTTTGACATCAGGCGGAAGGTACCCATATACTTTTTTGCCTTTAACATTCTGTAACTGAGAATATAGTTTGCGGATAAGATTTTCAAGCTGCGGATTTTCAAAACCGCCTTGCTGAACTTTTCTGACAACACTTTCAAACTCCGTTTTTGATACTGCTTTCAATTCGTCACGGCTTAATGTCTGCTCCTGATATATGGACTGCAAATCATCGTGAAATATATCGTTTGCAAAAGCTGAACGAATCTTATTAATTTCCTCGTTTGTTAAGAATCCTTCCTTTGTATTTTCGGAATAAACAAGCAGATGAATATGCGGGTGATGAGTCGTGTCATGAAATGCGGCGTACCATTTTAAATTGCATAATGAAATTTTCTGATTTTTTGCAATATCTGAAATGTGACGCATAACAAGCTGCCGCCACGCTTCCGAATTATCGTAGCCAAGTCTAATTGCATCTTCACGACGAAGTGAAATTACGTGGGACCAGACATTGCCTTTGTGATTTGCTATTTCGTTAGCTACCCTGTCAAGAATTATCGGTTCATCTTTTTCATTGAAAAGACCATGAGAACCTCTTTTCTGAACCCCCGGACGCATAGCCATGTAACCGACAAAATTCTGACGATTACCGATGACGTCAGCGTTACGCTCAATGATCGTACTGATTAGTTCCGAAGCGTTTTCTACAGTAGGGTTCGCAGTGTAGTCCTCATACTCAAGGTATCTTTTAGCTTCGGGAAAATCTGAAAGCAGATCACGAAGCAATTCTTGTTGGTTTTTAGTAGCGTTATCTTTTCTGTCAATAGTGTTTTGATCCCGAACCTCAACTGTTTCACGGGTTGCGATATACTTTGTGTAATTTCTGCGCTTGTTTTTACTTTTCTGTGTACCGCTTTTCAGATAGCGGCTTGTTACGATTATTTGCGATAAAGCTATAGTATCTCCTCCTAACCAATATTCAGTTTGTTTCTTGGATGCTTTGTTTTAAGTATCTCTTTTTGTTTTGCAGACGTAACATGTGTATAAATCTGAGTTGTAGTTATTGAACTATGTCCCAACATTCGCTGTATGTATCGGATATCAACATCTTCTTCGAGAAGAAGAGTAGCAAAAGAATGTCGGAACATATGGGGCGTTATATGCATATCTACTCCGCACTGTTTGCAATAGAAATTTATCATATTGCGAACAGACTGTTCGGTCATTCTTCTGCCTAGCTTGTTGACGAAAAAATATCCCGAATCTGGAATCTCTTTTTCAAATAACGAATGATATTTTCTAAGAATACTGAGTACCGCAAAATTTTCAATAGGTATAATACGTTCTTTTGAGCCTTTACCATAGAATTTAACCGAGTTTCCTAACAGATCAACATTATCTGAACGCAAAGTACAAATCTCCGCCACTCTAGCTCCTGTAGCGAAAAGCAATTCGAGAATTGCTGTATTACGAACTGCACTGCGAATCTGATAATCGCTTTTAGCAAACACAATCTGCTGATACGAAAAAGATATTAGTTTAGCTATAACTCCAAGGGGAATGGTTTTCGGCAGCAGCAAAGGCTCTTTTATCGTTGTTTCCAGTTTGTCAAACGGATTAAAGTCGATAAGATCCTGCAAAAGCAGAAAGTGAATAAACGCTTTAAGCGTTGCAAGCTTACGCTTGGCTGTTTTAGGCTTGTACTTTTTGTTGAGATATTCTATGTAGTCCCACAAGGCCTGCTTTGAAAGCTCGTTCGAGAAAACTCCGTACTGCGACAAGTCGATTTTATACGCTCGGATTAATCCTGTATAATAAAACTTGACACATAAAAAACAATCAAAGTATAATAAAAACAAAGGAGTGTGTCATCAATGGG
>NZ_QTVE01000003.1:205699-233356 GCF_003460465.1 Ruminococcus sp. AF37-20 | reverse complement strand
AAAACAATCAAAGTATAATAAAAACAAAGGAGTGTGTCATCAATGGGAACAGGAAAACAATATGATGAAGAGTTTAAAAAGCAGGCAATAAAGCTCGCAAAGGAGGTTGGCACCAAGGCAGCAGCAGATGAGCTGTGCATCCCCAAAGGGACGCTTGGGACGTGGGTGCAAAAGGCACGGATCGGAGAAATAGACACAGGTGCAGGCTCACGTACACCGGGAGAGTCACTTACTATAGCACAGCAGCTTCAGGCAGCAAACAAACGGATCAAAGAGCTTGAAAAGAAAAACCGTGAGCTTGAAGAGCTTAATGAATTTCTGGAGGAAGCATCTGCTTTTTTCGCCGCGAACCGTCGGAAGTCAGGAAAGAAGAACGGTTAAAGTTCATTTCCAAAAAGACTGATGACGGTAGGATCACAGGAAGGATCAGTTTTTACTGCAAGGCTTTGGAGGTTACAAGACAAGCATTTTACGATCATCTCAGCCATAAAAACGCCCCCTGGAAGTATCAGGCACTTGCGGATGAAATGATGAAGATCCACGAAGAAGACCAATATAATGACTGCTACGGCAGGGAGCGTATGTATCTTGCATTGCAGCAGAGAAAGACTGCCGGGAAAACTGACATTGACATTCCCTGTGAAGCTACTGTACGCAAGGTCATGGCGCAGATAGGATTGATACACAAGCCTCGCAGAAAGCCAAACGGGATAACCAAAGCTGATCGGCTTGCTCAAAAATCGGATGATCTTCTCAGACGTGATTTTTACGCAGACAGGCCTTTGAAAAAAGCTGTGACCGACATGAGCGAGGTGAAAGCAAAGGATGGAAAGCTCTATGTTTCAGCGATATTTGACTGCTTTGATCTGATGCCGCTGGGGATAGCTATTGAAGATAATATGAGAGCTTCGCTCTGCTGCCATACTCTTGAAAACGCAAACAAATCATATCCTGATATAAAAGGCTGTATCATACATTCGGACAGGGGCAGTCAGTATACAAGCGAAGAGTACCGAGCTGCTGTAAAGAAATATGGGATCATTCAAAGCATGAACAGTGCCGGTGGAAGATGTCATGATAATGCACGCTGTGAAAGTATGTGGGCAAGAATGAAAGAAGAGCTGTTCTACAGCCGTGAGGACAAGCCGGAGAACTACACTATGAAAGAGTTGAAGACCATGATCTGGAGATATTTTATGAGTTACTGGGCCAACAGAAGAATCTGCACCGCCAACGGTGGTCTGCCTCCGGCAGTTCGAAGAAAGCTCTACTATGATCATATCTTTCTCGTTGCATAATTCTTGTTCGAATAAAATGTGTCAAGTGATATTGACAAAACCACATAATGATGAAGTATCAGGATATACTTGCTCCGCAGTACGCATTCGAGCAGGTCAAGGCTCACGCAGAATATTTGCAGACTACCGAAAATGGCGAGTTCGTCTATGACAGCGGCTACAAGCTTTTGACGGGCGACGAAAGTGCAGGAAACAAGGACTTGACCCTTGGTCTTACCGCAATGGCAATGGTGATACTTTGCCTTACCTACGTTTATGCAGCCGAGTATCAGACAGGTGCGAACGTGCTGCTTAAAACCTCTGCCCGTGGCAGGGAGGACACCTTTCTTTGCAAGTTCGGCATTGGCGTTATCATTGTGACGATCATTTTCGCGCTGACCTATGCGCCCTACTTTTACAACGTTATCAGCGCATACGGTACGAGGGGGATAAACGCCCCCGCCTGCTCTATCGAAGCACTTTCAAATTTTGATATTTCTATCAAAGAATATCTCATTCTCATAAGCCTTGGGCGGTATCTCTCTTTGCTCTGCGCAATGCTCATCATCTATTTTCTGTCGGCAAAGCTCAAGAGTTTTATCTCGACATTCCTTGCGGCGACGGCGGTGCTTATTTTGCCGATATTGCTGGCTCTGCTGGGGATAGGCGTGTTTGAGTATGTTTTGCTGAATCCTATTTTGGTGGGGAATTTGTAAAGGGTAATATCTTGATAAAAATATTTATTAATTTAAAACCACGCATCCAATACAAGCTTTATCTAAAATGACAATACTTGTATAATTCAAAGTGATAAAGACCTGCAAATAAAAGTCAAGCCCCAATCAATTGTTCTTTCTGCACAAGCTTTGATACTTTACCTTTAAAGCTGATAAGGAAAGCTTTGAAATAGAATGAATATGAGGAAACTTCAGCACAAAATCGACCCATTTTTCGTGCCCGTCAGACTCTCTGCGAGGTGAAGTGAATAATGTGTTGGCATTTGGAAAGCAGGAATCAAGCAGGCTGAATAGTCATCAATCAACAAAGGATTGACTACGGATACAAATATACCCTGGTTGTGGAGTGCATTGGCGATCGGTTCATAATATGCACCTGTGTCTATTTCCCCGATCTGTGCCTTTTGCACCCACGTCCCCAGCGTCCATTTTGGGATGCACAGCTCATCTGCTGCTGCCTTGGTGCCAATCTCCTTTGCGAGCTTTATTGCCTGCTTTTTAAACTCTTCATCATATTGTTTTCCTGTTCCCATTGATGACACACTTCTTTGTTTTTATTATACTTTGATTGTTTTGTATGTGTCAAGTTTTATTATACAGGATTATCATGTTCAGGGTCTAAGATCAGAACACTTTTCCCTGCCTCACGCTGATTGCATAAAAGCAGTTTCATCAGATACGACTTACCCTGACCGCTGTTGCCGAGAATGAGAATATTGCTGTTTGTCTTATCCTCTGTACGCTTATCAAAGTCAACAAGAATATTCGTGCCGTACTTATCTCTTCCAACATAAAAGCCGCTCTCATCGGTCTTGCCGCTGTAATTCAAGGGATAAAGATCAGCCACCGAGCTTGCAGGAAGAACACGTTCAAACTGACTTGCGAATACGTTATTGCCCGCAGGATGAACAGACAAGAATCCTTCTTTCTGACGTAAAAGCAAACGGTCAACGGATATTTTGGAACGTGTCAGTTCCATTTGAATATCAGCCTGCAGTTCTTTCAGCTTATCCTCAGTACTTGCTTTTAGCTCGATAAACACGGCTGTATGCAGGAGCGGCTCTTTGTTCCTTCTAAGCTCCGACAGCAGTTCTACCACATCGTCGATGTTGTTCTGAGCCTTGATGCTTTCGTTGACGTCATTTGTGGTGGTCATCATATGGTTCTTACGCATTGCCTGCTGAACGATCTTCCTTTGCTCCATGCTTGTAACAAGTCGGTTGTAGATACGGAGCGTTACACCGTTCCTGTCCGCAAGGTGAGCAAGTATAGCCGTTTCTTCCGTACTTGGCGGATACTCCGTCACCGCCCAGCAGGACTTGTAGAAGTTTCCGCAGATGTAGTGGTCGGTGTAAAAGCGGATCACGCCCGGCATGGTGCGGTCGAAAAAGTCCTTTGCTTCCACTATCTCAAGCTGCTCATCAGACAGTTCTTTTTTCTTCTGCTTTTTAGTTCTCATTTGTTTTCACCTCCAAATCAAATTCGGTTTCTCCCTCGATATCGGGTATCTCATCGCCTGAAATGCTTGTTCCGAAATACAGAGCAAGCATTCTTTTCACCTCCGATCTGCTCATTCTTCTTGCAGAAAATCCATGCTCGGCTATTGCCTTATCCACTCGGTTAATGGTGTTAAAGATCTGTTCGTCCTTTTCACGTCTGAACCGCACAGCAAACATAAACTGCCTTGCCGTGGACATCTCAATCTGTATCTCATCAAGAAAATCATAGTCAGCTTGCAGCAGTTTTCTGACCGCCTCGTTATGCTCTTTTTCAAGCCTTTTCCTAAGATGATTTTTGTTGCTGTCAAAACACTCGCAGGAGTCCAATGCCAGTATTTCTAGGTCAGGTATGGTACTCAATAACATCATAAGATGATGTATCTTCACGTCGATGTTAGCCGCAGACAGCACGGAAATATTGGTCGGCTCTACGCTGAAAAACGCAAGCTCGGCTTTGTCGGTCTTTATACCGAAACGAGTAAAGCGTTCAAGACCTATCAAGCCCTGAACGCTGTTTTTGTTCTTTGTCATTTAATCTTTCCTCCATAAATACAATTGCTGTGAAGTCAGAAAAAACTTCACAGCGTTAAAAATATAGTCCATAATTGCAGTTTCGCCGACCCGAAGAGAGAGAAACGCAAAGCAGGCGGTCGCAGCAAAGGGCAGGACGTTCCAGAAGTTCACCAGAATCACAACCGACAGAATTATCCCGCCGCAGATTATGATAAAATCCCGAACGTTCCAGAACCATAGTTTGACGTTTGCTTTTAGGTTTTCGGGGTAGATGTAGGTTTTCATTTTGCTCCTCCTTTCAGCATTCCAATAGCCTTAGCTCCCATAGAAACCGTATGGCTAACAGACATCATATTGACTCTCACACTGGTATCCAATCCATACATCTGAGCTATCCTCGGCACTTCGTTTGCCGACAGGCATATCCCCACCGCAAGCAATGGGTGCTGAGTGTAAGTCAGAAGACCGATATACAATATCGTTGTCTGCAAAAAAGCCGTCAGACAAGTAGCGATGACCTGCTTGCACCAGCTGTAAAAGCCGTCGGTGTAGCCCCTCGGAACTCCGAACATATACAAGCTCCCGACAGCTATCTGGCAAAGCATTATGCCGCCTCGCTTGATGTTCGCAAACACGACCTTTACCGTGCAGTAACCGAAAAGTATGATAAAAAACAGGCTAAAAAGTGAAACGTCAGATGCAAGAACATACAGCACAGAAAGCCACGAATCGGCTATAGTGCTGTATGTGTCAGACAAAAACACCCCAAGCAGATCGTAGGAAAATGAACCCTGTAAGGCTATGCACAGCTTGTAAAGCCGCTGTGGGACTACCGCAAAGAGAGCCGCCGCCATAAAGCCTTTTATCACATTCACACAGGTCTGCCTGATGTTAGCCGCTCCCGACTCGTATGCCATAGCAGTGTCAAAAACCGCCATGACAAGACCGCAGACAAAAAGCATCCAACCGAGAGCCTGAAACAGACTGACAAAGGTCCTCACCCAGGCAAGAGAGAACAGATCGGTTGCCGACTGATCTATGAACATAAAAAGCTCTGCCACCGCACCGTAGACCTTGTTGAAAAGCCACTCGAACATAATGTCCCACACAGCGTCGGATATCCAATCAAACAACGCTGCCACCTCGTTTCTTGGAACGATTTGTATTAGTTATCTCTCCCTTTATGCGGTACAGCGAACTCCGCCGACCGCCTTGTGGGTGATAACGGGGGAAACGCTCTAACGATCCGCTTTCTTCAAGCTCGTTAAAAGCACGAAACACCGTACTTTTTGAAATGCTCAGATCTTCCGCTATTCTTCTCACAGAGGGAAAGCATTCTCCGTTTTTGTCTGCCCGTCCGCACAGATAGCAGTACACCGATACCGCTTTGTGCGACAAGCCTAAATCGTAAATTCTTCTCGGTAATATCAATATGCATCAACTCCTGTTCGTTTTTACATTAGTTTTCTTTTTCGGAGGCTCATCCTCGAATTCTTCTTCATCCGCTATCTCGATTTCCACAGGAGGAGCCGCTTTTTTCTTCTGCGGATATTTGACCTCAATGTCCTTTATCAGCTCGTCACGCTCCTTGTAGGAAACCGCCCTTGCAGTCTTGTCCGGCAGGCGATACTCTTCCTCAAATTTAATACCCCATTTGAAGAACAATTTCAGCTTGCTTATCATAGGGTGTGTACCCGTTTTCATCACAATAAACTGTCCTTTCGGCATAGATTTCAGCTCATCCACAGTCATCAGCGGTCTGCCTATCATCTGCAATGACTGGCTTTTATCCCTGCCATGCGAGACAGAACCGCTCAATACCGTTTGTTCGCCCAAAGCTTTTGAAAGCACTTCTGCACTCTGGCTGTTTGGTGCAAATCCGCCGAACACAGTAAGCTGAGTGTTGTCCGTGATGATCTCCATGCCCTGTTTTCCGTAGTTCTGTTCAAGCTGTGCAAAGGACTGGATTATTGCAACGATACTGATTTTACGACTTCTGCCTGCGGAGAACATTGATTCAGCCCCCTCTATCTTAGGAAAAGTTCCAAACTCGTCGCAGTAGAACATAACTCTGTTTTTTAGTTTTCCACCGTTTTCATCAGCAATGACTAATATCTCACGATATAGCTGTTGGATAAGCAGGCTGACCATAAAGTACTTGCTTGTATCTTCTTCGGGAAGAACAATAAAGATAGCAGACTTTTCATTGCAGAATTTCTCGGCGTCTATCGCTGTGCCAAAGCACAGCATTTGTTCAAGCTCCGAATCAAGAAAGCTGTTGAGCCTTGAAAGTGCAGTCGACATTACCGACAGCATAGACTGGTCGGACGCATTCAGAGCCGCTCCGGCAAGCCATTTTGCTTTGTGTTCGCTTGGAAGTTTGTCCATAAGTTTTGAAAAATACATTTTAGGTTTTGCTTTCGGGTCTGGCTGATATTTTGCGAGCAAGTCCTGAATAAGCTTGAAAACCGAAACGATATGCCGTTCGTTTTTGTCGCCAAACTCCGCTAAAAGCAGAATAACAGAGGCAAGCAAGCCTTCCGCTGCATCATAGAAAAATGCGTTCTGACCATAGTTTGAGCTGTCACCTCCGCCGATATTTATAATAGTTTTTGCTGCGATTTTTGCGTACTTTTCAGCCTTTGCCTTTGCTGAAAGGTCGGTTTTATCAGACAGATAAATATCCATATACTTGTTGACAAGATGCAGAATATTGTTCTCGTCCGAGCGTGTGGGATTTCTCAGATCAAGCACAGAAACATTGTAGCCGTAATACTTTTTGGCGATAGTTCCGTAATTTCTCGCCACATCTCCCTTTGTGTCTGTCGACAAAAAACTCATTCCACTTGCACAAGCCAGTTCTAAATTTGGATACAAGAAGTAAGCGGTTTTTCCCACACCAGCTGCGCCGATCATAAGAGTATGCACATCACCGTCATCCACAAGAGCAACAGCCTTTTTGCCCGAACCTCTGCACCCAATCACCGTACCTTGAACAGTCGGCAGATTCTGACCTTTTCTCCACATCTCCGGCTCGAATGGCAGAGGGATAAAAGTACGCTTTATCTCAGCTTTTGTCGCCCACCTCGCAGTTCCGTGCTGTCCATTGCCGACTTTTTTTGCCTTTATTCCGTTAAGCGACTTGTTGTCAAGCAGATTTACTACCACTAAAAAGGCAATGAAAATTACAACAAGTACGCCTATTAAAATCATTTGTTTATCATTCAATTTCTCACTTCCGATCATATAATATTCTTTCTTTTGTATTTAATAAGACAGTTAGTTTGTTATCTTCAAGGTATTGCGCTGTGAGGCGGAGGGTATCGCATCAACCAAATTCCATACAAGGTTCGGGTTCAGAAACGATATCTATATCCTCGCACTGCTCCTGAATAGGAACACTTAAAGCTTCCTCAACCGATAATCTGACAGCACTATCCGCAAGCTGATACAGCAATTTCGCCGTATTTACCGACTGTTCACGGGTACGGGCAGTCCGCTTAAGATCACGCAAAACCTCCTGCACACAATCCTGCAAAGCCCTTTGTTTCTGTGCCTTTTTGCCCTTGTCGGTGTAGGGCTTGTAACTGCCTTTGAGCTTGTTTTGGAGCCATACAAACGCCTTACACTCGCTGTTTATCTGCTCGGTTTTGGGCATAAAAAAAGCCGAGCCTGCAAGCTCGGACTATCCTTAACGAAGAAATAAATATTATGTATTACCCGTAAGCACAACATCTTACGGGCTTTGATTTCTATTTGCTCAAGACTGACGACTGTCAATCTCAAATGTGTAATGGATCACTATCGTATTGCCGCAGGTTCTTGAATACTTTTCCGTTTTTTCATAAACCTCTATCCTGCGTATAAACACTCTCAGCAGTTCAGGAGTAAGCTTAGGCATTTCAATGTATTCCTTAGCTTTTGCTATAAACTTCTGAATGTACTGCTCACGTAGATCCATTTCAGATATTTTGTGCGATATAGATTCGAGTTCAAGACGAAGATGCGATTGTTCCTGTTCGTAACCGCTTGCAAGAATATCATAACGTTCCGGGGTAATACGCCCTGTGACCCTGTCCTCATACAGACAGCTAATGATATTGTCAAGCTGTTTTATTCTTGCAGTGATCTGCTCTTTCTCACGCTCGGCATTTATACACAATCTCCTTGCCTCGACCTCGCCGTTCTTAGCTGCCATTGCGTAAAACTCCTCAGGATTATCTCGGGCGAAGGCTGTGGCGGCTTTGAGATTTTCAAGTACGATTTGATCTAAAACTTGTTCTCTGATATGATGACAGGTGCAGTCGGTTGTACGCTTTTGGTAGCCTCCGCATATGAAGCTGTTTTTTTCAACAGCCTTTGTCTTTGCCCTCTGAAGATACAACCGCTTACCGCAGTCGCCGCAGTAAAGGTATCCTGCATATTTATCCATTTCTCCTTGTCTATCGGGACGTTTTCTTCCGTCAAAATGCTTTTGTACTAAATCAAAGGTTTTTCTGTCAACGATAGGTTCATGGGTGTTTTCAAAAATCAGAACGTTTTCATCATCGTTTTTAATACGTTTTTTCAGCTTGTTGGACTTGGTATAGGTTTTAAAATTCACGGTATCGCCGCAGTAGACTCTGTTTGAAAGCATCAGTCGAACGGACTTCTGATCCCAATGATACGGTTTATCCGGATTCAATCTTCCCGTCCTGCGTCCTGTTTTTCTGAATGCGTAAACGCTTGGCGACATAACTTTCTGTGCACACAATTTATCACATATCTTCATTATTCCGATTCCGTCTGCATACATTTCAAAAATTCCTTTCACTATCGGCGCTGTTTCGGGATCTGGGATCAGCTGCTTAGGATCGTCGGGATTCTTCATGTATCCATATGCTATTACCGATCCAACACGCTCACCGCGCTCGCCCTTTGCACGCTGAACCGCTCTGATCTTTTTACTTGTATCCCTTGCAAAAAGATCGTTGAAATAATTGCGTATTCCCGCATAATCGTTTGTACCGTCGGTGCTGTCTACACCGTCGTTTACGGCGATAAAACGGACGTCATACTGCGGAAAGGTAACTTCCATAAGCATACCCGTCTGCAAATATTCTCTGCCAAGTCTCGACTGGTCTTTTACAATCACCGCAGAAACATTTCCGCTTTCCACTTCAATCATCATTTCCTTGAATGCCGGACGATTAAAATTTGCTCCCGAATATCCGTCGTCAACATAGAATTTACAGTTTAAAAAACCATGGTCATTCGCATATTTTTGCAGGATGAGTTTCTGATTTTCAATAGAGACCGACTCACCGTCCCTCATATCCTCCTGTGATAAACGGCAGTATAACGCAGTAATTTTTCGATTCGAATCAGACATATTTATCCATCCTTTCATAGTCTGTAAATTTTCAAACCGAATAGGATACAGCTACAATATATCACTATCCGGCTTGAAAGTCCAGAAAATTTTTTGATAATTTTATCTGCCGTTAATAAGATAAGCGAACAGTTCCGACACTTTTTGTGGCTTGTATCCTTCATCTGCTCTGGGACTAACGGATAAGATTTTGTAAGTTACTCCATCAATCACAGTTTTGATGTGCGAGTAATCATGTCGGCGTCGGTACTGATTTGAATCTGGTTTCTCTTCTATTTCTTTGTGAATATTCTGCATAAATCACTCTCCACTTCGTTGTCTTGATTGTTGTTATTCGTGTAAACAAATCAGTTCAGTCCTTTCATATTTAAATTTTGCGGTTCGTATTCGTTACGCACCATCTTAGCCTTGCTGAAAATCAACAGCGTTCTCGTAATCGATAATTCCATTGATCTTCCGTACTTCGTTTACGCACATAGCGTGTAAACTTTCTAGAGTTTCATCGTCAACATCATTGATAGTCGCAGTCATATGCGAGAGCTTTCCAAGCTCGACTGCGACCTTAAACATCAGACGGGCAAGCCGCTGTTCCGTACCTTTTATCTGCGCCTTGACCGTTTCTGTTATCATAGGGGATAGGTAGTTTACCTCCTGCTGCTGACGAAGATAGCCGATGTAAAACGTGACGGCTTTTTCAATGAACTCTGTTTTTGAAGCACAATTGTCGTCCTTGTACTCCTGCTCGATCTTTCTCATAGTTTCCGGCTGAAAATATACAGCCGTTTTTTCTTTTGCCATAATTCTACTCCTTTCTTATCACGACGCCGTTAATTATGCCGATTTCACGCACTTTTCTGACCTTTAGACCCCTGATTTCCGCTGAAAGCCGTATTTTGACTCCATGAGGCGACCGCCTAAAATATGCACAAGACCTGTGTGAAAACTGCGTATTTACGGCACATTTGCGGTCAGCTTTGCTGTCCGCTGTGAGCGTCATGGCGGCTTCAGACGCCATGACTTTAACCTGCAATGAAATATTTCACTTTCTTCGTCATGCGGCGAATCGGGAATTTGTGCATAACCAACATATCAAGTTCCCGATGTGCTTTTTAACTGATTTCAGAATTGCTCGTTTATCCCTTCGTACACCGCTTACAATCGGCGTGTGTGGCTTATACCGTCTACGGTGGTATGTTTACCCTACTGCGAGTTGGGAGGGCAAATATCGCCGTTGTGTTGCGGTTAAAATTAATTACACTTTTTTTGATTATTGAACATCTCCATTCTTATTCGCAGAAGAGAAAAGGCGGATTGTCAATCAGCGAATCAATCCGCCGATTCTATTCGTCATTCATCACCAATCAATCTTTGATAACTACATATCATTCTTTCTTCTGCTATTAATAATATTAGTTAGTATTAATCCTTAAAGGCATAGCGCTGTGACACGGAGGGTATCGCAATTATTATTTTTGTTTGCCCCACAACAGTACAGTTCCTGTCAGAAAATCTTGTCTGACTTAAGGACGTATTCCAAGCTTGGTTACGCTTCTGCTCCTCCTGAACGATCTTCGCTGTACTTCGCCGCTTGGTATCTCTCCTACGTGGGATTTTGTTGTCAAGATTCTTTTGCCTTCATACTGTAGCAGATGAAAAGATGCTTTTTATGCGTGTGTGAAAAAATTTTGTAGACTTGCACAAAATCTGAATGGATTATTTATAGAGTTCCCTCTCACTTGTATACGGAAAGGAGTCGCCGTTTTGACAACCCTTAATTCATAAAGTTTGTAGGCTTGAACAAAGTCGTAACAAATTTTTTGTAGAGTTTGCTCTCACTTGTATAGGGTAAGAAGTTGAGGTTTTACAACCATTTTGACAGCAATTCTTTAAAAGTTTGTATGATTATACAAATTCGGGGCGGACGATTTAGAGAGTTTGCATATTGGTTAGGTATCCCTATAGAAACCTTTTCCCAGTGAATCAGGGTGGTAGTTGGCTCGTTTATGAAGAGTTTTGCGTTGACAGTAACTCTGAAATGTTGACAGTAAAACTACCACTTGATTTCTACCGTCACACCTCGCAAAGCAAGGATTTTCAATGGTTTTCAGACTTTTAAAGCCAAACTGTTGACAGTAACTTCGCCCGAGGTTTTACTGTCACTACTGTCACGCTCACGGTCGTAATGAAGAATAATCAGTCTGCCGTTTCGTGTCCGCTTGTACAGAAAATCAATTCCATACTGTCTGAGCGTGTAACCGTTCTGAACCAAATCTCTTGTAACTCTGTTCGGATAGAATGTTTCATTTGAAATACTTTTCAGTGCGGTTACCAATTCTGAAGCCGTTCCTGTGAAATCAATCTTTTTCTGAATGTAAACATACAATGCGGCGAGAAAAATATTGTCTTTGCTTTTCGAAGCAGTTGGCTCATCTGTGACTATCCACTTTTTTCAAATCGCTATCAAACTGCAAGCTTATTTCTGCGTTTTCAATATCACGACCTACGCAGTATAGCTTTGCATTTCGACTGCCACGCTTTGTTTCTACAATAACCATGCTTTCGTCAACGCATCCGCTGATTCCTGTCGAGCCCGAAATCATATTGAACGGTTCGCTGTCCGAACACTTTCTTGTGTGATGAACAACTACGATTGCAATTTCAAGCTTGTCCGCAAGATTTTTTAGAACAGATAACTCTTTGTAGTCCGAGCCATAACCGTTATCGGTTGACTCACGAATCATTTGCAGAGTGTCAATGAACACAACTTTTAAATCGCTATGCTCTTTCTTAAAATTTTCAATCTGTTCTTCAAGTCCGCTGCCTATCGACTCAGACATAACAGTGAAGTGCAAGTTTTCTGTTGGCTCATCTGTTATCTCATACAATCTGTTTTGTATCCTCGCATAGCTGTCTTCCAAACACAGATAGAGGGCAGTTCCTTGAGCCGTTTCCTGACCTAAAACTTTTTCTCCTTTCGCTATCGACAAGCACATATCAAGTGCCAGCCATGACTTTCCCACTTTTGGTGCACCTGCTAAGATGTACAGACCTTGCGCAAGCAAGCCATCTACAACAAACTCGATAGGCTTGTACACAGTTGTCATGATTTCTTCGCAGGACTTTGAGTTGAATTTCTTCAAGTTATCAAGCCTCCTCTTCTTTTTTTCTTTTTACTTCTTTCCCACAACAGTACAGTTCCTGTCAGAAAGCCTTGTTTGACTTAAGGACGTATTTCCAAGCCTGGTACGCTTCTGCTCCTCCTGCACGATCTTCGCTGTACTTCGCCGCTTGGTATCTCTCCTTCGTGGGATTCAATTGTCAAGATTCCTTTTCCTCATACTGTAGCCGACTAAACAAAGTGTTTGGGCAACTTCTGAAAAAAGTTTATAGGTTTGCACAAGTTAGCTCATATGATTTCGGTTATTTTGACTACCACTGCTCTTCCGCTTGTATATGGGTAGAAGTCGCTGTTTTGATACCCCTTTATCTAAATGAATTCATAAAGTTTGTAGGGTTGAACAAAGTCGTAACGGATTATTTGTAGAGTTTGCTCTCACTTGTATATGGTTAGAAGTTGAGGTTTTAACAACCTTTTTGGCAGAGTTTCTTTAAGATTTTGTATGATTGTCTAATAGACAGAGCAGTGATGACTTTTGTTTTTTGCATTATCACAACACGATGCGGTAGGACGTGAATCACGACCTACCGTAAAAAGTAAGGTGGTAAACATCTATGATCCGACATAGAAAAACCACTGCCGTGTTTTCCGACAGTGGTTCGAGAGAATGATTTTATTATGTTCAAAAAATGATATCTCTTGCCGTGAAGATTTACTAGGCTAAATAATTTGTCACAGCTTGCTTCTTTAAAACAGGAGCGGGGTAATCCCCTCGTACACCACAACAATCGGCGTGTGTCGCCCTTTTCCTCAGAGGATGGTATGTTTACTCTACTGCGAGTTAGGGACAAATATCTCCGTTACGCTGTGTACTTTCGAGAGCACCTTTCGTTGACAGTAACTCTGAAATTTTGACATTGAAACTCGTCTTTGATTTCTACCGTCACGCCTCACAAAGCAAAGATTTTTAAGAGTTTTTAAGCTTTTGAAGCAAGCTGATTGACCATAGAATTTTTATTGTCAGTACTATCACTCTGACGATCATAATGAAGAATAATCAGTCCGAAACCTCAAACTCATCTGAACTAAGATATGTTACTTCACTGTCCTTAAAATTATATTTCCAACTGTATGAATGTGACAATGTAGGTTTATAAATTAGCTCAAAGCAATCATCTGAACTCCAACTTATTTTCACCGAATCAGACAGATCAAAAGTACCCGCTCGGCAACCAAGGCATTCAATTTTTTTAAGTATGCATTCTCCGCACGAAGACGCTGTACTTCTGCAATCAGATCTTCTTTCTTAATTTTCGGAGGTCGACCTGTGGATTTCCTTCCTCTGCGTAAAGTCCCTCCGCACCTTCTTCAAGATAGATTCGTTCCCATGCTGCTACTCTATCATGATCGCATATGTCAAATTGACGTGCAGTTTCACGATAGCTTAACTTTTCTCTGTGCATTGTTTCCACTACTTTGATTTTGAATTCCGGTGTGTATCTTTTGTTCGGCTGTCCTTTTGGCATAAAAAATGCCCCCTTTTGTTAGATTTTTATTGGTATATTTCTATTATACCACATTGTCTAACAAAAGGGGAGCATTTCAACCTTTGGCATCTTTGAGTTTCGATTATTTTATAATTAAAGGACGGTTCATCACAGATTTCGATGAGGCATTACAGGGTTACATGGTAAATTTACAACTATCGGTGGAGAGACGTTTTTAAGTTATTATTTAAAATGAGATCCCATGAAGAATGCCATTACATGTTGGAACAATGAAATCAGTTCTATCCTGTTTTATCAGCTCTATATCACGTTTACCACTATCTTTAACAGGAAAATTTTTGCGAATTTTGTATCCACAAGGAACAGCTTGCATAGACAATTTTTGCTGACAATTACTGTGAATTGTTGCGATAAGCTCGTCTTCAGATAATTTACATTTATCCCTTACTATTATGTGAGCAACAGGAATATCGTGACCGTTTGATGGAATACCTACAACCTCACAATCCGCAACATTCTTATTTTCTCTTATTGCAGCTTCAATGTCAAAACAATATATTTTCTCTCCTGATTTGGAAGTAAATGTGTCGCTTGCTCTGCCCAAAACAAATAGAAATCCATCTTCGTCGACGTAACCGATATCACCTGTTCGTCCCCACATAATCCCATTTTCATCTGTATAAAAAAATTCTTTTGTAGCTTGTGGATTTTTGTAGTATTCTTTCATACGTGCAGGGGAATCCACACGTATTTCCCCACGCTCGCCATACATCATTTTCTTATTTGTCAGAATATCAAATGTGGAGATATTTACACCTCTGATCGGATAACCTACTGAGCCATTCTTTCTATGTAATGGTGTATCGGTGGTAACTGTACTTCCCAATTCACACATCCCATACCCTTTTAATAGTTTTACCTTGCAGCCTGCATTCTGAAGAAATTCATTTATTTCTATTTCAGAATCAGCGGATATATGCTCTCCTCCTGTTATAGGTAGTGTTATGAAAGATAAGTCAATATTTTTTAATTCAGGGTTTCTTGTAGCATAATGCCAAAGGGATGTTGCCCCTATTAGCATATTAGGTTTATATTGTTTTATATCTTTAACAAATATCTTTTGATTATACAAAGGTTCAAGTATAACAATAATGCCAAAATATAGCGGCATTAATAAAGAAAGAACCAACCCCGTTGATGCAAAGCATGGAATAATTTGCAAGAATTTATCACCTCGTTTATATGAAAAGTTTGGACTATCATAATGTATTATGGTTGAATTAATTCCTTTATTGGTAAGAACAATTCCTTTAGGGCGATTTGTTGTTCCAGAAGAATTCACCATAACAAGCGGTATATCATTTTCATACATAGCGTCAGTTGTTTTATTAGTGTTCTTCCCTTCAGAAATAAAAGTACGCCATCGTACTATTTTATCTGAATATGGTATGTGTTTTTTCGTTTTCACTGAAGCAACCATTTTAGTAACCGCAGGCATTTCATCAAAAGCTGAAATGATAACAATTTTCTTTATGCATAATTTAGGAAGTATTGGCTGTATTCTATCAAACAGTTGGTCAAGCACAAACATAATTTCAGCATCAGTTTCATTTACTCGATCTATGATTTGTTCATGCGTAAATATTGGATTTATCATGTTCGCAACTGCACCAATACGGCATATGGCAAATAGTGAATATACTAATTCAGGTGAAGAACTAGTAAACATTATAACGTTATCACTCTTTTTTACTCGATTAGCGATTAATGCAGCTTTCGTTAATTCAATTTTTTCAAACATTGTTTTATATGTTATTTTCTTTTTAAAGTATTCAAGGGCAGTGTCCGTAAGGTGGTCACAGTTATTTTCATAAATAAGTTCATATACAGTCTTTTCAGGAACAGGAGTGCTAAGTTCTTCCTCACTAAAATATTTAAGCCATGGTTTATCAATGCTAGGAAATCCAGTTAGATTGTTTTCAGAATTCATGTTTATTTTTTCCTTCCATATGAGATTAATTTATATGTTTACAAGTTTTTATGAAAATTCTTGCTCATGGAATAATCCGGATAAAGGGGGAGTTCTTCAATTGATTACAAATCAAATTCGCAATTAGAAAACATGTATGAAAAAAGTGCTTTCAGGCGAAATATATTCAAGAGATTCTTTTGTTTAGATTTGTATTTATGAAAATACAGTCAAATGGTGTTTTCTTAATGTTAACACCTTTATTATACCACTTTTTTCTTTGTTTTACAAGGTGTACGGTGTTAATTTGGCAAAAAGAATTACGTGCTTACTAAATTATGTTTGTATTTGGTATATGTGTATATTGCACTTTTATGTCATTATATGAGTTTTAATTACATTTTCTTGACAATCTCATTTTATTTATGATATAATATAATCATATACAGAGAATTTCTATACGGAAATAATTAATTTCTTTTCAACAAACATTTAAAATGTGCATTAAATGGTCTAATTGACCGCTTTTATGCATTGTTTAATTTAAAAATAAACCAATTGAGATAATATTAGATTTTTTGATATTGAAAAATTATATATGATTAGGGAAGTGTAATAAATGCCTGATGGGAATAAATTGTTTAGAAATCAATTTTATGAGATCTGTAAAACACAAAAAAAGAAAACTGCAATAACGTATATAAGGAAAGACCAAACTTTAATTGAATGTTCTTATGAACAAATGAAACATAGAGTAGAAAACATTATTGAAAGATATACAGATATTGGAGTCAAAAATGGAGATCGTGTAGTTGTGTTAATACCATTGAGTGATAATGTATATTTGGACATTCTGGCATTAGCGTGTATAGGAGCAACGGCGGTTATTTTAGATTTTAATTTACATAAATCAGAACTTTTTAGAATAATTGATGACTCAGATCCGGCTTGTATAATTACAACAGAAAATATTTTTACTGAAAAATTGCAAGAAATCGATCTGCCTATTTTAGAAAGTTCTGACGAGTGTCACTTTCTAAAAAAACGGGTATTAGAGCATACTAAAGATCCAAATTATGACGCAATAGCAATATTATATTCTTCAGGTACTACTAGTCAAGCCAAAGGTGTTGTAATAGGTTATGAACAGGAAATAAATGCATTTAATCGTTTATACAAGGTTATTGGTAGTAATAATGTAAATTATCTAATGTTGTTTCCAACATCTCATATCTCTGGTCTTACCAGCTTTCTTGTTGTTCTTATGAGAGGCGGTTCTTTGGCGGTATTAGAAGAATCATCAGCAATTCAACTAATGAATGGTTTTCAAATTTATAAGCCTAATTGTTTTGGAATGGTTCCTAAAATATGGGATACATACAAGGGCAAAATTGAAGATTCAATAAAGCAAAAAGGTGTATTGCGTGCGAAAATTATTAACGGTATGATTAAATGTTGCGGTACGCTTCGCTATTATACAGGAATTAATTTGGGAAGAAAATTTTTTCATAGCATCAATAAACAAGTATTTGGCGGACGGCTTCAACAAATATATTCTGGCGGTGGAAAGACTAATCCTGATACATCACGTTTTTTCTGGAATTTAGGATATGACTTTTTTGACTTTTATGCATCAACAGAAGCCAACATACCGATAGTTGTTACCGACGGAATTAAATACATGAAAAGTATTGGAAATATTAATGAAGATCCCAATTCTAGTGTGAGAATATCCAATCCAGATAATAATGGAGTTGGTGAGATCCAAGTAAAAAGCAATATGCTGATGTTGGAGTATTTTCATTCGCCAGAATTAACGCAAAGTGCATTTGATGGCGAATATTTCAAAACCGGTGATTACGGCAGAATAGAAAATGAAGAACTTTATATTACAGGACGAATTAAGGAAAGCATTCATCTATCTAATGGAGAAAAAGTATCGCCTGAAGATATTGAAAATAGTTACAAAGAAACAGTAGGTCAAGAAATTGAATTTGCAGTAACAGGTATAAAATCAGATGATGGATATGACGAAGTTTATGTCTTTGCTGTTGGAAAGTCGGGACAATTTGATGAAATATTCCAACAGGTCAAACAAACTGTCAATGCTAATTATAGGTATAAAAAAATCATTTATGTTGATGAGTTGCCAAAAACGTCAGTGGGAAAAGTTAAACGATATAAATTGAGTACATTGGTAGACAAAGAAACAAACTCAGGAAGTATAGGCTCTGTTTTAGAAGACAATGTAAATAATATTGAAAGTATAGAAAATTGGCTTTGCCATGCTTTGTCAAAATATACCGATTGCAATATTACAAAAGATAAAAAAATAAGTTCTGATTTAGGTATTGACTCTTTAAGTATGTTTGAACTATGTGTTGATATAGACAATAAATTTAAAATCTGTGTAGAAGATTTTATAAGTCAAGATTTAACAATAACAGAACTTGCTAAGTTAATATCAGGAAAAAATAAGAATAATGATGAGTTTAATTATAGTTCATTTCCGCTTCCTAGGAAAAGAACTGATTGGTTGAAATTTGAATTGTTTAAAAAATGGACAAAATTTAATTATAACTTTTCTTGTTCAGGATTGGAGAATATTGATTTTAATGAAAACTATATTTTTACGCCAAATCATGAAAGTCATTTTGACAGTATGTGGATGATGGCTTTTTTTCCTAAAAAAATGCAAGTAAGAATGTGCAGTATGGCGGCAGATTATTTATTTAGGAAATCAATTTATAAATATGGGGTAAGAATAATGGGCGGTGTACCAGTTCATAGAAATGGTAATACTTCTATTGCGATGAAAAGAATATATGATTTAATCGCTTTTGAAAACAGGTCATTAATGATACATCCAGAAGGAACACGTTCTCGTAATGGGCAACTTGGCGAGTTTAAAATTGGCGCAGCAGAATTGTCTATAAAAACAAAAATAAAGATAATACCCGTTGGAATTAATGGAGCAAGAGATATTTTTCCACCAGACAAAAAATTTCCTAAATTAAGAACTATTGGTGAGAAGAAAAGATTACATTTTGCTTTTGGAACACCATTAGATCCACTTAATTATTCTAACGCAAGAGAACTAACTAGAGAGATAAAAAAAGAAGTTATTAAATTGAAAAATATTTAAAAGCAGGGTGATGAATATGATTATTGGCATTGATGTAGATGGAGTGCTGTCTGATATTGGAAATTATCAATTAAAATATAGTAAGCCATATTTTAAGAAAAAATACAATAAAGATATTGTTAATCCTGATAAATTTGATATAGAACAGATATATGACTGTACACATAAAGAAAGAGAAATATTTTGGCAAAAGTACATATGGGGATACTGCTTAACAGAACCAGCTTTCAAAAATGCATCAGAAGTATTGCTAAAGCTTCACGAAGAGGAAAACAAAATAGTTATTATTACCGGAAGGGCACACACTACTGAACAAGGTATAACAGGAAAACTTTTTAGAAAAATGTTGACATATTGGCTTAAAAAGAACAAGATATATTATGACGAAATATATTATTGTTCTGAAAAGGAAAGTTCCGTAGATAAATATGATATTTGCCAAAAACTAAAAACCGATGTAATGATAGATGATTCACCAGAAAATCTTGAAGCAATAAAAGATATTTCAAAAGTGTTTTGTTTTACTGCTGCGTGGAATAAAAACTTTGAATGTGAAAATATGGTTAGAGTAAACAACTGGGATGAAATTTATTCCGCAATCCATAGTCTGTAAAAATTCAGTCAACTGTGGTAGAATACAAATAACACAGTTGACTCATTTTTTATGGCAAGAAGAACATCATTGCAGAGCCTGATAATTGATGACTTTTAATCAGTGCCCCATCGAATGAGCATATATTCTGTAGGATTTTGCAGAGATTCTTAAAGACCTATAAATACAATGATAACTACTGTGATATTTTATCCTACTAACGATAGCTAAAAACATAACGAAGTGTTTTAATAGGTGTGCATTTGTATTATAATAGGTCTTTACTTTCATAACAGGACACCAATTTTGATACAATGCGTATCTTGATTGTTCCCGCCTAATAACATACCGCCCCTAAATAAAAGATCCCCAAGCTGCGGTTCGAGGATTACTCATGTTGCTTTACAGATTTTCTGCACAGATATATTCCACGGCAGCAGTTCCTCAATGATATCCGGATTGGTCAGAAACTCCATGCTCGGAAGAACTGTCAGCAACAATTCAAAGTATTTGAACACATCAAGCCTGTTCGCTTTTGCTGTCTCAACGATGCTGTATATATCAGCGCTGGCTTTTGCTCCGTTCGGAGTATCACTGAACAGCCAGTTCTTTCTGCCGACTGTGAACGGACGAATCGCATTTTCCGCTGCGTTGTTTGAAATAGCACAGTCGCCGTTTTTGAAATAATTCCCGAGATACTCTCTGCGCTTGAATGCATACTCAAAAGCCTTTCCGAGCTGCGTTTTCGGAAGAACTGTAGGTGCGACTTTTTCAGCCCATGACCAGAAAGCCTCAAACACAGGTTTTTCCTGTGTCAGACGCTCTTTAAAACGTTCTTCTGTTGTCAGCTTATCAAGCTCGGACTCTATCGCAAAAAGCTTATCGCAATAATCTCTTGCGACCCTTGCTATGCTGTCTTCGCTGTTCACTACCATCGCTTCATGGAACTTTCGCCTGACGTGTGCCCAGCAATTGCAATGAGTGACTTTATTAAGCTTGTTGTAACCCGAATAACCGTCTGTGTGGAGATAACCGTCGTAATCTCCGAGATACGCTTTCGGCACGTCGCCAGACCTCGACTTGTTGTAGTCATAGATCACGATCTGCCTGTCCGAATGCTTTCCAGTGCGGTACACCCACATATATTGCTTGCTTTCGGAGGAAACGTTTCTTTCCTTGAGGACCTTAACGTATGTTTCATCGCAGTGAAGAACTTTTTGCTTAAGCATTTCTTCTTTCAATCTGCTTACCAGCTTTGAGAAATAATCTTCACTGCAGCGGATAACCCAGTTTGCCATGGTCGTTCTGCTGAGCGAGTATCCGAGACGTTCCCAGCCCTTTTCCTGACGGTACATCGGAACAGCATTGACGTACTTTTGGTATATCATCCACGCAGCCGTTGACGCAGACGCAAGCGAATGTGGCAAAACAGGTGCCGGCACAAATCCGTGCAAAAATACAGGCATATTCTTTTTCTCGCACTTCTTGCAGCCATAAGTATTGCTGTAATACTTCTTTACAACCAGCTTCGCTGGGATAAGCTCTACCTCTTCACGGACATATTTTTTGCCAACGACCTTCATCTTACTTCCGCAGCGAGGGCATATCTGCTCATTTTCGGGGATAGTGCAGGTGATGACCTCGGTCTCGATGTTTTTTATGATCTCATCACGTTTTGTCTTTGCACTTTTTCTGACATAACCCTTGACATCTTTCTTTACAGGCTCTTCCGTTTTCTCTGCATATTCCTGTTCGGCCTCGTTGAAGAAAGATTGCTGATCTTCACATTCGGTTCGCTCGCTTTATGCTCCGAATATTTTATGCTTAGAGAGTATAAGCGCTTCAAGGAAGATATGATTATCTTTTCTGAGACATTCATTTTCGACCTCTAATTTGTCTATCTTCTTATCACGCTTTTTAATCTCGCTTTTTAAACGGAGATGTTCTTTTTCAAGTGCAGCGATATATTCCTCGTTTGTCATATTGCCTTTTTCTATCACTGCACTCGCCTCCGAAAACAAGAAATCCACTACATCTATTATACCGCAAAAAGCCCGAAAAGTCCAGCGTTTCAGGGCGTTTCGGGCATAGAAATATTATCAACCTATATGTCCATTTTTTCTGTTGAAAACTCAGCACACTTTTCCTTTCTTTGCAGGTTTGATGGCTGTTTTTTGATCTATCGAAAGACCTTCCATCAGCCAGCGAAATTCTTTCTGAGTTATCAACTTAGCCTCATTTGAATCTCTCGGCCATTTGTATTTTCCGTTTTCCAAGCGTTTGTAAAGCAGTAAAAAACCGTCTTCTTCCCAGATCAGAGCTTTGATGCGGTCACATCGTTTCCCGCAGAACAGAAAGAGGCTTCCTGAAAAAACATCGAGTCCAAAATTCTGCTGAACGATAGCAGTAAGACCATCTATTGCTTTGCGCATATCGGTATATCCGCATACGATGTAGATATGCTCCGCATGGCTCACATCACCTATCATCGAAGAACTCCCAGCAGCCGTTTCAGAGTGTCCTCATTGAAATCATCGGGCAGATTGACGACTACGTTTCCTACGGACAAAGATATCTGTTCGTGTGATACTGCGATTTCCGGTTCAGTACTTACCGGTACAATATCATGCTTTTCAACTTCGCCGCACAAAGCCTTACGCACCCGATTCAGGCGGTAGTAATAGGTTTTCTGATTTATGCCATTCTGTCTGCACCACTGTGAAACGTTCAAGCCGCTTTCATTTCTTTGCCTGACCATTTCAGCCCATTGCTTTAGTCTGACTTCATTCTTTATCCTTACTATTTCGTTCATTCTGATCAACTCCAATTAGACTTTTTTTCTTACTTCTAGTTTAGTCTATTTGGTGTTCGTTGGGTAGGGTGGTGGGTTGTTGGGCGGGGACGTTGCACAGATTTTTAGTCTGTACAACGGTCAATTAAAATAACTTACATTATGCTGATAGTATTCAATAGTTTATCATAATTATCATCAAATACGAAAATATAATCACCGCAAGTTTCAAATCTATAAGCGCTGTGATTATCAATTTCCTCTGCATTAATAGATTTATAACTATTCCATGTATCAATATTATAAAAATGATACATTCCTTTGTAATAAGTTACGGCGGTTTTATTATTCAAATAAATGATCTTTTCGCCCGATTTTGTTGTTATACTATTTTTCTTTTCATCTTTCAAGTTAATTATATTGATCTGATCGCTGTTATGAAACATAAGAGGGAGTTCATCATAAAGACCAAAGTCTCTTGCAGAATACTCATCAGTTAAAAAACAAATTTTTTTTAAAAACGAATTATCATTATAATCACTATTGAATGCAATTAACAATTCTTCATCTAAGAATATGTGCCTGATATCGGTTAATTCAATATTATATTCGGCGTCATTATATAGATTTTTTAAAATCGTATCGTTAAATGAATGGTATTCAATACACCCGAAATCTGATAGACCAATTATTCCTTCGTTGCCAAGATTAACGCAATTATCATTATAACTGATCGTACCGTAAAAGTAGCATTTATTTACTTCAACAGGAATAGCTAAAGACGCCATTCTTATATCACCGCCGCAAGCGATCTGAACATTCTCAATTGTTTCCCATTCACCATTTTCAAGAATATCATTAATAATGATAGTTTCAAGTGAATTTGGATCGACCAGCAAATATGATGAACCGCCTAATTTACAGAAAACACATTCTTCTGATGCATATATTCCATCTATCAGCGCATAAATACTATCACAAGAATTACTGTTTATACTTTTAATGAGTTCGCCGTCAAGATCATACTGAAACAGTGATTCTTTATCAGATGCGTACAAAATAATCGGAATTACAGGTTATGTAATTTATTTTTCGGGTATTATCAAATACTTCTGTGCCTTTTTCGTTATAATGATATATTGAGCCGTTGCTATCCAGATAGTAGTAATCATTTGAATTATGACACACTCTTGAGTCCGTAATATTATTGCTATTGCAATTGTTGATTATAAGCGTAGGTCCTTTAAAAAAATTCAAAACAAAAACAAAGCATCCAAATATCAAGACCATGATAAGCAGTAAAATATAGAGTACCTTTTTTGTTTTTACCAGCATATTATTACCACCATATTCCGATTACCAAAGTACTGAACAACGGATTAGTATTTGTCAAATTCTTCATACGACATATCGTCAACCAGGAGAGTGTACAATATTTCACCTATGAATTATTGAAAATACGTTAATTTATCGTTCTCAAAACTATATTCCCAACAATATGAATGCAACAATGTGGGTTCATAAGTTAATTCAAAACAATCGTCTGAACTCCAACTTATTTTCACCGAATCAGACAGATCAAAATCTCCAGTTGGTAATCCAACATATAAAATCTCATGTGCAAAAACGGAATCATCAGTGACCGTCACTTGTATTTTCTGAACAGTCATTACATAATATCTTGATATTACTATTTCATAATCACTATTGGTAAACCTTAATCGTTCCGTTTTATAGTTAAAGGGAACGTTAATTAACAAGATCAAGGATAAAAATAATGAAATAATAGCTTTACATGAGTATTTAAAAATTTTGCTTTTATTTTTGGATAAATGAAGAAAAACAGAAACTACTGATGTCAAAAACAAGACTACTGTGCAAAGCGAAACAATGAAAAATTTTGGAATGATTTTAATGCTCATATGAAACAAAAACTCAAAAATCAAATTCAAAGCAACAACTAAAATTGTTGCTATTTCTATTCTTCTTATTATTTTCATAAATTCTCACAATATATAATTTTACAGAAATTTATATTAAATAATTTCTGCTATCCGAAAAATAACGCCATGTGCAAAAGCAAATCATACATTATCCTCAAAACCATACGAAGTGATTTCATAAAAACAATGTGCTAATATTGTTGGAAATGAATATCTGCGCAGTGTTTCCTCATCAATAGTATAATTTAAAAAATCCGCATAAGGCGATGATGCTATCGAATAAATTGTTTTTGAAGATAACTCGTAGGCGCTTACATCAAAATCAATTGTTGAATCATTCTCGTCAAATATTTCAAGTTTTCTAATATCATCATTTTCGTTTAATATGTATGCAGTAATTAATATACACAGTTTTTGCCCGTTACATGTCGGATTCATATTAAGTAAATCATAGAACAAATTTTTATAACGATCTATATACTTATCGCCATAATGTAGCTTAATTTTTGATATAACATCTTCAGGACTTGTCTTTTTTAATATTTCATATATTCTCATTTATGTGTTTTTTCGAAAACCTCACAAAATATCTCTCCATTTTCTGTTTTATTACCAAGTAGCCTATAGGCTCCTCTTTTTCCCATAACTTTAACATCATACATAAATCCTTTTATGCCTTTTCCACTAAGCTTTTTTATTCCCATTGTACCTTCTTTCGTCGCTTGCTTTCCCATAGATTTAAGAAATTTTTTTACAACTCCTTCATCACATTTTTCAAGCATTTCTTTTTTAGCTTTTTTCGAAATAAGTTTCCATGCATCATCTGGAGATGGCTCAAGTATACCTGCAATGAACATTATTGAATGAAATACTTTTTCATCGCTTATGCTAATAGAAGGATTATACTTATTAACTTCGCTTAACCAATAATCTCGTTCCGCAGCACTGACATCTCCGCCTAAAAACCAGGCAAATTCATCAGACGCTGCACCTGAAATTGATTTTGCAATATCTAATATTCTTCCTTTTCCAGAAGACATAATATCTCGTATTTCATCAGCCCTATTAGCAATATCTATTTTATCAGTATCAGTAACTGCTAAGTGCCATGCCAGTTCCAGTTTTAAAAGTTCGACTTGAACAGTAGTAGAAAACTTTTCATCTGACGCTGTCCATATACCCGTGCATAAATAAGGATCACATGGTTTTGAATCATTGACATCTAATATACCATCCCCATCCGCATCCCCATTATTAGGGTCGGAGCTATACTTGAAAACAACGGTAGAATACGTGATATATCCGCCGTCCGCACTGCCGACCTTAACGGTCTTTGACTTACCTCCGTCAATAGAAATCTCCTGACCGTCTAACAGATCGTCATCGTCGCAATCCGAATTTTCAGGGTCGGTATAAATAACCCGTGCATTAGAAAGAACCAGTCCCAAAACCTCAAATTCATCTGGTAGACGGTCAAAATTGAAATGATTATCTATAACGCATAATTTTTATTTTTGCCGTACAGATTTTAGTCTGTACGGCAAAAATAATAGCAATAGCTAAATATTATAGTTAAGTAGATATTGAAGAGCTTTTTCATCCGATAATATTACGGGTGTTTCGATTGTTCCAAAATTAATGTTCTCAAAAAATGCGTTTTTTAATCCCTTACAGTTATTTATTGTAATATCGTGAAATAAACAATCTGAAAAATAACTATTCTCGAAATTAACATTTTTAAACATAACAGATTCAAATTTGCATTTTTCAAAATTGTTTCCACATATTAATGAATCAAAAAAGGAGATAGAACTAAGATTAATATCATTAAACTCATTTCTTATAAAATTAGTATGGCAAATACTGCAATTAGATAATGATGAAAACCCAAATTTATTTTTACCAATACGAGCAATTGAAAAAGTACAATAATCCAATTGGCTTTCGAAAATCATTGAATCATATAGTTCAAAATTGCTATGATTTACTTTAAAAAAATTACAATCTGCAACATAAATAGATTCGTAATGAGGTTCACTAAGATAAGAAAATGATTTATTTTCGTAATTCCTAAACATATAGCATCTCCATTAATAGTACCACAAGATATACTCAGAATATCCCATTTCTTCCAATGCAGCTTTAAGTTCAAACAAATGCTCATTTGTTAAACCAACAGTATCTATTATTACATAATAACCTTTCTTGATTTTTTTTGTAACATCCGCCGTTGCGTTTTGTAATTTAAATGCGCCTTTTCTTGGAGCGGTTTGACCATTTGGATATAAGCGAAAGCTTTTTATATCATATTTTTTATTTGTTGATGCATCAATATAATCTGCACCACCGTTTGTTACTAAGTTTTGTTATAATACAACATATTTCCATCTCTTATCAATAAAGCCGTCGAAATAGTTCTTACATATTACAATGCCTACTTTGTCCAAATAATTCTCTTTAACTGCTGATTTTCCATAAATGCTTTGGATTGCATTCATTCTTCCGGCTTATAAACTTTTACAACCTTATTCTCTTTAAATAAATATATTCTATCACATTTTTCACATCTCCATACATCATATTGAGGATATGGAACATCTAAAAAATATATCCACCCCTTTTTTTCAAATTCAGACCATTCACGATCAGAGTACACATAATACTCTGTATCGTTAGGGTCAAGCTGATTTGTGAGCATATTCCCACATCGACATACAAATCTCATATTTAGTGCTCCTAATATTTTTCACTTTCTACCAATCCCTGCCGACTGTATAGCGCTCTATGATCTTGCCTGTGGCAGGGTCGATAAGATAGCGTTGCCCATAGAACTGACGAGCAAGCAACTTATCATCCAACATTGATATCCCCGCATATGGGTCGTGCCTTAGTTTTGGAAATTTCTTGGCAACTTTTTCAATTCTCCATATGATTTTTCCACTTAAATTAACAGCATATATATTATCAAGTTCACTACTGTCATAAGGTATATCCAGCAGAACAATTATCTTATCATCCATTACTATCAGTGTATCAATATCAAAATCAAATGTTATAAGTTCGTCATTTATATATAAGGCATTTTTGTGCAATTTAATATTTTTAACCATAATCAACCTCAAAGCAACCTTTCATTATGAAATCTACCTATTCGTTGTCCCTTTCATAACAGCCGCACTCATTATGAGTACGGA
>NZ_QTVE01000003.1:0-205689 GCF_003460465.1 Ruminococcus sp. AF37-20 | reverse complement strand
AGACCATTCACGATCAGAGTACACATAATACTCTGTATCGTTAGGGTCCAATTGATTAGTAAGCATGTTGCCACAACGACATAAAAATCGCATATACTGCCTCCTATGTATTATATATTACTTTTCCTTCTATTGTCCAAAATTCAATTATGCCTGGAACTTTACCACCATATATTCCTGTTATGCGTTGATATACAATATTTACATCTGCTTCTGTGAGTTGTGCTGGACGTACATCATATATCATTGCATCAGCGCCCTGCTTGTCAAAGGCTTTTCTTATTTTTTTCAAAGGAGTATTCAAATTATGATTTTCAAGTGTCTTCAGCTCTGTTTTTAGACCATCTACTACAAAGTCAGGAGAACTCTGTGTACCTTCAGGTAACACTTCAATTGATCTGCCTTCCTCTAGCAATTCACTAACTACTTTTCTTTCGTTAGCATTTAATCTTTTGGTATCGCCTCTTAATATACCTGTTCTCTTTGCATTTACAACATTTTTTAGTGATCTTTCCTGTTCTAACGACAACTTATATTCAGGCGAATAATCCCATTCAGCCCAACCTTGCTGAATCAAATTGGAAACATTAAACAGCCATATTTGAGCAACCATTTTCATATCATTGCTCCATACATTCCAAGACAGTTCAATGAGTTGAGAGAAGCTAATATTATTTTTATACAATTCATACTCGGAGAACAGCATTGTGGAAGGGTTCCCATAATGTCCGCACAAAAATTGCATTATTTTATCTATAGGCTTTCCGTTTTTTGGATTTGACATTATACCTGCAGTAATCATCTCATTTTCGATTTTCTTAAGGTCTCGATCAACTAAATGTTTCCTGCAAATTTTAACACATTCTATGCCTTTGAGCGTACCTAACTGCTGTATCCAAGGATTTTCAAGTACATATCTTATTTCATAATCTTCTGCATTATTGAAAAAGTCATATATATTTCGTTCATCATTCGATAGAGGTTTGGTTGGATCAAAATCTTCCATATCGTCCAGCCCATCCCCATCAGTATCAGCTTTAGAGGGGTCAGAATTCACATGATGATAGTATTTGAACGTTGAAGGATTGTCCTGCTTGCCAGGTATTTCAACCTTCGTAAGCTCAACATCGACTTCTTCATTGTCATCAAGGCCGTCATCATCCGTGTCAGCTTTCATATAATCGGTATTAACAATTTTGCAATTTGAGCTTACAATAAGTCCGCTCATTTCTTCAATATCTGTAAAACCGTCACCATCAGTGTCTTTTTCTCCAGCGAAGGTCTTTGAACCTATTTCACTACAGCTTTGATTTATTTCAGCAGCGGTTTTAGCAGAGTATACCTTGCCGCCTGTCAGCTGTGCATAACCTATCAATGCAGCTGTATTAAAATCACCAATACAGAAAAAGTAAATAGGTATCTTGTTATTTATTGCAAACTTAAGAAATCTACTGTCAACTGATACACTGCTGTCAGTAATAAAAACAATTTGAGAGTTATAGCCCATGGCTTCATTGCTGAGTATAACTGCTGCCAAACCAATTCCATAACTAGCATTAGCAGTTCTGCTGTAATAAATCGGATCCCATTTCAACGCACTTTTGACACTCGTAAAATCGGTGTTCATTCCACCAGCATTCTGGTAGGTCAAAAAGCTCATAATATCTGAATCCGACATTGAGTCTACAATATTACTAACTATAAGTTCATTTCGATTTGCGTTATTAACATTATATATATTCGAACTTTTTGATAATACTCAATTGCATCTTCGTATCTGCTGAGTGACATACAAACATTTGCAGCACACTGATACGCATCTGCACAGTTCTCATCGAGTTTTATAGCTGATAAAGAAAGACTGAACGCCTCTTGTAATTGCCCATTATAAAAGGAAGTTTCCGCATTTGAAATTAATTCTGCAAGTTGATCTTTTTTGTCCATTGGCATCCAAATCATCCCCTTACGTAACATCGGTTTTTTTCAGTTCGTTTATTAGCTCTATATCATAATCATTTGGAGCATCACTGAATGCTTTTTCTGCTAAAGTGACAGCTTCTTTTGAAATCGTAACCTCATTAGCTAAAACGTTCTCCAAAAAATTTTCAAGAGCCACCCGTTTTTCTCCATATTTCGCCAGTTCTTCAGCATCTTCCACAAGAGCATTCACAAGAGAGTCGTCATGAAATTGCATAGAGATATTTTTGAAGAACATATCATATGCGTCTTTTACCATTTTAATCTCCTCTCATAATTAGCGATTAATAGGAAAGCCAGTTACTATCCCTTCACCGCCTGGTTCAACAATCACTCTAATATCTAAACTATAACACAAGATATGAAGTTTCGTCAATCCTTAATGAATTACGCAAAGAAATATGGAGTGAGCCGAGCGAGCAGAAAATACAATAAATCACGTTCATATATATATTTCTGGCTGAAACGCTGGGACGGAAGTGTGGAGTCCCTTGCAGTTAAATCACGCCGACCGCATCATCATCCCAATGAGCATACCAAGGAAGAAATAGATCTTATCAAAAGGTATCACAAACGGAACCCGACACTTGAGCTTCCCGAACTATGGCATCGTCTCAGGAAACAAGGGTATACACGCTGTCTTGAAAGTCTTTACAGGGTTATGAAAAAACTAGGAATGCTTCCGATAAAGTCCTCAGCATCATATTTAGACGAGCAGCCGGCAAGTGTAAGCGTGAAAATGACCGCCGCAAAAAGTATCAAAACGTGCTTTTTCATAAACTCTACCACCCTATGACATTCTGATCTTTTTCGATTATATCATACCATAGCCAAAACTGTCAAGATAAAACAAAAAAAGCCCGCAGAAGTCTGCGAGCTTTTTGGTGGGAGAAGGTGGATTCGAACCACCGAAGCTAGAAGCAACAGATTTACAGTCTGCCCCCTTTGGCCACTCGGGAATTCTCCCATATGAATGAAAACAAAATAATGGAGCTGGTGGACGGACTCGAACCCCCGACCTGCTGATTACAAATCAGCTGCTCTACCAACTGAGCTACACCAGCTTGTATTGCTTGATCTGTCGAACTGACGGTATCTATTATATCATATCTCCAAGCACTTGTCAAGCACTTTTTATTTTGTTTTCATTTTTTTTATAAAGTGGTCGAGGCGACAGGACTTGAACCTGCGGCATCTTGGTCCCAAACCAAGCACTCTACCAAACTGAGTTACGCCTCGTAGTTGACGTTGCACACGGTGGGGAAAAGTCTCCAGCCACGGAAAAGTTCCAAGCTTTGTGTGCCTTGAGCTTCATAGATGTTTCTGTGAAGCATTTGTCTGCGTCATCAGACAGCTTAATTATTATACTCCCCAATGCCCGTTTTGTCAATAGGTTTTTTATCACTTTGTATACTTGCACAATTACATCCTGCTTAAAAGCGATACAAATGTTATTCTTCAACAAATTATACCGTGATATCATACGAAAACATCAAAAATAATGTCCATAAAAGAGCCTTTTTTAAAAGAATGGTATAATTTGATGATATTTTGGTGAAACCTGTTGATTTTTAAAATGGTTTGTGTTATCATTATATTTAACAGATAATATTCGGGAGGAAAGTAAAAATGAAAACAAAGGAATGTCCTTTTTGCCACAAGGAAATATCCGAAGAAGCAATACTCTGTAAGTATTGCCATAACCTGCTTATAGACGAAAGCACTCCTGTTGCGCAAGACAGTAAGCAGGAGGAGCAGAATTTCACCTCTGCCGACGATGCCGACAGAACAAGAGTGTTCACAAAGCAGGAGGCACAGGAGTATGAAGAGAAAACAAGAGCCTTTACCGTGCCTAAACAGCCGGAAGAGCCTACAGAGTTTTTTTCCGCACCAATAGCTGATAGCCATGATAATAATGACGGCTATGAGAATTATCAGGATAATTATGATAATGGCGGTTATTCTGACGATGAAAACGATTATTCCGATGATGATACAGAGGATAACGATGACGCTTCCAGAAAGAAGCTCTTTGCAATTACTGCCACTATCACAGTGGGTATACTTGTGGTGGTCATTCTTGCTATAGTCGCAGGCTATAAGATCTTCGGCTTTGGCGGAACAAATAATAAGACCACTAATACCGCAAAGCCAAAAACAACTGTTTCCGCTGATGACGACAGTAAGGGAGGCGTGTTCGTCGATACCGAGAGCAGTGCAGTTTCTACCGACACAAATACCACTGCCTCACAGCCGGCTGACGAAAGCTCAACACCAGCCACCGAAACCTCTGCACCTGATACAGAAACAACGACAACTACCACAACAACTGCCTCAGATACAGAAACTACAACAACTACCACAACTACAGCAGACTCAAAGCCTGACGAAACTACAACAACTACATCAGCTGAGAGCGGAGATTCTGCAAAGGCTGTCGCCGCTATCACAGCTCAGATAGACGGCAAGGTGTCTTCATATGAATACAGAACTGAGGATGCAGGCTTCCTGTATTATTACTTCTTTACAGAAGACGGTCACGGCTACAGCGCCGCATATAATAAGGCAGACGGCTCAGTTGTTCTTGAACAGAACTACTGATTTTAAATAGAATATCACCGATTTTACAAAGTGCGTTTTCCTTGCGAGAACGCGCTTTTTTTGTATAAATATGGGCAACATTGCACAAGGATTGTGCGTAAGATGCGTAGTCAGATTTTTCGTTAGATTGTATAGAAACGACGCAGGAATACTTCCGTATTTCAAGGAGTTTCTGTGCAAGATAACGGAAAATCTGCAAGCAGATTGCGTACAAAGCCGCTAGGCGTGCCTTGTGCAATGTTGCCCAAAGGATTTTACATTGTGCATAGCAGTGTAAAGCCCGTTTTTGTGTGTAAATTCCTTTGCAAACATCTTACAATGACTTTACTTTACTTCGGTTACTGATTTTACAATGCTGATGTATCATAAGTATATCACCTGAATAGAAATAACATGAAGACCTGCACACAGGGTGCAGAGAGAAAAGGTGCAAATCAAAAAGCCCAAAGGGCAAGTATAAGAAAGAGGTTTTATATCATGAAAACAAGAACATCAAAACTGGCAGCGATCTTTACATCAGTTGCACTTGCAGCCACAATGCTCGCAAGCTGCGGAGGAAGCTCAGACAAGATCACAGTTATTTCCCGTGAAGACGGCTCAGGAACAAGAGGCGCATTCATAGAGCTGACTGGTATCGAAGAAAAAGATTCAAACGGCAACAAGACCGATAACACAAAGAAAGACGCCCTTATCTGTAAGTCAACAGACGTTGTACTTACTCAGGTGTCAGGAGATAAGAACGCTATCGGCTATATCTCATTCGGCTCACTGAACGATACAGTAAAGGCTCTTAAAGTAGAGGGCGTTGAGCCTTCAACAGCAACTATCGAAAGCGGTGATTATAAAATAGTAAGACCTTTCAATATCGCTGTTAAAGACGGACTTTCAGACGCCGCTCAGGACTTTGAGAACTATATCCTCAGCTCAGAGGGTCAGGATATCATCGAAAAGGCAGGCTACATAAAGATCGACAAGAGCGCAGCAGCTTACGCTTCAAACAACGCTTCCGGTAAGGTAGTAGTAAGCGGTTCATCATCAGTAACACCGGTTATGGAAAAGCTGGCAGAAGCATATCAGAAGGCAAACACAAACGTAACAGTAGACGTTCAGCAGTCAGACTCCTCAACAGGTATCAAGGACGCTATCAACGGCACATCTGATATCGGTATGGCTTCAAGAGATATCTCAGATGACGAGCTTTCACAGGGTATCAAGTCTGTAACTATCGCTCAGGACGCTATCGCAGTTATCGTAAATAAGGATAACGCAGTTGACGATATCTCAATGGACGAGATAAAGGCTATCTATACAGGCTCAAAGACAACATGGTCTGACGAAAGCAAATAAGCTATCAAGTTAATTCTCCATAAAGATTTGCACAAGACAAAACTTTGGGCGGCACAGCAAATTGTCGCCCCCTTTGTCTGAGCAAAAAAACAAGTGAAAATTTTTCAGAGGTGATAATTACGTTGACGGAAAACACAGCGGTGGCAGCGAATACAGCCGCTCAGAAGCCAACAGCAAAACAAAGTTCCCACCTGCTTGAGAAAGCAATGAAAGCATTGTTTTTCCTTTGCGCCTGCGTTTCAGTTGCGGCGGTAATAGTAATATGTATCTTCATGTTCGCTAAAGGCTGTCCTGCGATCGCCGAAATAGGCGTGGGAAACTTCCTCTTCGGCACAGACTGGAGCCCTAGAAACGTCCCTGCTTCATATGGTATCTTCCCTATGATAGTCGGCTCTCTCTACTGCACCGCAGGAGCAATAATTATCGGTGTGCCGATTGGACTTTTAACGGCTGTCTATATGGCAAAGTTCTGTCCTAAAAAGCTTTTCAAGTGGCTCATGCCTCCTATAAATCTTCTTGCAGGCATACCGTCCATTGTATACGGCTTTTTTGGCATGGTAGTTGTAGTTCCTATCATAAGAAACCTTTTCGGCGGAACAGGAAACAGCGTGCTTACAGTTTCCATTATCCTCGGTATCATGATACTTCCTACTATCGTGGGCATGAGCGTGAGCGCACTTAAAGCAGTTCCTGACAGTTACTACGAGGGCGCAGTCGCCCTTGGCGCAACACACGAAAGAGCAGTTGCAACAGTCGTTTTCCCTGCCGCAAAGTCAGGCATACTGGCAAGCGTTATCCTCGCAGTGGGCAGAGCAATAGGCGAAACAATGGCAGTCATCATGATAGCAGGAAACTCCACTATCATTCCCCACTCCCTTCTCGACAGCGTCCGTACCCTCACAGGCAATATCGTAATCGAAATGAGCTATGCTGAGGGACTTCACTATGACGCCCTTATCGGAACAGGCGTTGTGCTGTTCGTGTTCATTCTTCTTCTGAACCTTTGCTTTAACCTTGTCACAAACAGAAAGGATAAAGGGTGATAAAAATGTCAGACAGAATGAAAACCTATAAAACACACCCCATGTCATTGGTGTTTAATATCCTAACCAAAATAGCGGTCGTGCTTACCATAAGCGTGTTCGTTCTTATCGTGGGCTATGTGGTGATAAAGGGCGTTCCTTATCTGAAACCGTCCCTTTTCGCTAAGACCTATACCACCGAGAACGTGTCAATGCTCCCCGCTATCGTGAACACCTTTGAAATGCTTCTGGTGTCCCTGGCAATAGCCGCACCTCTGGGCATATTCTGCGCAATATATCTCGTTGAGTATGCAAAGAAAGGCAATAAATTCGTCAGAGTCATAAGACTTACTACAGAAACACTCTCAGGTATCCCATCCATCGTGTACGGACTTTTCGGAAATATGTTCTTTGTGCTTGCACTTAATTGGAAGCTCTCAATGCTCTCAGGAGCTTGCACATTGGCGATAATGGTGCTTCCACTGATAATCCGTTCTACTGAGGAAGCGCTGAAATCTGTAGACGACAGCTTTCGTGAGGGCAGCTACGGACTTGGCGCAGGAAAGCTCAGAACTATCTTCGTTATCGTTCTGCCTCCTGCCATAAGCGGTATCCTCTCAGGCGTTATCCTTGCAATGGGAAGAATTTTCGGCGAAACAGCCGCCCTTATCTATACCGCAGGAACTATCGCCAAGTATGCAGGTCTTACCGACTCAGGACGTACCCTTTCTATCCATATGTATTCACTTTCAAACGAGGGACTTTATATGAACGAAGCAAGCGCTACAGCAGTTGTTCTGCTGGCAGTAGTCCTGCTTCTTAACGGACTTGCGTCCCTTGTTGCCGGAAAGCTTTCCAAAGGAGGAAACTGATAAATGACACAGCCAAAACTGCAGGTGAAAAACTGCGATCTCTTTTACGGAGATTTTCAGGCTCTCAAAAACATAAACTTGTCCATAGCCGAAAAGGAAATAACCGCATTCATAGGCCCGTCTGGCTGCGGAAAATCCACTCTTCTTAAATCCCTCAACCGTATGAACGATCTCGTGGAGGGCTGTAAGATAACAGGGGATTTTACCCTTGACGGGGAGAATATCTATAAAGATATGGAAATAACCGAGCTTAGAAAGCGTGTGGGAATGGTTTTCCAGAAACCAAACCTCTTCCCGATGTCCATATATGATAATATCGCATACGGCCCAAGAACTCACGGCATAAAGAAAAAAGCCGACCTTGACGAGATAGTCGAAACAACTCTCCGTCAGGCTTCCGTGTGGGACGAAACAAAGGATAGACTTAAAAAGTCAGCCCTGGGTATGTCAGGCGGTCAGCAGCAGCGTATCTGTATCGCAAGAGCCCTCGCCGTAAAGCCGGAGGTGCTTCTTATGGACGAGCCTACATCAGCCCTTGACCCTATCTCCACTATCAAAATAGAGGAGCTTGCCACAGAGCTTAAAAAGAATTACACTATCGTTATCGTCACCCATAATATGCAGCAGGCGACCCGTATATCCGATAAAACAGCCTTTTTCCTACATGGCGAGATAGTCGAGTTCGACGAAACTCAGCGTATCTTCTCCAATCCTAAGGAACAGAAAACTCTCGAGTATATCACAGGACGTTTTGGATAAACGCTTTGGAAATATAGGTGAAAGGAAGAAATATCTATGCGTGCGAATTTTGACAATAAGCTCAGCGAGCTTAACAAAAAGCTGCTTTCTATGGCAGCAATGACAGAGCAGATAATCGCAATGTCAATAAAATCTCTTGAAGAGCAGGATACAAAGCTTGCCCGTGAAACGGTGGAGTTTGACGCCAAGATAAACGAGGCGGAGCGTGAGGTAGAGAGGATCTGTCTTAACCTGCTCTTGCAGCAGCAGCCTGTTTTTGCCGAGGATCTCAGACGTGTGTCCGCTGCACTTAAAATGATAACCGATATCGAGCGTGTTGGCGATCAGTCAGCAGATATTGCAGATCTGAATATCCGGCTTATAAAGAAAAAGCAGAAATGGGATCTTAGCGACATCAGTGAAATGGCAAGAGCCGCCACACAAATGGTGAACGACGCTATCGACGCCTATGTGAACGACGACGAGAACCTCGCCCGAAAGGTCATAAGCTCTGACGATAAAATAGACGAGCTTTTTGTAAAGACCAAGGATAAGATAATCGACGAGATAGCAGCCGATAAAGCAAACGGTGAAAAAGCTATAGATACCCTCATGGTGGCAAAATACTTCGAGCGTATCGGTGACCATGCGGTAAATATCGCAGAATGGGTGGTATTCTCCGTAACAGGCGTCCATAAAACAGAAAGGATCATGTAAAATATCATTATAAAAGGCGGAAATACCGCCTTTTTGCTCTTCTTGTACGATTTTACTCAGATTTTACTCAGCCTGATTTGTTATTTTACAATTATGTTGTATAATGTTCATTGTAAACATTGTAACAATAGTGTAAAATTATTATCAGGGAGTGTCAGTATGACGATTTTTAATGTTCTGACCCTTATAGGCGGTCTTGCAATGTTCCTTTACGGAATGAATGTAATGGGTAACGGGCTGGAAAAACTCGCAGGAGGAAAGCTTGAAAAAATATTTGAAAGGCTCACCTCAAACCCTATCAAGGCAATGTTGCTTGGACTTTCTGTAACAGCGGTCATTCAGTCCTCCTCAGCCACCACAGTAATGCTGGTGGGCTTTGTAAACGCAGGCATCATGAAGCTCCATTCCGCCATAGGCGTTATAATGGGCGCAAATATCGGTACTACCGTAACAGCGTGGATATTGTCTTTGTCAGGACTTAACGGCGACAGCTTTCTTATTAAAATGCTCAAGCCGTCCTCGTTCTCGCCTATCCTTGCGATAATAGGCGTTGCAATGCTGACGTTCTCCAAAAACGATAAGAAAAAGGATATCGCATCTATACTCGTAGGCTTTGCAGTGCTCATGTTCGGCATGGACTCAATGAGCGGTGCAGTCGCACCTCTTAAAGACGTTCCTGAGTTCGCAGAAGTGCTTCTCTGGTTCAAAAACCCTATTCTGGGCGTTCTTGCAGGCGCACTTCTTACCGCTGTCATTCAGTCCTCATCTGCTTCCGTTGGTATCCTTCAGGCTCTCTCAGCCACAGGTGCGATAACCTTCGGCTCAGCGCTTCCTATAATTTTAGGACAGAATATAGGTACTTGCGTAACAGCTCTGCTTTCATCAATAGGCACAAGCAAAAACGCAAAGCGTGTGGCAGTCGTACATCTCTATTTTAATATAATAGGAACAGTGCTTTTCCTGACAGTTTTCTATCTGCTCAACGCCTTTATCGGCTTCTCGTTCGTTGACGGAGTTGTGGGAGCAAAGGAGATAGCTATTGTGCATACTATATTCAACCTGTCAACATCTATCGTGCTTCTGCCATTTATCAAAGTCCTTGAAAAGCTTGCCTACCTCACTGTCAAAGACAAAGAGGGGGAGGGAAATAAGGACAATATCGAAGAGCAGTTCAAGCTTCTTGACGAAAGATTTCTCCAGTCACCGTCTTTTGCAGTTGAAAAGTGCAGAGAGCTTACAAACCGCATGGGCGAGATAGCAAAAGAAAGCATAGACATGGCAATGAGCATCTGCGTCGATAAGTACGATAAGGAAAAGGCAGAGCAGATAGCCGCAAATGAAGCAGCCGTCGACCTCTATGAGGATAGACTCGGCACATATCTTGTAAAGCTTTCGAGCCGAGATCTTTCTGCAAAGGATTCTCAGTCAGTTTCTACTATACTTCATGTTATAGGCGACTTTGAGCGTATCTCCGACCACGCCATGAATATGGTGTCCGTTGCCGAGGAAAAACAGCAGAAGGATCTGAATTTCACATCACAGGCAACAGCCGAAGTAAAAGTCATGTGCAGTGCCGTGAGAGATGTTTTGGATATCGCCATGGAAGCCTTTGAAAAGCACGATCTGGAGCTTGCCACAAGAGTTGAACCGCTTGAGGAAGTGGTGGATAAGATAAGAACAAAGCTTAAAAACCGCCATGTAAAAAGGCTTCAGACAGGCGAGTGTACCATAGAAATGGGCTTTGTGTTCTCCGACCTGCTCACAAATTTGGAAAGAGTTTCAGACCATTGCTCAAATATAGCGGTCTGTCTTATACAGGAAAACGACGAAAGCTTTGACGTCCACGAGTATGTTCAGATGCTTAAAAATTCAGGCGAGGGCTTTGACGGACAGGTCAAACGCTACAGCGAGAAATACGCTCTGCCTGCTAAAGAGTTTTAACGAAAAGGGGTAAGATCTATGGCACTTATATATTGTGTAGAAGACGATGACGGAATAAGAGAGCTTATATCCTGCGCACTTAAATCGGGCGGATATGAGGTGAAAGCATTTCCAAAAGCAAAACCGTTTTATGAAGAGATAAGAAACAAAGAGCCTTCGCTGGTGCTTCTTGATATAATGCTTCCTGACGAGGACGGCTATTCCATACTTTCAAAGCTCAAAAAAGACAGCCGCACTCAGGACGTTCCTGTTATAATGCTCACCGCAAAATCAAGCGAGCTTGATAAGGTGTCAGGGCTTGAAATGGGCGCAGACGACTATATAACAAAGCCGTTCGGCGTAATGGAACTGCTTTCAAGAATAAAAGCCGTTTTAAGACGTGCAGGCAAGCAGAATGCCGAAGCTGACGTAATAGAAGAACAGGGTGTATCCCTTGACGCTTCAAGACGTATCTGTACATATAACGGTCAGGAGGTCGTTTTGACATATAAGGAGTTTGAGCTTTTGATGTATCTCATGCGCCATAAGTCCATAGCCGTGAGCCGTGATAAGCTTATGGAAATGGTCTGGGGCTATGAGTTTGCAGGGGAAACAAGAACTGTTGATATGCACATCAAGACCCTTAGACAAAAGCTTGAAGCCGCAGGCTGTACGGATCTTATCAAAACAGTCCGTGGCATAGGCTACAAAATATAAAAATTCTCAGATAAGGAGGAACAGCATATGCAGAAAAAACTCTATAAAGTCATGACGATACTTGTTTCATGTACAGTGCTGTTTTTCCTTTTAGTAGCAGGCTCTCTTGGATATTCTACCTATCAGCGTTTCACTAAAAATGAGCTTAAATCCGCTGCAAAGCTCGTTGCCGCAGGAAACAATAAACCCTCAGAAATGGCTGATATTTTGGAAAGATCGGTAGAATATGATGTCCGTGTCACCTTCATCGACGCACAGGGCAATGTAAAATATGACTCTGAAGCAGATCCCGCCAAAATGGAAAACCACTCCGACCGTGAAGAGTTCAAAGAGGCCATGGCAAATGGCGAGGGCGAATCCACAAGATTTTCCAAAACTCTTGGATATACTACATATTATTATGCCATAAAGTATAACGGCGGCGTGCTGAGATTTTCTACAGATAAGGAAAACCTTGCAGGGGTGTTCCTTGCCTTTATACCAATGCTTGTGGTGTTCGCAGGAGGAATAATCTTTATCACCACCATAATCTCCATAAAGCTTTCAGAAAGCATGATAAAGCCGATAAATTCCCTTGTAAAACAGCTTGATCTGAGAAACGAGAATATCGGTCAGTTTGAAACGCCTTATGAAGAACTTGAACCTATCATAAAAAATGCAGACGTTCTTATGGGACGAATACATAAGAACATGAATAAAATAAAGGCAGAGAGAGAAAAAATATCACTTATCACTGAAAATATGGTTGAGGGCATGATACTTCTTGACGAGGACATGACAGTGCTTTCGGTAAATAAGAGCGCCTTGAAAATTCTCGGCAACAGCTTTGACCCTGCGGAGCATACCAAGATAGACCATATGACAAACGATCAGCAGATAATAGGTCTGCTTGAAGAAGCCAAGGAAAGCGGTGCAGCAAACGGTATCATCACAGAAAAAAGCCGTTTTTACCGTACCTTTGCAAATAAGGTCTACAGCGAAAATACCCTTGATTTTGGTATCATAATCTTCTTTGTTGACGTAACAGAGGAGATACAAAGCGAGCAGATACGCCGTGACTTCTCAGCCAACGTATCTCACGAGCTTAAAACTCCGCTTACCACCATAAAAGGCTTTGGCGAGCTTCTTGAAAACGGCATTTTCACCAAGGAAGAGGACGTGAAGAAATACGGCGGTATGATATATCGTGAAAGTGAAAGACTTTTGTATCTTATAAACGATATTATCAGGCTTTCCCAGATAGAGGAGCAGGAACACGTTTTAAACGATAAGATAGACCTGCTGAAAACCGCCCATGACGTAGAGGAGATACTCCGTCACAAGGCAGATAACAGAGAGGTCACAATGACCGTCGAGGGCGAACCTGTTCGGATATACGGCAATCAGAGCTACATCACAGAACTGTTTTTAAATCTCATGGACAACGCCATAAAGTACAATCGTGAGGGCGGAAGTCTTAAAGTAACGGTCGGCGCAGAGGACGGCAAAGCCGTGGCAGTGTTCAGCGACACAGGCATAGGTATATCCGACGAACATCAAAGCCGAATCTTTGAACGTTTTTACCGAGTTGATAAAAGCCGTTCAAAGCAGACAGGCGGCACAGGCTTAGGGCTTTCTATAGTAAAGCACATAGTCGCATATCACAGCGGTGAGATACAGCTTGAAAGCGAACTGGAAAAAGGCACGACCATAACAGTGAAGCTGCCTTTCAACGAGCCTGAAACACAGCAGGCTGAGGAAACAGCGGTAACAGAATAATAACCACGCCGTTCTGACGAGAAGTCGGAACGGCGTTTTTGTGCAGGTACATGGTATACAAATTATAAAGGGGAAGGGCGATAAAGAAAGGACAAAAAAACAAGCGGGCGACCAAAGGTCGCACCAGTATGTCGCAAAAGTGTTAAATCAACGGGCGAACGCTGTTTACCCCTACAAAAAAATCATCGCCGCAGGCGATACCATAATTCCTCATTCCTCATTTACCTCCCCCTGTTGCATTTTCTCCCTAAGTGTGCTATAATGACCTCAACAGACTTTATCTTATGGAGGTAACAAAATGTCAGAAGAAAACAAAAACGTTCAGGAAACCAAGGACGATAAAAAGGAAGGCAACGTCCTTGCAGGCTTCGTTCTCTACACAGACGCTAACATGGATTGGCTCAGATTTAAAAAGTTTCTGAAAGACGATTGGAACATCGTTCCGCAGGACGATGTAAAAGACAACGCTATGGTATTCAAGGTTGGCGATATGGTGGTCGCTTGCTCACTTATGCCTAATCCGGTTCCTAACAAGGAAGCTGAAAATGCGGCAAAGTATAACATTCTCTGGAAAGAGGGTGCAAACGAGGTCGCTAAGCATCAGGCGCACGTTATGCTCGCTGTAATGAATAAAACAAGCGCTGTTGAGCAGGCTATCCTCTTTGCAAAGGTGGCAAGCTCTCTGCTCAAGCTCGATAACGCTATCGGTATCTATAAAGACCCGACAGTTTATGAGAAGAATTTCTATGTGAACTTTGCTGAAACTATCAAAGACGGCGAGTATCCGATGCCTATTCTTATCTACACGGGTATGTATCTTGCTAAAACAGGTCTTTGCGCTTTCACATCAGGCATGAGATTTTTTGGATATGAGGAAATGGAGATAGTTGACTCTCCAAAACAGCCTAACGACCTGCTTGGATTTTTGCTTTCTATCTCCGAGTATGTGCTTTCTGAGGGCGTTGAGCTTAAAGACGGCGAAACTATCGGCTTCTCTGAGGAGCAAAAGCTCCCTATCACACTGTCAGACGGCGTGAGCGTTCCGGGTAAGACCCTGAAAATAAAGTATTGATAAATACTATCAATGTTATTGTAGGGGAGCGGTGCAATTTCTGCTTTGCAGAAATACGACGTCCCGTTTGTGGTTATTCATTCAATTTGTAAAGAATAAATTTTCATATTATTAGCCGTACAAATTGTGCGGCTTTTTTTGTGCATAACCGAAAAACTTTCCGCAGACCTCTGTTTTAATTGACTTTTAGTGTGTTCAGTGATATACTTAAATGTGTATCGCCTTTTGTCGGAATGAGCCGACTTTGGCAGTTTTATCAATTTTTGTTAGGAGTTTTGTTGTGGTATTTGCGGATCTTTTTTTCTTGTATTTCTTCCTGCCTGTGTGCCTGATATGCTATTTTATCACACGCAGTACAGCCATAAGAAATGCAGTGCTGGTGGTGTTTTCACTTATCTTTTACGCATGGGGCGAGCCTGTCTGGGTGAGTATCCTCATAGTTTCCTCCCTTGTGGACTACATAAATGGTCGGGTGATAGAAAAACACCCCGAAGGCTGGCAGGCAAAAGCGGCGCTTGCATGGTCGCTTGTCTTTAACCTTGGGGTGCTGTTCGGTTTCAAGTATACGGCGTTCTTTGTGGAAAATCTCAACAATTGGTTCGGTCTAGGCATACCGGTGCCTAATATCGTTTTGCCTATCGGTATCTCTTTCTATACGTTCCAGACTATTTCCTATACCGTCGATTGCTATTGGGGCAAGGTCAAGCCGCAGAAAAAATTCGGCAGATTTCTTTTGTATGTATCCATGTTCCCACAACTCGTTGCAGGACCTATCGTAAGATACTCCGTTATCGGCGAAGAGATAAACGAAAGAAAGACCACCGCCAAGGATATTTCCGACGGCTTTTCAAGAATAATCCTCGGACTTGGCAAAAAGGTCATAATCGCAAATAATCTCAGCACAGTTGTAACCGCCCTTTTCGGCTCTGCTTCAAACGGCTATGAAAATATAAAGACACTCTCTGTGACAGGCACATGGCTTGGCGCAATTCTTGTGGGCCTGTGGTATTATTTTGACTTCTCAGGCTATTCAGATATCGCTATCGGTCTTGGCAGGATATTCGGCTTCCACTTTGATGAGAACTTTAAATATCCTTTTATCTGCAAAACTATCTCAGAGTTCTGGCAGAGGTGGCATATCTCCCTTAGCTCATTTTTCAGAGATTATGTGCTTTATCTCCCTATCTTCGGCAAAAGAAGAAAATACGGCGGACTTTTCCTTGTATGGTTCTGCACAGGACTTTGGCACGGTGCAAGCTGGAACTTTGTTTTCTGGGGACTTTACTATGGAATGTTCATATTCTTTGAAATGCTCATAGGCAAAAAGCGCATGAAGAAAATGCCTGTACCCCTTGCACATATCTATACAAAGCTTGTTATTTTCATAGGCTTCGGAATATTCTATTTTGAGAACCTCGGCTCGCTGGGTATGTTCTTCAAGGCACTTGTTGGAGCAAATGGAAACAAGCTGACCGACACAGTTACACAGCACCTTTTCATGAACAATATCTGGCTTTTTGCAGTGGCAGTGCTTTTCACAATGCCTGTTATACCAAAGATCAAAGAAAAGGCGCTTTCTGCAAAGGGTACGGCTTGTCTTATGCAGTCAGCAGGTATCCTGTGCAATGCGGCGATACTTGTTCTCTCAAGCGTTCTGCTTGTGAACACAACAAACAATCCGTTCTTGTATTTCAGATTTTAGGCAGGTGAAAGAGTATGGCAAATAATAAAGATTTTGAAAAGGACTTCAAACTGCCTGATACAAAGGCTCTTTCAGAAGCCTATACAGAGTATCTTGACAGCGTTACTTTCGGTGGAAAGCCTATAGGCGGGGAAAAGAAAAAGCCTGAAGCTGTCAGCACGGCAAAGGTTGACGAAATAGAAAAAAGCTCCACTGTCCATGACGAGATAGTGGAAAAGATAGTCAGAAAAAACAAGGCTCTCAGCCACAGCATTTGGACGGACGAGCCTGTTTTGAAGCCAAAGAAAAGCGTATGGCTAAATACTGATGATGATAATGAAGAAGCATTGAAAAAAGTTGAGAAAAAAGCCGGAAAGGTTGAAAATTCTCAGCCTGTTAAAAAAACTCAGGAGAAAAATGCTGAGGAAAAGGCTTCTGATAATGAAGTTATTATCCCATTTTCCAAAGAGAAAAATCATATAAACGGCACTAAAAAAGAGATCTCTGTGGCAGTTTCAGCAGACGGAACTGTGAAAAAACTGCCGAATAAAAAGAATTTCGTGCTGAAGATACCTGACAGCTATTATAGGGAATATGACGCAGCGGCACAGGATAAAGGCCCTGTTATCGCAGGAAAAAGGGTCGAGATAATCGACAAGAGAAGCCCTGAGAAAAAGCCTGAGAATGCTCAGAAGCCCAGCAGGGTAGAGACGACAATAAATGTCAGAGTGCCTGTTCAAAAAGAGGAGGAGCCTGTCAGAAAAGCTGAAAAAAAGGTTGAGCCTAAATCTGAGCCGAAACCTGATCCTGTGGAAAAAGAAGAAAGCGACGCTAAGGCAGAGGAAGCTTACAGAAAAGGCATCGAAAAGGCAAAAAAACGCCGTGAGGAACGTGAAAAGGCTAAGAAAAACAATATCTATGAGAAGGAATTTAATGTTATAAATTCTGTTGTTTGCCTGCTTATTGTTTTCGGCGTGTTTGCGGCACTGCTTGTGATGAAGCGTGAAAGCGGTTTTATACAGTCAGAAAACAGAAACCTTGCGACTTTTCCGAAGTCTTCGCTGTCATCATATTTTGACGGTGACTTCACAAGCGGAATAACCGAATATTTTACCGACACTGTTCCAAACAGAGAAAAGCTTAAATCTTTCTGCTCTGATTTCACGAATATGCTTGGAATAAAGCTCAATGATACTGTTATATCGGGCGATTTCAAAACGGTGAAAAAAGAAGAGCTGGATCAGGATAAGATCGCAAAAACAACAACGGTAACGGCTTTTACAGGCTCGAGGACCACCACCACTGCGGATACAAAGACCACCGACACAAGCACAACTACGAAAAAATCAACGGAAAGCGAAAAGGTAGTTGATGTGCCTGACAATCTTGACGACGGTCAGTGGGAGGGCGACGTTATCGTATCAGGCAAGGGCAAAAATGTTCGTGCAATGGGTGCTTACTACGGCACTTTCGAGAACGGCGACAAGTATGCGAACACCATAAACAAGTGGAAAGCCGACCTTGGTGACAGCGTGAACGTATACAATATGTCTATCCCGACTTCGGCGGCTTATTATATGCCGAACAATCTCAAGGACGCTGTTTCAGATCAGAAAGACAATATCGACAATATTGCCGCAGGTCTTAACGGAATAATCAACACCGATGTTTATGACGCTCTGGCTGAGCATACAAAGGAATATATCTACTCAAGAACGGATCATCACTGGCAACCTTTGGGAGCATATTATGCGGCGCAGGTTTTTGCCGATCAGTCGGGAATAGATTTTCCGGACCTTGATACCTACGATAAATGGGAGATAGACGGCTTTGTGGGAACGATGTATGCTTACAGCAATTACAACAGCGAGCTTCAGAAATATCCTGACAAGTTCATTTACTATAAGCCTGACAATAATGATGACCTGACGGTAAAGTACTATGATACGGAGTTTAAAAACCCTGTGGAATCTACGCTGTTTTTTGACTATGCAGAGGGCGTGAACTGCTATTCTGCGATACTCAACGTGGATCAGGAGATAGCTGAGATAGACACGGGCGTGGACAATGGCAGAGTGCTTGTGGTGTTCAAAGACAGCTTTGGAAATGCTCTGATACCATTTTTCACCCATGGCTTCTCAAAAATCTATGTTTGTGATTTCAGATATTTTGATATAAACGCTATTGATTTTTGTAAAGAAGTGGGTTGCACAGACCTGCTGTTTGCAATATCGTTGACGAGCTGTTCAACGCCTAGTAAGGTGGATTGTTTGAATAATATTCGGATACAGTAGAGTTAAGTGAGGAATGGATTAAGTGAGGAGTGAGGAATGAGGAATGAGGAATGAGTAATGAGGAATGAGCATAGCAGACCAAAGTAAATTGCAAGCATAAAGTAAAATAAAGCACCGAGCGAAGCGATTTTGCGGCAAGATAAACTATCCCGAATATATGTAGGGGCGACCTTGGGTCGCCCGTGTTCAGAATTTGCGTAATTTCAGCATTGTAGGGGGACAAAGGCTGTCGAGGGGTCGGGACGTCGGGGGCGCCGTCCCCTACAAGCGTGATAGGATAGTTTTTTTTGTTCTGTCCTGCAATGGTTGTAATCGTGGACTTGTTTCTTCGACGGGCGAACGCTGTTAGCCCCTACAGGTGTGTAGCCGTAATTTTGTCCGATATATATATTCAATTTTCAAGTTACGTTCGGGGTGCGACATTGGGTATTATGCCCTTGGTTGCGTATACACAAAAAAATATCAAATGCACACCCACGCTTTGACACAAGTACTCTACAGCCTGTTCCAGAAACTCACCTCGGTTTCACTAAGTCGCAGGGCTTGTACGTGCCCGCAAGTATCAAAACGCTTTCTACTTATCCCGAAAAGCACCACTTTTGTTGCATAAAAAATGCAACAATTGCAGAAATGTTGCCAAATTAAAATATAAATCATTTGTTTGCACAAATTTGTGGGGCGAATCTTGTGCAGGGTGATGATAAAATGTGAGTTATCAGAAAATAAAAAATAGATGCTTTTGGCATAGGGGGTATGCTTATGAAGAAATTTTGGGCTATAGCGGCTCATGTTATCAGTGGCCTGGGAAATGACCTTTTGGGCTGGGTGATAGTCATTAGCTTTGAGCTGACAGGCAGTGAGGGGAAGTTTCAGGACGATGTTTTTCATTGGATAATTTTTGCTTGTGGTTTGATACATATTGCGGTGTGCGTGCTGTACAGTTTGTTGGTTTGGAAAAAGGGGACGGCGAATGGTCACGCTCGGTCGGGGAAAATTTTGGCGGTGTATGATATAATTATGGCACTGGTGCCCTATTTGTACTGGTTTGCGGTGTGCGTGCTGTAGGTTTGGGTAAGGTGAAGCTAACGGACGAGGTTTGCCGTATGGCTTTGGATAATATGTGATAGGCTGGAGGTTGAGCGTTATGAAAAAATTTAGGACGGTGGCGGCTGTTGTTATCATGTTTTTTGCGGCTATGGCTGGCTATTTTGTCGGGGCGGCATTGCAGGAGGAAATGGGCGGTGCGATACTGTTTGCGGTGATAACCGGGTTTGCTTGCGTTATTTACAATATGGATAATCGGGAATAGAGTTGGCGTTGTTTAACGGATAGAAAGGTGAAAATATGGAAAATACGTTTAGTGTGAAGATGATATTTCACTTTTATCACAGTGTGGTAAAGGCGGAGCTTAAAAGGAGAGGCTTTTCTAAAGAGGTGGCTAAGAAGATAGAGGAAGAGCATGGGAAGATAGTTGCGAGGGCTAAGGATATTGGTAAGTCAAAGCTTTTGAGTTCGTACATTATGGCGAGCTATTACATTGCCATGAACAGGAGCACAGGGAAGTCTGCGCAGGAGAATTTTGAGATATTCCGTGACGGGCTTTGTGCTTCAAAGCTTTTTCACAAGGTCATGGGTGATGTGGACAGTTATCTTGACCCTAAGAAGATGCCTGGACGTTTGAAATGGTCGGAAGACAGCCACAAGAGATTATATGAGAACGATTGGGTGGTGGACATACTGCCGGGCAATGGTGAATATGACCTTGGGTATGATTATCACGAATGTGGGGCGTGCAAGCTTTGTAAGGACGAGGGGTGTCCTGAGCTAGCGGCTTACATATGCAGAATGGATTTTGTGCTGGCGGACATGATGAACATGAAACTCGTTAGGACGGGGACTATTGCTGAGGGTGCATCATACTGCGATTTTAGGTACAGCAGGAAGAAGTGACAGCAGAAAGGTGCGGTGAAAGTGAAAATAAAACAGCAAAAGCAGATAAAGGCGTTTTTGGCAGAGAGTTTCGGCAATGACAGGGGCGGAAAGCTGTTTGAGATGCAGGACAAGGCTCTTGGGGAAATCATCGGGAACACAAAGGGCAAGACGGAAAATCAGATGAAAACGCTTATACAGACCATTTTGCCGAGGATAGCCCTTTACAAGAGTTTCATTGCGGCGGGGCTTTCTGATGATGATGTATACAAGTATATGCGCAAATATATGCTGGAGATAGTGGCGGCGAAGAAACATTCTTCCACGGTGAAAATGGAGATAGTGCCTGGGTTTTATGCGATATACAGCAGGGTATTTTTGAAGATAATGCGCACCACTGATCTTCAGGAGAGCGTTCAGGAGCATGGTAAGGATTATTTCAACGTCACCATAACAAAGTGCCTTTGGCACACGGCTTGTGTTGAAAACGGCTGTGAGGAGCTTTGCAGGCTGTTTTGTGATGTTGATGATGTTACATACGGCGGACTTAAAAAGATAGGGTTTACCAGGACTAAGACGCTGGGGTACGGCGGTGACTGCTGTGATTTTCATATGTTTAGGAAGTAGTGGGCGCTTGGTGAATTATCATGCAGATAAGAAAGCTTCAAAAATCGGACATTGACAGGGTGGCTGATATATGGCTAAACGCCAATCTGAATGCACATTACTTTATTTCCTCTCAATACTGGAATGATAATTTTGAGCCAGTAAAAGATATGCTGCCGCAGGCGGAAGTTTATGTATACGAATGTAATGGAAAAATACAAGGCTTTATCGGGATAAATGGTGGATATATCGAGGGCATTTTTGTTTCAGAAGAAGTGCGGTCGCAGGGGATAGGAAAACTGTTGCTGAACTATGCAAAAGACAGAAAAGCTAAACTGTCTTTAAACGTTTATCAGAAAAATACTCGGGCGATACGTTTTTACGAGAGAGAGGGCTTTGATATAAAATGCGAGGGTCTGGACGAAGCTACCGGTGAAAAAGACTATGAAATGATATGGGAACGAGAATCGGATCTATAGGTCATATATAAAAAGCGAGGGCAATATGAAAGAGTTGGAGTATCCATTTGACAATGGGTTTATAATGAAAAAGAAAAGGTCGCTGAAAAGGCAGCTTTTGGGCGACGGAACGGTGCGGCTGAAAAAGAGGGTGGCTGTGCTGGGCGGCTCGACTACGGACGATATTGTGTCGGTATTGGAGCTGTTTTTGCTTGACATGGGCTTTGAATGTGAGTTCTATCGATCGGAATACGGACAGTTCTGGCAGGACGCTGTGTTCTCAAACGAGGAGCTTGACCGCTTTAAACCTGATATCGTTTATATACACACGAGCCTTAGAAACCTCAGCTTTTCACCTACCCCCAGGTCGGGTGAAGAGGAGATAGAGCAGGGGTTGAACGCTGAGCTTGACAGGCTTTCTCAGGCTTGGGACGGAGTGAAAGAGCATTTCGGCTGTCCTGTGATACAGAACAATTTTGAGCTTCCGTTTTTCCGCCTTATGGGAAACATGGACGCTTCCGACAGGCGTGGAAAGGTGAACTTCGTCACGAGGCTCAATTCGGCTTTGTATGACAGGATAGCCCAGAGGCCGGAGGTTTATCTCAATGATATAAACTGGCTATCAGCGGCATATGGGCTTGAAAAGTGGAGCGAGCCGAAGTATTGGTATCTCTACAAATATGCCCTCAATATCGAGGCTATACCTGAGCTGGCTTTTCAGGTGGCGAATATTATAAAGGCTATCTTTGGCAAGAACAAAAAGGCGCTGGCTCTTGACCTTGACAACACTCTTTGGGGCGGCATCGTTGGTGACGACGGTGTGGAAAATCTCGAGATAGGCAAGGAAACGGCTGAGGCAATGGCTTATTTTGAGTTTCAGCAGTATGTTAAGGCGCACAAGGACTTGGGCGTGCTGTTGACAGTATGCTCCAAAAACGAGGAGGAGAACGCTTTGGCTGGGCTTTGCCACCCTGAGGGCGTGCTAAGGCCTGATGATTTTGTGGCGATAAAAGCCAACTGGCTGCCAAAGGACAAAAATATCGTTGACACGGCAGAGGAGCTTAACATTCTTTCTGAGGCGTTTGTTTTTGTGGACGATAACCCTGCGGAGAGGGAGATAGTCAGGGGACAGCTTGCAGGTACGGCTGTGCCTGAGATAGGGGAAGTCACGGACTACATAAGAGTGCTTGACCGTTCGGGATATTTTGAAACTGTTACGCTGTCGGAGGACGATCTCAAACGCAATGATATGTACAGGGCGAACGCTCAGCGTGCAAAGGCGCAGAGCAGGTTTGCGGATTATCATGATTATCTTTTGAGTCTTGAAATGACGGCAGAGATAGGGGATTTTTCGCCTTTGTATCTGCAAAGGATAACTCAGCTCACCAACAAGAGCAATCAGTTCAATCTCACCACAAAGAGATACACTGCGGAGCAAATGGAGGCGGTCTATAACTCTGATGAATACATAAGGCTGTATGGAAAGCTTTATGACAAATTCGGTGACAACGGCGTTGTGGCTGTGACTATCGGAAAGACAGACAGCGAGGACAAGGGCAGGCTTGATATCGAGCTTTGGCTGATGTCATGCCGTGTGCTGAAAAGGGATATGGAGCTTGCTATGCTGGATAGTCTTGTGGCACAGGCGAAAAAGCGTGGCATAAGGGAGATATACGGGCATTATTACCCTACGGCGAAAAATAAAATGGTGGCAGGGCTTTATGAAAGCTTCGGCTTTGAGAAGATATCTCAGGACGAAGAGGGCAACACGGCTTGGCGGCTAATGGTTGAGGGGTATGAGGATAAAAATACTGTTATAAAGGTGAAGGAGGAGCATTATGCTTAGCAAGGACGAGATAATTGAAAGACTTGATGATGTTTTCAGAGATGTTTTTGATGACGATACTTTGGAGGTGGACGAGAACACCACGGCTGATGATATCGAGGATTGGGACTCTATCGAGCATATCACTCTTATCGGTGCGGTGGAGGACGAGTTCAAGATGAGGTTCAAAATGGGCGAAGTTTCGGGTATGAAAGATGTGGGCGAGATGATCGGCATTATTGAGCAGAGAGGCAAGTAACAGGCTGTTTGCGAAATATGCGTGAGAACGCTGTTCTTTTTCTGAATTTTGTGATCTCTAGCGGCGGTATGGCTGAAAGGCTGTACTGCCGTAAACTTTTAATGTAAATTCATAGGTTATACTTGAAATATCTGCGAAAATGGTTTATACTATTAGTAATAAAACTATTTTACGGAGGATATTATGGAAGATAATTTTACCCTCTGTCAGGGCGTATCTGTGGGCGGAGCGGAAAAACTGCGGTCTTGTTGCCACATTCAGGGGGATAATATAAGGGGTGTGCTGAGTTGTGACATCATGGCGAAGGTCGCCTGCGGTGTGATAGAGAAACTCGCTGAGCCTATATTCTTCTTTCTGGAGCTTCCTGACAGCGAGAGAGATGGATACAAGACCTATTATCTTGATAACTGCACGAAAGAGGTCGCCCTTGCCATAATGAAGCGTTACGGCACTGTGCTTGTAAATGACGGAGTATCGAGATTTGGATTTGGCTCGCACAAGAATGACGAGGAGATATATTTCACAGACTATCAGGAATTTCAGATATACTCACGCAATCCAAAGAAGCTTGAGAAGCTTTTTGACAGGCTTGGGATAGACGTTGTGGGCGAAGATGAAGTTGTAACACTGTGGGACTTGATAAACGAGGACAACGCCGGTTGTATCTCATGCGTTGAGGCGGACGGCGAAACGGTTTTTGACATACCTGAAAATCTAAAGTCTGAGGGTATGTACGAGGCTGAATGAAAATACAGGAGGAATGTACATGAACATCTGGCACGATATTTCACCAAAGGTGATAACAAAGGAAAAATTCACGGCGGTAATAGAGATACCAAAAGGCTCAAAGGTAAAATACGAGCTTGACAAGACCACGGGTCTTCTGAGAATGGACAGGATACTTTACACATCGACCCACTATCCTGCAAACTATGGTTTTATCCCTAGGACGTATGCAGAGGACGGCGACCCGTTGGATGTACTGGTGCTTTGCTCGGAAACGCTTGCACCTTTGTCTTTGGTTGACTGTTATCCTATAGGCGTTATCTCCATGCTTGACAATGGTGCGGCTGACGAGAAGATAATCTGCATTCCGCTCAATGATCCTACATACAACATATATAAGGACATTTCAGAGCTGCCTAAGCACATTTTTGATGAGATGTGTCATTTCTTCTCGGTATACAAGGCACTTGAACACAAGGACACTGTGGTCGATGATGTTAAGGATCGTGAACACGCTACTGAGATCGTGGCACAGTGTATCGACAGATACATTGAGAATTTTTGCAAGTAAATAACTGAGGCTTGGCGGACGCACCGGGGTGCGTCCGCTTTTTTACTGCATATTGTATTTCTACCCTTGCAGTTGCCATTTTTGCCACTTTATTTTGCGGCTTTGTGCAATTTTACTATTATTTTTGGCTGTTTTAACGTTAAAAACCCTCTCTCATGCTCCATTCCTCTTCAAACTTTATTTTCTTTATCTAAGCAATGAAAATTTACAAAATCGGAAAGTGTAATAATTAAATTAGAAAACAAATTTCCTTGTTACCGAATTTTAACCTTTTTTCGACACTATATTCTACCGTTCATCACCCTTCTTGCTTTTTCTGTCACAGCGTCAGAAATAATTGTGCTTTTTTTCGCAAAACCTATTGACGTATACTATATGTTGTGTTACAATAACTTTATAAGGTCAATGCGATGTGAATGTATGGGAGCTTTGCGGAAATATCTGCTATCTTTATACAGGTGCAAATGTTTAAAATACCACAAGATATTGTGTAGTGTAAAATTAATTAAAAGTTTACAAATTACAAGTTGGTGACAAATTAAAAGGTGAAAGTTACAAAATCCCCCTAAAATCTCTCTTAAATTGACCAAGTGTCCAAGAAAAATCCCTTGCAAAAATTCACTTTGGGAAATATTACTGTTGCAATTTTCTATAATATAGTGTATAATTATTGTACGGTGGTTAAAAGTGCAAAAAAGTGGTGATGAGTGCTTCGAAAGTGGCATTTCATTGCTTAACTCGGTCAAGGGAGGTGGACGGCTTGCAGGCGTGCTTGCTTAAAGGAACTTACAATCAGACTATGGACGCTAAGGGAAGAATGACTTTTCCTACTAAGCTCAGAGAGCTTATCGGCGAGCGGTTCATTGTAACTAAAGGTATAGACGGCTGTCTGTTCGTTTATTCCCTTGAGGATTTCGAGAAAAGAGCCGAAAAGATCAGAAGTCTGCCTATGGCTAAGGCGAGAGCTTTACAGCGAAGCTTTATGGCGTGGGCGTGCGAGGTCGAGCCTGACAAGCAGGGCAGGATACTTGTTCCGCAGTCACTGAGAGAGGTGGCAGGGCTTGAAAAGGAGATCGTTGTTGCCGGAGTATCTGACAGATGTGAGATATGGGATAAAAAGCGCTGGGACGATTTCAACAGCAGCATTGATGATAACGAGCTTATGGAAGCTCTGGAGGGACTTGATTTTTAATGGAATTTAACCACATTCCCGTACTGCTTGATGAGTGCTTGGAGGGTCTGAACATTCGGTCTGACGGCATTTACTGCGACGGCACTGCCGGAGGAGCAGGACATTCGAGAGAGATCGCTAAAAGGCTTGACGGCGAAAAAGGCGGCAGGCTTGTGGCTATAGACAGAGATCCCGAGGCGGTGAAAACTGCGACTGAACGGTTGGCAGGCTATCCTGCGACTGTTGTGAGAGGGAATTACTCTGAGATAGACGAGATATTTGAAAGGCTCGGAATAAGCGGTGCTGACGGCATTCTTATGGATCTGGGCGTTTCCTCTTATCAGCTTGACAATGCGGAGAGAGGTTTTTCCTATCACAATGACGCACCTCTTGACATGAGAATGTCAGGGGAGGGGCTTTCCGCCAAGGACGTTGTGAACGGATATGATTATCAGAGCCTTGCGAGGATAATTTTCGAGTACGGCGAAGAAAAGTTTTCAAGAAGCATTGCTTCTAAGATAGTAAAATACAGAGAACAAAAACCGATAGAGACAACTATGGAGCTTGCCGAGATAATAAAAAGCGCAGTTCCGCAGAAGGCAAGGCGTGAGAAAAACCCTTGCAAAAAGACTTTTCAGGCTATCAGGATAGAGGTAAATAAGGAGCTTGAACATTTGAATATCGCTCTTGACAAGGCGTTCGATTGTCTTAACGTGGGCGGCAGGCTTTGCATAATCACTTTCCACTCGCTGGAGGACAGATTGGTAAAGCAGAGATTTCAGAGCTTCTGCAAGGGCTGTATATGTCCGCCTGATTTTCCTCAGTGCATATGCGGAAGAACGCCTAGGGGAAAGCTTGTGAACAGAAAGCCTATAGAGGCTGATGAAAAGGAGCTTGCGGAGAATAACAGAAGCCGCAGTGCTAAGCTCAGGGTGATCGAGAAGATCAAGGACTGAGTGAAATTTGTGTGAAATTGGGAATGTGTAAATAACGGGCTTGCCCGTGGATCGTGAGAGGTGTTTTACCGCAATGGCAAAGGTACATAACTTGGCATTTGATTACAGTGCCTATGACAACGCTCAGGAGGCGGAGGCTCAGAGAGCCATAAAATATAAGAAAAACCCTGCACTAAAGCAGAAAACCGTATCGGTAGTAGCTGTGATAGGCATTTGTCTGCTGGTGGCTGTTGTTCTTGGAACGATGATATACGGCAGAGTCGAAATATCAAGCTTATGTTCGGAGCAGACCAGACAGGAGGAACAGCTTGCTCAGCTTCAGGGAGAGAATGTAAGCTTACAGTCAGAGCTTGCTCAGAAGACCAATATGTCAAAGGTCGAGGAATATGCTGAGAATGAGCTGGGACTTAAAAAGCTGGATAAATCTCAGATAGAGTATGTAACTGTGGAGTCAGACTCGGTGGCAAAGGTGGTAAAGGCCGAGGACGACAATGTGTTCGTTAAGATAAAACACTGGTTCAGCTCTGTTCTGGAATATATCGGGGCTTAGTGAATAAAATAATTATGGGGAAAGTTAGGGACAAGATATTTGTGCTTAGCTTTCTTGTTCTATTAATTTGTATGTGTGAAAATATGATATTTGCCGTATTGTGCTAAATTATTGAAGATTTTGTATGTGCGGTGATGTCCTGAGAGGAGATATTTATGACCGACAGACCAAGTGCCAGAATGAAACAACGTCTGAATATTTGGCTGAGCCTGCCTGTGGCGGCGATACTTATATATACGGTTGCGACCATATTTTCGGTGTCTATAAAGGACGGCAAGAGGTGGCAGTCCCTTGCAAACGCTCAGCAGCTTAAAAGCACGGCTGTTTCAGCGTCAAGAGGCACTATTTATGATTCAAACGGAACGGTGCTTTCTCAGAGCGCAACGGTCTATACTGTTTATGCAGACCCTCTTATGCTCAAAGAAAAGCTTGATGACAACGACAAGAAGATAGAGGAGCTTAAAGGATATATAGCCAAAGAGGACGATGCGTCCAAGAAGGCTACATATCAGCAAAGACTTGATGCAACGAAATCAGGGGACGAATGTCTTGACGAGCTTGTGGAGTTTTTGGCACTCAATCTTGAGATAGACACTAACACTGTGAGAGAAAAACTCACTAAGACGGATACTCAGTACATCGTGCTGAAAAAAGAAGTGGAAAAGACCGTTTCCACGGCTATCGAGGATAAGCTCACGGAGCTTGGCATTGACGGCGTAAGGTGCGACCCTACCACAAGACGGCTTTATCCACAGAATACTCTAGCTTCTGTTGTGCTTGGTCACACGGACTATGAGGGCAACGGCATATATGGTCTTGAAGCTTACTATGACGATTATCTCAGCGGCATTGACGGCAGGATAATCACTGCAAAGGCAAGCGACGGAACTGAGATACCATACAGATACAAGCAGAGCTATGACGCTCAGGACGGCGACGATCTTAATCTGAATATCGACGCCAACATTCAGTATATCCTTGAAAAAGAGCTTGCAAAGGCAGTTAAGGAAAATCAGCCTACTGACAGAGCCTGCGGTATCATAATGAATCCTAAGACAGGTCAGATATACGCAATGGCGACTTCTGATCCTTATGACCCTAACGAGCCTGCGGCTATCTCCGATGAAAAGACGGCGGCGGAGCTTGCGGGGCTTGATGAAGATTCAAACGATTACAAGCAGAAACAGCTTGACGCATGGTCCCTTCAGTGGAAGAACAAGGCGGTTTCAGAAACATACAATCCGGGTTCTGTATTCAAGGTCATAACAGGTGCTTCGGCTTTGGAAGAAAAGGCTATCACTCTTAATGATATTTTTGGCTGCGGCACTCAGATACAGGTGGAGGACACGACTTTCCACTGCTGGTCATTTACCGACCACGGTTCGCAGGATTTTGCCCAGGCAATGCTAAACTCATGTAACCCTGCATTCATTCAGATAGGCATGAAGCTTGGCTCTGAAAAGTTCTGTCAGTATTACAATGCGTTCGGTTTCAACGAGCTGACAGGTATCGACCTGCCTGCGGAATCAAATTCTATCAGTATGCCACTTAGCAACATGGGCCCTGTTCAGCTTGCTTCATCTTCATTCGGTCAGACAAATAAGGTAACGCCGATACAGATGATAACAGCTTACTCGGCGGCTATAAACGGCGGTTATCTTGTTACACCGCAGGTAGTGAACAGTATAACTGACGAGAACGGCAACATTGTAAAGAAAATGGACACTGTTGTAAGACGTCAGGTCATTTCTGAGGACACCTCCGCTACTATGAGAGAGATACTTGAAGGCGTTGTTGAGGGTCAGCCGGGTTCAAACTGCTATATAAAAGGCTACAGAATAGGCGGTAAATCTGGCACGTCTCAGAAAATGGACGAGGATATCACGGGTCAGACCTATGTTTCTTCATACTGTGCATTTGCTCCTGCTGACGATCCGGAGATAGTAATGCTCGTAATGGTAGACCACCCGACGGGCGAGAAATTCTACGGAAGCCAGGTGGCAGCACCTATATGCGTGAACGTGCTTTCAGACGTTCTGCCTTATGTGGGGATCTTCCCTGAGTATGACGAAAGCGAGCTTGCAGACTTGCAGGTATCAGTACCTAGCGTTCAGTATTATACTGTTGAGGAAGCCAAAAAGACACTTGAAGATCTTGGACTTGAGGTCAAGGTCAAGGGCGAGGGCGACACTGTTGTTAAGCAGACGCCTGTTGCCGCAAAGATAGAGCATGGCGGATCGGTTGTGCTTTACACAGAAGCAAACGCCAAGGAAGAAACTGTTACGGTGCCTGAACTTAAAGGACTTACAAAGGAGCAGGCAAAGGCTACGCTTGATATGTACGGACTTAATCTGACGGCGGAAGGCTCAGGCTATGAGGAGGAAGGTGCGGTTGCACAGTCCGATCAGAGCGTGGGAGCGGGACAGAGCGTTCCAATGGGAACGGCTGTGTCGGTAACATTTGCAGTGACCTCGGTAGGCTCACAGTAAGAAACCATGATAAGGAATGATAATTATGAAACTATATGATATCATAAAGGACGTTGCGAAAACTTCTCTGCCTGATATGGAGATAAGCGACGTTACGAGCGACACAAGAAAGGCTGTCAAGGCAGGCTCGATGTTCGTGTGCATAAAAGGAAAGACCTTTGACGGACATGACGCTGCTAAGGACATGATAGAAAAGGGCTGTGCAGTTGTAGTCTGCGAAAGAGATCTGGGGCTTGACTGCCAGATAATCGTGGAGAACACAAGAGAGGCTTTCCCTCTGCTGTGTGCGGCATTTTTCGGTCACCCTGAAAAGGAGCTTACTCTTATCGGTGTAACAGGCACTAACGGAAAGACGACTATCACAACTGTTATAAAGAAGGTGCTTTCTTCATTCGGCTGTAAGGTTGGTCTTATCGGCACTTGTCAGAACGAGATAGGCGACGACGTTTATCCTACTGCAAGAACGACTCCTGAGCCTTATGACCTTTATGAGCTTTTCAGAAAAATGGCTGACGAGAAGTGCGACTATGTTGTTATGGAAGCTTCCTCGCAGGGCTTGGAGCAGAAAAGACTTTCAGGCTGTCATTATAAGGTAGGCGTTTTTACCAATCTTACGCAGGATCATCTTGACGTTCACGGTACGATGGAAAATTACTATCAGGCTAAGAAGATACTTTTCACTATATCTGACAACGCTATCATCAACATTGACGATGAATACGGCAGAAGGTATCTCAAAGAGATAAGCTGTCCTGCGAAAACTTATTCATGCTGTACAAAGGCTGATTTCAGAGCAGAGGATATACTGCTTTCAGCAAGCGGTGTGAAGTATGTTTTCACTGACGGAAAGATAAAGCACAATGTTTCATTCAATATGCCCGGACTTTTCAACGTTTCAAACTCACTGGCTGTTATAGCCTGCTGTGAGACCCTTGGATTTGACGTTGACAAGACTATCAGAGCTTTGGGTACTATGCAGGGCGTAAGAGGAAGAGCGGAGATAGTTCCAACAGGCAGAGATTTCACTGTTATATGCGACTATGCTCACACTCCTGACGCACTTGTGAACGTGCTTTCGGCTATAAAGAACAGTGCAAGCGGAAAGGTAAAATGCCTTTTCGGCTGCGGTGGAAACAGGGACGCTTCTAAGAGAAGCCTTATGGCTTCGGCTGCGGCGGACAATGCTGATTTTCTTATCGTCACTTCCGACAACCCGAGGAATGAAGATCCGCAGGATATCATAAACGATGTTCTGGTTGGTCTGGAGGGCAAGACGACTCCTTACATAACTATCGTTGACAGGCGTGAGGCTATCCACTGGGCTATACATCATGCGGAAAAGGACGATATAATCGTACTTGCCGGCAAGGGTCATGAGGATTATCAGATACTTGCAGGTGGTGTGAAGATACATTTTGACGAGAGAGAAGTCGTTGCGGACGCTCTTAAAGAGCTTGAAGCTGAGGGCAGATAAGAGATAGAAAATAACATATTTGTTATATAGTGGAGCAGCGCAATTTCTGCTTTGCAGAAATACGATGTCCCGTTTGCATCGTTTCGGCGATGAATGAAAATAGATATATATTTATAAGAAAAGGGAAAGGAGATACTGCCGAGAAATTGGCGGATAAGAATTAAAATGGAAAAATTAGGCTTACAGGAGATAATATCGGCGGTTCACGGAAGCTACGGCTATCCTGCTGACGTTGAAATTTCCGATATCTCCACCGATACGAGAACAATAAAGCCAGGCTCGCTTTTTATTGCACTAAAGGGTGAGAATTTTGACGGACACAACTTTGCCGCAAAGGCTATGGAGCTTGGTGCGGAGGCTGTTGTCACGGAAAGACCTGTGGAGGGTGCAAGATGTATGATAGTTGACTCCACTGCAAGGGCATTGCTTGATATTGCAGGATACTACAGGTCTAAATTCGATGTTAAGGTAGTTGGCGTAACAGGAAGCGTGGGAAAGACCACCACTAAGGATATGATAGCCCTTGTTGTGGCGCAGAAATACAAGACGCTGAAAACTCAGGGCAACCACAACAATGAGATAGGTATGCCGCAGACGCTTTTCGGTCTTGACAGCAGTTATGAGGCGGCTGTTATCGAAATGGGTATGTCACATCAGGGGGAGATATCGAGAATGTCAATGTCATGTCAGCCTGACGTGGCTGTTATAACAAACATCGGCATTTCACATATTGAAAATCTCGGCACGCAGGAAAACATTCTCAAGGCGAAGCTTGAGATACTTGACGGTGCGGCTTATGACGCTCCGCTGATACTTTGCCGTGATGATAAATTGCTTGCAGGGGTGCAGTTACATTCTGACAGAAAGGTTTATTACTATTCTGTATCAAAGAAGGACTGCGATGTTTATGCAAGCGGTGTTAAGACTGTTGACAACAGCATAACATTTACTATAAACTATGAGGGCGGAAAGATAGCCGCCCAGATAAACTGCCTGGGCGAGCATAATGTAAAGAACGCTCTTGCGGCGTTCTGCGTGGGTCTTGCGCTTGATATTCCTCCTGAGGATATTGTAAAGGGCATTGCTCAGTTCAAACCGGAGGGTTTAAGACAGAATGTTACCGTCATTGACGGAGTTACATATATAGTTGACTGCTACAACGCTGCGCCTGACTCGATGAAAGCGAGCCTTTCGGTGCTTTCACAGGCACAGGCGGAGGGCAAGCGTATTTGCGTGCTTGGAGATATGCTGGAGCTTGGCAAGAACTCAAAGACCTATCACAAAAATGTGGGAGAGTATGTTGCGGCTTCAAAGGCTGACCTGCTTTACTGCTTTGGCGAGGACTCAAAGTGTTATATAGAGGGTGCTGAGAAAAAGGGCTTTGCAAAGGAAAATTGCAGGCACTTTGAAAGCAGAGATGACCTTGCGTCGGCTTTGAAAGAGGTAGTTGCAAAGGGCGACGCTGTGCTTTTCAAGGGAAGCAGAGGAATGAAGCTTGAAGAAGTGTTCAATGCGCTGACAAAATGAGTTGGAGCGTGCAGGCGGTGATACTGGGGTGTGAAATGGTGCTGGGATATGTTCTCGGCAGAGTGTTCATACCATATTTCCGCAGGATAAAAACAGGCAAATTCGATTTTTATATAGGCGACAGGTTCGCAAAGGACGGCTCTGAGCCAAAATTCGGCGGAGTTGTCATAATGCTCTGCGTTATATTCGGCATTGTTACGGGAGTTATATTTTATGGCTCGCAGACGGTGCTGAGTTTTGAGAACGGAGAGTTTTCAAGGCGTGTGTTTATCGCTCTGGGCGGAGTTTTGATGCTCACGGCTATCGGGCTTTCGGAGGACTATGTTAAGGAGAAAAAGCTTGGCATAGGCATGAAGCCTTTTTACAAGATATGTATGGAGTATCTTATATGTCTTGGAGTATGCGTGGGGCTTAGATACTGTGGAGGAGTGCAGACGGCTGTGCTTATGCCTTTTCACTTGGGCTATGTGCAGTTCGGCGGGCTTTTTTATCCGCTTTTTCCGCTGTTTATGACAGTGGGGATAAACATGGTGAAGATACACGATTGCGCAGGCGGTAAGACCGACACGGGTGCTGACGGGCTGTGTGCTGTAACGGCTTTGATATTTTCGGCAGGATTGTCAAGCGGTCTTGCGGCAGGGGCAGGCTCTGACGCCGCTCAGCTTTTTGCTGTTTGCACAATGGGTGCGGCAGGAGGCTTTCTCTTTTGGGGGTGCAGTCCTGCGAAGCTTTATTTGGGCGAGTCGGGTGCGCTGGCGATTGGTGGTCTTATGACTATGGCGGTGCTGCTTTCGGGAGAATATTTCGTTTTCCTGCTGGCAGGTGCGGCGGTGGTCGTTGACGGAGCTTGCGGGCTTTTGCAGTATATCGTGTTTAAGGCAAGAAAAAAGCTGCTTATGAGGGGCTATACGCTTCATGAGCATTTGCAGAAAAAGGGTCATGGGGATCACACCGTGATCGGGATATTCGCTGTGATGTCTGTGGCAGGGGCTGCGGCGGCGATAGCATTTTTGATATATTCGGGAAAGTTTTTCATATAGAGATTTTGTTGGGAGGTTGTTTGTTTGGCTATAAGAGGTCCTAGACGTGAGCGTGACGGAAGCATAGTGTATAATAGTCACGTTCCTCTTAAACAACCTGTGGCACAGGCAAAAAGAAAACATAGATTCAGATTTATACTTACGGAGATAGACAAGCCGTTTTTCATTCTTGTAATGGTATTGCTTGTATTCGGACTTCTGATGATGTTTTCTGCAAGCTATGCGTGGGGTCTGAGTGAATATAACGATGGATATTATTATCTGGTGAGCCAGCTCAAGTCTGCCGGACTTGGTCTTCTTCTGATGTTTGCCACGAGCTATCTTGACTATCACTTCTTTCAGAACACTAAGATAGCATATATTGCGTTTATCGCCACATATCTTCTTACGTTTTATACAGCTCTTTTCGGAATAGACGTTGCCGGTGCAAAGCGTTGGATACAAATAGGTCCGATCAGCTTTCAGCCGTCGGAGCTTCTGAAGGTAACGTTCATTATTATTTTCGCATACATAATGTCGGTAAATTATCCTAAGTTCAAGGATTGGAAATTCTGTATTATACCGTTTACTGTGATAATGGGCGCGGTGGCGCTGGTGCTTATTTTTCAGAGGCATATGTCGGCTGTTATGCTGGTGGGTATCATGGGAGTGTCTATGATGTTCATAAGTGGTATGCCAAAAAAGACCTTCTGGAAATTTATCGGTGTGTGTGCTGTTTTCGGGGTGCTGCTGCTGATATATAAAATGGCGTCAGGCTCAGGCTTTTCTTATATTTCAGATCGTATACAGAGCTGGAAAAATCCTGAATCCGACCCTAGCGGAAAGACCTTCCAAACCTATGAATCTCTATTGTCTATAGGCTCGGGCGGCTGGTTCGGACTGGGCTTTGGCGAGTCAAGGCAAAAATACTATCTCCCTGAGTCACAAAACGACTTCGTTTTCGCTATTATCTGCGAGGAGCTTGGCTTCGTGGGTGCAATGGTAGTGGTACTGCTGTTTGTGCTTTTTATAATCGAGGGCTTCATGATCGCTTCAAGAAGCAAGGATCGTTTTGGTATGCTTCTTGCGGCTGGTATAACAATACAGATAGGCTCGCAGGCACTTTTCAACATTATGGTAGCCTGCAACGCTTTCCCTAACACGGGTATTTCACTGCCGTTTTTCAGCTACGGCGGTACTGCACTGATGATACAGCTTGCAGAAATGGGTATCATGCTCAACGTTTCACGTCAGTGCATCAAAAAAAAGTAAAGAGGTATTAGTTCTATGCTCAGAGTTTTACTTGCAGGCGGCGGTACGGCAGGTCATGTAAATCCTGCTCTTGCCATTGCGGAAATAATAAAAAAACATTATCCTGACGCTGAGATAAGCTTTGCGGGAAATCCTGAAAAGCTTGAAGCTAGGCTCGTGCCTGCGGCAGGATATAAGTTCTATCCTATAAAGATAGAGGGCTTTCAGAGAAAGCCTAACTGGGTAAATCTCAAAAGAAATATCCATGCGGCAGAGTGTCTTGTAAAGTCAGGAAGCACTGCAAAGAAGATAATAAAGGAAGCAAGACCTGATCTTGTTATAGGAACCGGAGGCTATGTTTCAGGGCCAATAGTCAGAAAAGCTGCTAAAATGGGCATAAAGACGGCTATTCACGAGCAGAACGCTTTTCCGGGCGTGACAAACAAGATACTTGCAAAGTCTGCAGACGTTGTTATGCTCACTGTAAAAGAGGCAGAAAAGTATATGCCCGAAAATGCTAAGACGGTGGTGACAGGTCTGCCTGTAAGGGGGGCTTTCAACACCATGTCAAAGTCGGAGGCTAAAAAACAGCTTGGCTTTGATGAAAATGAAATATGTGTGCTTTCAACAGGCGGAAGTCTGGGTGCGAGAGTGCTTAATGAGAATATCGCAAAGCTGCTCAAATGGTATCAGGACAATGATGTTAAGGTGTGTCATATACATTCCTACGGCACTTATCAGGGATATAAGGACTATCCTGAAAAGCTCAGGGCTATGGGCATAAATATCAACAACAGCAGACGTATCATAAAGGATTATATCAATATGCCTGTGGCAATGGCTGCGGCTGACCTTGTTATATCAAGGTGCGGAGCGGCTTCGCTGGCGGAGCTTGAAGCAATGGGCAGAGCTTCTGTGCTTATCCCGTCGCCTATGGTGGCTGAAAATCATCAGTATTACAACGGCATGGTATTGCAAAACGCAGGAGCAGGCTTTGTTATCGAGGAAAAGAATCTGACGGAAAAGCTTTTCATTGATACTGTAAAGGGGCTTATAGAAGACCCTGAGAAGCTAAGACAGTGCTCGGAAAACGCTGCAAAGCTTCATGTTGCCGATACTGAGGACAGGATATTCAAGGCTTTAGAGCCACTTATTAAGGGATAAGGAACGTAAAATTTAAGGGGATAAAATAATGGATAAGAATTACAGACAGTATAACAAGAGGGCTTCAATGGACAGCATTGAAGTGCCTGATGTTGACAAGATAAAAAAGCTGTCAGATAAAAAGTTCAAGGGCAGCGGAGTGAACCGCACCGCCGACGAGATTTTTGACGGAGAAAAGTTCAACAAGGCAGGGGAGTTCGACCGTGCCACAAAGACTTACGATGACCCTACCAAGCACAAGGAAGAGGACGACAAAGAGGACGATTTCCTTGAGGACGCTGCGGCTATGCCTGCGCAGGCGGCGACAGGACTTAGCAAAGGAGTAAAGGTAAGAGGAGCATATGTAAAGCGTGGCAAGGTGATAAAGGTGATCGTTACGGTGGTCATCATACTTGTGCTTATGGTGTTCTTCTTCCCACCGCTGTTTTTCAACGACGCAGACAAGAGCGTGGTGAGATATGACGACAACGTGTTCAAAACAATGGGTATGACGGATTTTAAAACATATGCGCTGTCAAATTATTCTGTATACAACGAAGAAGCTTTTGGTTCTGAGTTGAGTTCAAGCTATCGTTTTGCAGATATAGTGTTCAATATCAAAAACCCGTCTCCTTTTGAGATAAAGATACCGCAGTATGAGATCAGCCATGTTTCTTCTGAATATGACAACGCGGTATGCTATGCGACCAGCGTTACAACAAACAGTGACGGTGAGGTCATAGGCGACACTGTTCCTCCGTTTTCCAGCAAGGAGGTCACTGTAAGGATACTTGTGAATATCACTGATATGGACGATAGTACATTTGACGATTGCGTTACCGGCATGATACTTTCAACTAAGGATATGAAAAAGAAGATAGGCAAGGACTCCTATCTGCCTTGTCTGCCTGCTTTTATGCCTGTTTCAAACGCTACAGAGATATATATCAACAAATAGCTTTAACCTATATGGGCGATCCTGCATAAGATAAGTCAAAACCTTAAAAGGAGCGACGCTTATGCAACGGCTTATCATTCAGGGAGGAAGCAGGCTGAACGGAGAGATAACCGTTCAGGGAGCAAAAAACGCAGCTCTGCCGCTGCTGGCAGGGTGTGTTCTTATAAACGGAGAGATCAGGCTACATAACTGTCCTGCACTTTCGGACGTATTTGCGGCTTGCCGCATTCTGTCGGTGCTTGGGGCAAGGTGCAGCCGTGAGGACGGCTGTGTTACTGTGGACGCAAGGGGTGCTGTAAAGACCTTTGTGCCAGATGAGCTTATGAGAGAGATGCGTTCGTCTATCGTTTTTCTGGGAGCTGTTCTTGGAAGAACAGGTGAATGCAGGCTGTCATTTCCGGGAGGGTGTGAGCTTGGTCCGAGACCTATAGATATGCACCTGTGCGCACTTAGAAAAATGGGCGTCAGGATAAACGAGGAGTATGGCGTGCTTAGCTGCACCTGCCCGAGAGGGCTTAGAGGGGCGAGGATAGACCTTTCGTTCCCCTCTGTGGGAGCGACTGAGAACATCATGCTTGCGGCTGTTCTGGCAAAGGGTGACACGGTGATATACAATGCGGCAAGAGAGCCTGAGATATGCGATCTTGCGGAGTTTCTGAACTGCTGCGGTGCAAGGATAAGCGGCGCAGGGGGCGGAACGATAACAATAAGCGGTGTGGAAAAGCTTCACGGCTGTGAATACTCTGTCATGCCCGACAGGATAGTTGCGGCGACTTTTATGAGCGCGGCGGCGGCAACAGGCGGTGAGATAGGTCTGCTTGGAGCAAGGGCAGGGGATATCCGTGCGGTCATTCCTATATTTGAGCAAATGGGCTGTCAGGTATTTCTTTATGAGGACAGGATATTTATAAAAGCGCCTAAACAGCTAAAAGCTGTGCGGACGGTGAGGACTATGCCTTACCCGGGATTCCCTACGGACGCTCAGGCGATAGTCACGGCGGCACTTGCTAAGGCAAAAGGCACCAGTGTGGTGGTGGAAAATATTTTTGAAAACCGCTACCGCCATGTTGACGAGCTTGTGAGAATGGGTGCGGATATAAAGACAGAGGGAAAAGTGGCTGTTATCGAGGGCGTGAAGGAGCTTTACGGAGCAAAAGTCCGTGCGCCTGACCTTAGAGGCGGTGCGGCGCTGGCTGTGGCGGCGCTTTCGGCAGAGGGAGAAACATCTCTCACTAATATAAAGCTTATGGACAGGGGCTATGACTGCATTGAAAATGCTTTTACGCTTCTGGGCGGAAACATAAAACGTGTAAATTATTAGCAGTTAGGAAAGAGAAAAATGAACGGAACTTACAAGGAAAACAGAATGAACTCACAGCAGCCTGCGGCACGTCGGCAGACAGTGAATATGCGCAATGTGTATGTTGCCGGATTTTTTGCGGCTGCGGCGCTGCTGCTGGTGCTGAGTATGTTTTTGTTTTTTAATGTGTCGGAGATAAAAATAGAGGGCGTTACCCTTTACGAGCAGGATCAGATCCTTGGCGTGGGGGGCGTTTCAACGGGACAGAACCTTGTGAGGACGAATACGGATATAGTTGAAAAGCGTTTAAAAGATACTCTTGTGTATCTTGATGATGTCAAGGTCACAAAGAAATTTCCGTCAACACTTGTTATAACCTGCACAGAGGCTGAAAAGGCGGCTGATATCGAGTATAAAAATTCATACTATGTGCTGTCTGCTTCGGGAAAGATACTTGAAACGAAAAATCCTGCTCCGACAGGGGATATACCTGTTGTAAAGGGCTTTGAGCTTAAAAGCCTTAGTCAGGGCGACAAGCTTGCTTCTGAGGATTCATTTAAGGCGGATATCCTTAAAGAACTTCTGAATGATCTTCATGACCTGAAATTTAAAAATATAGACTCTATTGACCTGACCACCCGTTCGGATATTAAGCTTATGTATGATGGCAGGCTTGAAATAAAGCTTGGAAGCTCAGTGGATATGGAATACAAGCTTACATATCTTAAGGCGGTAATTGACAAGAGCATTACTGACGATTACGAGGGTACGCTTATTTACAATGGTGCTGACAGCGGCATTTCGGCTATTCCGAAATCGCAGGACGAGTCGTCAAAGCCTGACGACACAAGCTCTGCAAAGCCTGATGACAGCAGCAGTGCGGTGTCGGCTGATACTAATATTGATGACGGCAACACATGGAACAATGGTGATGCTTGGACGGGTGACGATAACCAAGGCTACGACGATGATACCAACGCATGGGACGGCAATAATGACGCCGACAATGCAGGCACAGATCAGTGGACAAACGAGAACGGAAACACCGACTGGGAATATGATAACGGCGGCAATCAGGGGTATACCGACAATGGATATGCTGACAACGGCTATGTGGACGATCAGACGAACACAGATTGGTAGGGGTCAGGATAACTAATTGTATAGTATACACAAATGAAACTGAAAAATCAGTCGTTTTATTGATAATTAATAAAAAATTTATAATGGTTTCATTTAAGTTCTTTACTTTTTGACAAAAGTATGATAATATATTATTGTATCTATTTATGTGCATATTCGGCACATAGGCTTTTTTGCATTTTATTTTTGATTTGATAAATTGATATGTAAAAATACGGAGAAGTATGAAAATTCGCTTTTAGGAGGAGTTCTATTATGGGTTACGAGTATGTTGAAGAGCCAGTCGTAGGCGCAAAGATCAAGGTAATCGGTGTCGGTGGCGGCGGTGGAAACGCACTTAACTGTATCGCACAGGCAGGCATCGAGGGAAATGTTGAATATATCGCTGTTAATACTGATATTCAGGCACTGCATAAGTCAGCTGCACACACACAGATCCAGATAGGTGAGAAGCTTACTCACGGTCTGGGCGCAGGTGCAAAGCCTGAGATCGGCGAGGCTTCCGCTCAGGAAAGCAAGGACGAGATCGAGAACGCTATCAAGGACGCTGATATGGTATTCATCACAGCAGGTATGGGCGGTGGAACAGGTACCGGTGCTGCACCTGTAGTTGCTGAGATCGCTCAGTCACTTGACAAGCTCACTATTGCAGTTGTTACAAAGCCTTTCAAATTTGAGGGAGCAAAGAAGATGGAGAGAGCAGAAAAGGGTATCGAGGCTCTTATCAAGCACGTTGACGCTCTTATCGTTATCCCTAACCAGAACCTTATCACAAACGAGATGCGCCTCACTATGAAGCAGTCTTATGCTATCGCTGATGAAGTTCTTAAGACAGACGTTATCGCTATCGCTGAGATCATTACAAGACATGATGAGATCAACGTTGACTTCGCTGACGTTACTACTATTCTTAAGGGTGCAGGCAGAGCGCATATTGCTATCGGTCACGGCGAGGGCAAGGATAAGGTACAGGATATCATCAATCAGGTCATTTCTTCTGACCTTCTTGAAACTTCTATCAAGGGTGCAAGAAGACTTATCGTAAACGTTACAATGAGCGAGGATCTCCTTATCAGTGATATGGACGAGCTTACTGCTGCTATAGCAGACGCTGCTGACGATAACGTTGAGATCATTTTTGGTAACGGTACAAATCCTGATACCAAGGACGCTATGGACGTTACTGTTATCGCTGCTGACTTTGTTGACAGAGATGACGTTCCTGAGGCTGCTGCACCAAAGGCTGCGACAACATATACTGCAAATTTTACTCAGAAGGCTGACGACGCAAAGGCTGACGCTGAAGCGATGCACAAGGCTGGCGTTAAGGCTGCTGATAATCCAAATTATTACGACGATATCTTCAATATCTTCAAGAACAAGTAGTAATGCTTTTAAAGGCGGATCGGCGTTTACGCTGTCCGCCTTGTTTGAATCAAAATCGGAAAACGTTTACATAGTTAAAGAGATTTTCGTATTCTCAGAAAGTTATCATGATATTGAAAATTTTTCGCAAAAGCACTTGAAATCTTACGGAAAATTTGATATAATTATTCTGTGATAAATATGATTTTAAGACATTTTGTATAAATTTCAGTTGCTATTTTGTATGGAATAATGAAATTTTTGAAAACGGCTTAAATCAGTTGAAAAATAACGTGGTTTATTGTATAATAGAGATAATCACTAATGTGGAGGGATTGAAATGGCTAGTAATGGTTATTTAAGAACGGTTAGAGTCGGCGGATTTGATAAGCAGGACGTTCTTGCTTATGTAGACGACCTTACTTCTAAAATTTATACTCTTGAGGCTCAGGTCAATGACCAGAACGAAACTATCGAACGTCTTGAGAAGCAGGGCGGCGCTCAGAAGCAGGACTTCGAGGGCAAGAAGGAACTTGAGAAAAAGGTAGAAGAGGCTAAAAACAAGATAGCCGAGCTTATGGCTAATACTGATACAATGAAGGTTCGTATCGCTGACTATGAGCAGCAGGTAACTGAAAAGGACGCTGAGCTTGAAAAGCAGAAGCAGGAGATCGAGGATCTTAAAGAGAAGCTCGAAACTGCTGAGGCTAATGCCGGCACAGCTACTCCTGCATTCGATCTTGGAAGCGTGTTCATGGAAGCTCAGAACACAGCTAATAAGGTCGTTCAGGAAGCTAAGAAGGCAGCTAAGCAGATGGAAGATGAAGCTAAGCAGCTTCAGGATCAGGTTCTTGCTGACGCAAACGCACAGGCACAGAAGCTTGTTACAAATGCCCAGACAGAGGCTGATACTACACTTCAGACAGCTAAGTCAAGCGCTGCTGCAATGACGGCTGCTGCTAAGCAGGAGGCTGAAGCTGTTACAAGCGCAGCTAACAAGCAGGCTGCCGAGGTAACTTCTAAGGCTAACGCTGAAGCTGAGGCTGTTACATCTAAGGCTAACGCAGAAGCCGCTGACGTAACATCAAAGGCAAATGCTGAGGCTGCAAAGGTAGTAAGCGACGCTAAGAACGAAGCTAAGAACATCAGAGCGCAGTCTGCTGATCTGAGAGAGTCTGTTAAGACACAGTTCACAAGTCTGAGCGAAACTGTTCAGCAGCTCGTTACATCACTTAACGATCTGTATGGCAATAGTATCGGTGCTGTAAACACTGCAAGAGATCTTATTGACGATGGTCTTTCTCTTGTAAGCGATGATGACGCTGAATAACAGTTTGTCATGTCTGAAATAAGAAAGGTGCGTTCCGAGGAGCTTAAAGCGGTGAGCGGAGAGCTTAAATGCGGTGACAAGATATTGCTTTCGGGCGTTGTGTACACTGCAAGGGACGCTGCACATAAAAGATTCAATGCTTTGCTTGACGAGGGAAAGGAGCTTCCTATCCCTTTGAAAGACGCTGTTATCTACTATGCCGGACCTACTCCTGCACCTGAGGGAAAGCCTATCGGTTCATGCGGACCGACCACTTCGGGAAGAATGGACAGGTTTGCACCGAGGCTGCTTGATCTTGGATTGGGCGGAATGATCGGCAAGGGCGAGAGATCACAAGAGGTTAGGGACGCCGTGATAAGAAATGGTGCGGTCTATCTCTGTGCTATAGGCGGTGCGGGCGCACTTGCCTGCAACTGCATAAAGTCTTGTGAGGTAGTGGCTTTTGAGGAGCTGGGCTGTGAATCTGTGAAAAAACTTTACGTTGAGGATTTTCCTCTTGTTGTGGCTGACGATTGCCACGGAGGGGATATTTTCAGCGATGGCAGAGCAAAATACTGCCGTGTATAACATCAAAGTTGCGTAAATTGCGGTCAGCCGTGTATTTCGACACGGCTGACTTTTTGTTTGTTGAAAATCACAAGAATACATTCTTAAAACTGTGGTATGTTACAAATATTTTCACAGGGACGGCGGATTTCGTCAATTCTCTTGACTTTTATGGTCTAAAATGGTATCATAACATTACGCAGGCAATAGAAGCACGTCTTGCGGTAATTTCTATGATTAGGTGGGCGGTATTTTTTGAGAGGCGATCGGCAGGATCAGCAGAAAAAGCTTTCAGATGAGCAGCTTGTGCTAAATGCACAGAGTGACAAAACGGCTATCGGTGAGCTTATTGCGAGATATATCTGTACGGTGGAGTTTCTGGCAAAAAAATATGGCGCCGAGGTTCACGAGGATCTTGTCCAAGAGGGGCTTATGGGGCTTCTGGGTGCGGTTAGGACCTATCGTGAAGACAAAAATGCGAAGTTTTCAACTTACGCTACAAAATGTATAAAAAATAAGATCATTTCGTCTGTTCACAGAAATGCACTTCTTTCAGGCGGCGAGGAAGCTGACCTTGAGGCTATTCTTGGCGGCGGTGGCACTGTACCTGAGGAGGTCGTAGTGGAGCGTGAGGAGCTGAATGAGCTTTATGATAAGATCACTTCTGCACTTTCGGAGCAGGAGTGGCAGGTATTTCAATCGTTTTTGAGAGGAATGTCATACAATCAGATAGCATTAGGCTTGGGCACGTCGGAAAAGGCGGTAGACAATGCAATGCAGAGAGTCAGACGGAAATTGAGATCACTGTTGAGATAGGAATATGGCCGTATAGCTTAATAGCAGAGCGTTGTTTATTCAAAGGTGTCGGTGCAAATCCGACTAGGCACAATTTTATGTAATGAGGTAAGAACCATGTACGAAGACAAGACATTAGTATGTAAGGAGTGCGGAAACGAGTTCGTTTTCACAGCAGGAGAGCAGGAGTTCTATGCTGAGAAAGGTTTCGTAAATGAGCCACAGAGATGTAAAGCTTGCAGAGATGCAAGAAAGGCTGCTACAAAGTCTGAAAGACAGACTTATACAGCAACTTGTGCTTCTTGCGGCGGCGAGGCTGTTATTCCTTTCAAGCCAAGAGAGGACAGACCTGTTTACTGCAGCGAGTGTTTCGCTAAGATGAAGGAGCAGGGCTAATTTTCTGCATAATTGAGCTGCCTTTGGGCGGCTCTTTTTTTGTTTGTGGTTATTTGATCTGGCGGAAAGCGGAGGGGGTCATGCCCTCGTATCTTTTGAAAAGCTTGCAGAAATAGCTTTCTGAGCAAAAGCCTGTTTCCTCGGCTACCTGCTCGATGCTTTTTTCTGTACCGGTGAGCAGGGCTTTGGCTTCTTGGATACGACGTTTTGCGATATATTCCATTGGACGCATACTGAGTTTTTTGCGAAAAAGCAGACAAAGGTGCTGTTTAGTTACTCCTGACACACTGCAAAGCTCGTCCATTGTGATAGGGGAAAAATAGTTGTAGTTTATGTAGTCCAGTGCTTTCATAAGGGCGGAGGATACTGACGTGGCAGGGTCTTTGTATGCGATAAGGCGGTAAAACTCCATAAGAAAATCATACAAATAGCCGGAGGCTTTGTAATTGCCGAAAATACTGTCGGTTCGCAGAGCATTGTGCATTTTGCGGAAAATATGCTCGAGCATTTTTGTGTCGCTGAGGTGAAAGGTTTTAAGCTCGGTAAGGCCGAACTGGGTAAGGATATCCTTGGCGGCATATCCGCAGGGGACTATCCAGTGGATATCCCATATATCCTCTTCCGGATAGTATTCGTGGGGCGTTTCAGCGGGTATGAATATGGCGGTATCATGTGGTATGGGAATGGCTTTATTCTCAAAGATAAGCGTGCCGCTGCCTTTGGTGCAGTAGAGGATCTGGTCATAGTGGTAGCCCTCAGGTCTTATAATGTGATCCTGACAGTGCTGCTGACCCATATTTTGCAGATATAGCGGCAGGGACTTTTCGTTTCCCAGGATAGGATAATCGGCAAAGAACAAAAATATCAACTCCATATTCATATTGTTATAAATTAATAATATCATTCATTGACTTGCCTGTCAATAGCTGATAAAATAATTACAGTAATTTATAAACTTGTAAAGGAGAACAGCTATGGATATTTTTAAGCTTGCGTCGGAAAATTCGCCAAGATCGAAAATGATATATCATGAGGATACTCAGGCGCTGCACATTGGCACGCTTGATAAGCACTGCTATTTTGTGCCGTTTGCAAAGGGGCAGGATCCTTTTGAGGATCGTAAAAATTCTCAGCGAATGGAGCTTTTAAACGGCAACTGGGGTTTTCGCTATTATGACAGCATAATAGACCTTGAGGACGATTTTATTCATGAAAAGTTTGAGAACACTATCCCAGTGCCGTCAAACTGGCAGCTTTACGGCTATGACAAGCCGCAGTATACGAACGTGTGCTATCCAATACCATTCGACCCGCCTTTTGTGCCTGACGATATACCTGTGGGAGTTTATCAGCGTGAGTATTGCTACTCACATGACGGCATGGACAGGGTGCTTGTGTTCGAGGGCGTGGATAGCTGTGTTTATTTGTATGTGAACGACAGCTTTGTGGGATATTCACAGGTTTCTCACGCTACGGCTGAGTTTGATATTACACCATATCTTGCTGAGGGCAGGAATATCATTACTGCCGCTGTGCTGAAATGGTGCGACGGAACTTATCTTGAAGATCAGGATAAGATAAGGCTTTCGGGAATTTTCAGAGATGTTTATGTGCTGTCAAGACCGAAAATGCGTCTTGAAAATTATATCGTGAAAACTGTTCTCGGTGAAAATGGCTCTGCAAAGCTTAGCTTTACGGCTTTCGGCTGTGATGTTTCTGCAAGGCTTTGCGATGATGATGGTGTTACAATGGCTCAGTTTTCGGCTTATGACGGTGAGAGGGCTGAGATAAAGTTAGAAAACGTCAAGCTTTGGAGTGCTGAAACACCTTATCTTTACAGGCTTACTATCAATGCAGGCGACGAGGTTATCGGCGAGGAGGTTGGCTTCAGAGATGTAAAGGTGGATAATGGCGTTGTTAAGATAAACGGCAGGGCGGTGAAGTTCAAGGGTGTAAATCGTCATGACAGCTATCCTGACACGGGATATTATGCTTCTTATGAGCAGATGAAAGCTGACCTTGTGCTTATGAAAAAGCACAACATAAACGCTGTGAGAACGTCGCATTATCCTAACTCCCCAGTGTTTTATCAGCTTTGCGACAGACTGGGGCTTTATGTTATTGATGAAGCGGATCTGGAGTCACATGGCTGTGTGGAGGTCTATTATGATTACAAGTGGGACTATTCCGATTATAACGGCATTGCAATGCTTGCCTGCGATGAGAGGTTTGGCAATGCCATAAAAGATCGTGGGGAATGTCTTGTAAAGCGTGATATAAACCGCCCTTGTGTGGTGTTCTGGTCATTGGGCAACGAGAGCGGATATGGCAAAAATATGCTCGATGAAGCTGAGCTTATAAAGAGGCTTGATGATACAAGGCTTGTGCATTATGAAAGCACACACTGCCTTGACGGAACTTCCGACAGCGTGCTTGACGTAGTTTCAGGTATGTATTGGGATCTAAACGGGCTGAAAGGCTATCTTGAAAAGCCTGAGGAAAACAGACCTCTTGTGCAGTGTGAATACTGCCACGCCATGGGAAATGGTCCGGGAGATCTGGAGGATTATCACAATGTGTTCTATTCCAATGAGCGTTTCTGCGGTGGCTTTGTGTGGGAGTGGTGCGACCATTCTGTACCGCTTGGTAAGACGGCTGAGGGTAAGATAAAATACGGCTATGGCGGTGATTTCGGAGAAAGACACAATGACAGCAATTTCTGCATGGACGGTCTTGTTTATCCTGACAGAACGCCACACACGGGACTGCTTGAGGTAAAGCAGGTATACAGACCTGTGCGAGTAACAAAAGGGGAAAGCGAGGGAAGCTTTGTTTTTTCAAGCACGCTGGAGTTTGTGAACGCCGGGGATATTCTCGATTGTCGCTATGAGATAACGGACAAAAACGGTATTATACATATCGGCAGAGTGGATTTTGACATCGAGCCTATGGGAAGCACTGTGGTGAATGTTCCCAATGATACAGCGGAGTATGAAAATGAAACATTCATAAGGTTTATTTTCACTGCAAAGGAGGACACTGACTATTGTGAAAATGGCTATGAGGTGTGCTTTGACCAACTGAAAATAGCTGATGGCAGGAAAGCGGTTGTGGAAAAGGCGAAAGCTAAGGTAAAGGCGGAGGAAACTCCACTTTGTATCACTGTGACAGTGGGAGATGTTGTTTACCGCTTTGACAAGCGTAAGTCGGCGTTTGTTTCTGTGAAATTCGGTGGCAGAGAGCTTCTTGACAGACCTTTGCAGTATAACTTCTTCCGTGCGCCTACGGATAATGATGTCATGAAGTACAATTGGTACAAGGTGCATCTTAATGACTTTGATGTGAAAAGCTACGGCTGTGAGCTTTCAGCGAGCGAGAACAGAGCGGAGATAAGCGTCACACAGTCTTTTGGCTGGTCCATACAACAGCCGTTTTGCAGGCTGAAAGCTGTTTATGTTATTGACGGCAGTGGGCTTGACATAAAATGCGAAGCGGAGTTTTCAAATAAGATAGATATGCTTCCAAGGTTCGGCATAAGGCTTTTCATGCCAAAAGATTTTTCAAGGGCGGAATATTTCGGATATGGTCCTACAGAAAGCTACATCGACAAGCGTCAGGCTTGCTATGTGGGCAGATTTGCGGCTGATATAGGGGATATGCACGAGGATTATATAAGACCGCAGGAAAATTCATCGCACTATGGGTGCAGATATCTCACTGTGAGCGGTGTGGACACTGAGGTGAAGTTTACCGCTGACAAGGATTTTTCATTCAACGCTTCGCAGTTCACGCAGGAGGAGCTTGCGGCAAAGGCGCATAACTATGAGCTTGAAAGGTGCGAGAGCAATGTTATCTGCGTTGACTATGCAATGGCAGGGGTCGGTTCTAACTCCTGCGGGCCAAGGCTTGCAGAGAAATATCAGCTTGAAAAGCCTTTGATAAACGCAAATTTTCATATTCAGATAAGTAAAATATAAAGGAGTTTTTATGGATATCTGCGAAACATACTCAAACAGAAAGCTTTTTTGCAATGATTGGGAATTTTACAAGGCGGCTTTCGGCTCTGACTACTCAGAGGACTTTGCATTTAAGCCTGTGGACATTCCTCATGATTGGCTTATTTATAATACAAATGACCTATATGAAACTTCTACAGGCTGGTACAGAAAGAATTTCTCTTACCAAAAGAAAGAGGGCATACGCACTTTTATCCGCTTTGACGGAGTTTACATGGACAGCAAGGTGTATGTGAACGGCACTTTGGCAGGGGAGTGGAAATACGGCTACTCGGCATTTATGTTCGATATCACCGACCTTGTTAAGGACGGAGAGAACATTATTACTGTCCGTGTGGATCACCACTCGCCAAACTCAAGGTGGTATTCAGGAGCGGGCATTTTCAGAAAGGTTTGGCTTTGCGAAAGCCCTGAGATACGTTTCGGCAATGACGGCATTTATATCACCACGTCAAAGCAGGAGGACGGCTGGCAGGTGACTGTGAAGGCTGAGATGCTTCGTCCTGTGGGTACTCCTCTTGGTGGCATACGCATCAGGAACACTATTTTTGACAAGAACGACAAAAAGGTAGCAAGCTATGAGTCTGACGCTTGTGGGGCGGATATTTCCTGCATACCTGAGGCGGTGCGTGTGAAAGGCGTGAGCTATTCTCTCACCGCTCAGACCATGACAGTGAAAGACCCTGAGCTTTGGGATATCACCTCGCCTGTGCTTTACACTATGGTGTCTGAAATTCTTGTGGACGGCAGCTGTGTACAGCGTGTAAGTCAGAAATTCGGCTTCAGGACTATCAAATTCAAGTGCGACAGCGGTTTTTATCTCAATGGCAGACACGTTAAGCTCCACGGCTCATGCGAACACCATGACAACGGCTGTCTTGGGGCAGTTTCCAATCCTGCGGCTATAAGGAGAAGATTTAAAAAGCTACGCAAAATGGGAATCAACGCTATCAGAACCTCTCACAATATGCCTGCGGAGGAGTTTATGGACATCGCTGACGAAACAGGTATGCTCATTCTCTCTGAGGGCTTTGATATGTGGGAGAGGTCAAAGACTGACTATGACTATGCTAGATTTTTTGATGAGTGGGTAGAAAAGGACGTTGCTTCATGGGTGCGCCGTGACAGAAACCACCCTTCTATCATAGGCTGGAGTGTGGGAAATGAGATTTTTGACACTCACGCTGACGAGAGAGGTCAGGAGGTAACGGCTTGGCTCAAAAGGCTCGTTAGGCTCCATGACCCTGATGGCAACGGCTATGTCACATTCGGCTCTAACTATATGCAGTGGGAGAACGGTCAGAAATGCGCTGATATTCTCAAGCTTGCAGGCTATAACTACGGTGAAAGACTTTATGAGGAACACCACGCCGCTCACCCTGATTGGATGATATACGGAAGCGAAACGGCTTCTGTTGTTCAGAGTCGTGGAATTTATCATTTCCCGCTGTCTGAAACCTTGCTAACTGACGATGACGAGCAGTGTTCATCTTTGGGCAACAGCTGCACAGGCTGGGGTGCAAAGAACACTGAGGCTTGCATTATCCCTGACCGTGACGCTGAATACTGTGCAGGTCAGTTCATTTGGACAGGCTTTGACTACATAGGCGAGCCTACTCCATACAGCACGAAAAACTCATACTTCGGTCAGTTCGACACAGCAGGCTTTGCAAAGGACAGCGCATATGTTTTCCGTGCAGAGTGGACAGACTATAAGGCTGAGCCATTCGTGCATATTTTCCCATACTGGGATTTCAGCGACGGACTTCCTTGTGACGTGAGAGTTTGCTCAAATGCTCCGAGAGTTGAGCTTTTCAAGGACGGCGTTTCAATGGGTGCATATGATATCGACCACAAGCATGGCAAGGAGCTGACAGCGAACTATATCATACCATATGAAAAGGGCGAGCTTAAAGCTGTTGCATATGACGAGAATGGAAAAATCATCGCAGAGGATATCCAGCGTTCATTCGGAGACGCTGTTAGGATAGAAGCTGTTCCTGACAAGACAGAGATACTTGCAGACGGCTCTGACCTTGTTTATATTGAGATATCTGCATTTGACAAGGACGGCACTTTCTGCGCAAATGCCAACAATCGTGTGAATGTAAGCGTTGAGGGTGCGGCAAGGCTTATGGGTCTTGACAACGGCGACAGCACTGACTATGACCAGTATAAAGGCACATCACGCAGACTTTTCTCAGGAAAAATGCTTGCTGTTATTGGTTCGACTGATAAGACGGGGGAGATAAAGGTAACGCTTACATCAAAGGGTCTGCCTGACTGTGTTGTGACCCTTGAGGCTGTTAAGGCAGAATATGACAGCGGTACATCATCGCTTGAAAACGTGGGCTTTGCTCCTACTGAGTGTGGAAGAACAGACGAGATACCGGTGAGAAAGATAGAACTTTATACTGATACTCTTACTCTTGACAAGGATAACCCTGAGATAACAGTGAGATATAAGGCACTCCCTGCCAATTCGGATTATGCTGAGGATATAGAGTTCAGGGTAACAAATGAAAAGGGCATAACATCTAATCTTGCAGAGTGCGAGGTAACAGCAGACAGCATTAAGGTGAAAGCAAAGGGTGACGGAAGCTTCTGGCTTCGTGCAATGTGCAAAAACGGCACTGAGCGTTATCACATCATTTCTATGCTCAAATTCACTGCTGAGGGTCTTGGAAACGCACTTACCGACCCATATCAGTTTGTTATCGGCGGACTATTCACAAGGGCGAGCGACAACGTTTCAAGCGGCATGAAAAAGGGTGTAGGCTTTGCAATGGGCAAGGTAACATCATGGGCGGCATATGATAATCTTGACTTCGGCAGTGCAGGCTCTGACACTGTTACGGTGCAGATATGGGCGAACACTCTTGACCCTGTTAAGATAAGCTTCTATGACGGCATACCTGAAGAGGGCGGAAAGCTTCTTGGCACGTTTTGTTATCACAAAGAGCCTGAGTGGATGATCTTCAAGCCTGAAACTTTCAAGCTTTCAAGAAAGCTCAAGGGTATTGAGACCCTTTGTATTCTTACTGAGGACGGCTTCCAAGTGGGCGGTTTCAACTTTGAAAAGGTGAGCCGTGAATTTGCGGTGAATAATGCGGCTGAGGCTGACAACATTTATGGTGACAAGTTCACAAAGGGCGAAAAGTGTGTGACCGAGATAGGCAACAACGTTATGCTTGATTTCGGTGAGTTCGATTTCTCTGAAAAACAGCCGAGCAGGCTCGTTATAAGCGGAAAGTCACCGCTTGCCCTCAACAGCATACATCTTATTTTGAACGGCAGCGAGGGCGAAAACCGCATACTCTGCGAGTTCAGGACAGATGACAGCGAAAATTATGCCCAGAAGATCTTTGATATCTCAGGTATCAGCGGCAAACAGAAGGTTTCATTTGCGTTCTTGCCGGGAAGCAACTTTGACTTTGAATATTTCAGATTTGAGTAATAAAAACGCTCCGTACAGATTTTGTACGGAGCGTTTGCTAGTTCTGAAAGTTTATTATCTCGCCCGTTATCATAGGGTAGGCAATAAGCTTGGCGGAGTCAAGGTCTTCTTTGTGCATATCAACAGCGGATATCTGATGTCCGTTGTAGGTGGTGTAATAGTAAATGCCCTTGTGGGTATTGCAGCAGCTTGTGTAAATGGTTATCTCATACTTGCCCTCTGCCACCTGGCAGCAGCCTCTTTGCTGGTCAACTGAGTTTAAAATGTGGAAGAACTGGCTCACACTGCTTTGCTCGTCAGGGGCGGAACGTGAGTTCATTTTCACAAATGCTGCTCTTATAAATCTTGACTGCGAGGACAGGTCGCCCGGTAGTCCCATTGCGCCCATGCCACGGCTGTAGGAAGTAAGGTCAAGCTTGTCTGAAAAAGTGTTTTCGGGCTGTTTAGGGGAAAGTCCACGGAAATCGTTTAGTCTGAACATCTGCATATCAAAAGGCGGATTGTTTGTCAGCACGCCCACGGGATTGTTATAGACCTTTATGCCTTCTTTTACAGATTCCACTACGATACAATCGTTCTTGTCGGCTATTATCCAATGGAGCTGACCTGACGGCATTTGTGGGCTGAACTGAGTTTTGGTTATGTTTATCTTTTCTATAAGCGTCCTTGCTTCTGTCACGTTTGCACACTGACAGAGTATCCACGGGATAAACTCGAATTGTGCAACGTTGTCTTTGCCGTCTATATCATCACGGTAAAAGGCGTTGCCAACAAAGTTAAGACCTGCCATGGCAAGACCCTTTTCATTGGCGGCGTCATAGAAAAGAGGATAATCCTGAGCGACATGAGCTGTGCCTATTACCGCATAATGGGTAGCTATCCTGCCCATATTAACAAAGTTAAGGGGAAAGTTTCTTGGCATTATGACTATTTCCTCGCCGTAGGAGCTTTCATAGTCAAGAGTTCTTCCAAAATAAAAATCGTTAGTTTTATAAGTTGCCGCAGTACACATTTTGTTACCTCCAATTAAATTGTTTTCGTGGGTGCGAATCGTTCGCCCGCCTGCTGACAAAGCTATCCGCAGGACTCGTTATATTTAATATAACACTTTTTGCAGTTAAAATCAATGGCATTGACTTATGTTAAAAAAATTGTTATAATAATGGTAACATCGCATAATGATAGTGTTTTGTTGCCCTAAGATGATAAATGAAAGGAGCGAAACGGAGTTGACGTGGAACAATGTAAAGAAAATAGCAGGCAGAGTGGTGGCGGTGATAGTTCCTGTGGCGATGCAGTTTCTGTGGTATCTTCTCATACTTAAATGGCTCAGCAAGGCGGCAGGGCTTCTCAGTATCGTGCTTACTGTGCTGTCATTTCTGTTTGTGCTTTATATCAACACAAAGCGTGAGGAGAGCAGCTACAAGACCCTTTGGCTTATTGTGATACTTACTTTTCCTGTGCTTGGCGCAGTTATGTATATAATTTTCGGCAATAACAATACTGCAAAAAAGCTTGAAAAGAATATCACAAAGGCAAGGCTTCACATGGACTATGAGCTTCCTGACGGAGAAAAGTGCATAGGGGAGCTTAGGCGTGAGGACAAAAGACTTGCTCAATCGGTGAAAAGAATAAGCGACGCAACGGGCTTTCCTATGGTGAAGCTTGACAGTGCAGAGTATTTTTCCGTTGGGGAGGAAATGTTCGCTGATATGTGCAAGGAGCTTGAAAAGGCGGAGAAATATATTTTTGCAGAGTATTTTATTTTGCAAAACGGCAAGTTTCTTAACACTATGGTGGATATAATGGCGAGAAAGGCGGCTCAGGGCGTTGACGTCAGGATAATGTATGACGACCTTGGAAGTATCGCAACATATTCTCTTGCAGACGCTTTGAAGCTTGGTGAGAAAGGTATAAAATGTGTGCCTTTCAATCCGTTCCTTTTTATAAAATCACAGCTCAACAACCGTGACCACAGAAAAATAATGGTGGTGGACGGCAGAGTTGCATACAGCGGCGGAATAAATCTTTCGGACGAGTATATAAACATAGGCTCGAAATATGGTCACTGGAAAGATATCGGCTTTAAGATAACAGGCGAGGGCGTAAAAAGCTACACCTATATGTTTATGGAGTTCTGGAACGCTTTTTCAAATGACATGATACCTCATGACCTTGTGGGGGAGAGTTTTGAAAAAGAGGGCAAGGGCGGCGACGGCTATGTTTTGCCTTATTATGATTCCCCTATGGTGGACGAAAATGTGAGCAACACGTTTTTTTCTGAGATGCTCTATGCCGCAAGCGATTATGTGTGGTTCTACACACCGTATCTTATGCTTGGCGACAGCCTTTTTGACGCTTTTATAAGGGCGGCTAAACGTGGGGTCGACGTGCGCATCATAATGCCAGGTATCGCTGATAAAAAGGTGGTTTTCAGGCTTTCGAGAAGCTATTATCGTCAGCTTATCGAGGCAGGAGTGAAGATATATGAATACACCCCTGGGTTTGTTCACGCAAAGGGCTGTATATGCGATGACAAGCTTGCGGTGCTTGGTTCGGTAAATCTTGACTATAGAAGTCTGTTTTTGCATTTTGAGTGCAGTTCTATATTCTATGATTCGTCTATAATAAAGACTTTCAAGGCGGATATCCTTGAAACCCAGAGCAAGTGCAGACAGCGCACGCTTGAGGACACAAAGCGTGGTTTCTTTGGACGGCTCATTGACGGCGTGCTAAGGATATTTGCACCATTGCTTTAACAATATTTTTATAATAAGATAAGAATTATGCATTGATGATTATTATGAAATGTGGTACAATATTAAACAGACAAGATCTTACGGAGGTGAATAAAGTGGCAAACAGCGACAGTTGCGGGTCTAACGGGCGATCGTGTATATATGTGAACACAGCCGACGGGCTTCGCTTTGCGTTGCCGTTTTATTCGTTGTGATCTGATATATCTGCCCGTGTGTGACCTGTCATGCACGGGCATTTTTATGCCTGTTTGTCCCTCACGTCATAAAAAAATGAAACGGAGGACAAGCAAATGAAGAAAAATGAACTGAACAAAAATGTAATTTCAAACGAGGACGCAGTAAAGAACATTCATTGCGACGAGATAACCGCTGTCATCAACAGCAATGATTCACCGAAGGCCATGATGAACAGGCTTGATGATTATCATGGCAGTGATATTGCAGAGGTAATAAGTACGTTTTCTGTTCCCAACAGAAAGAAATTCTACCGTGTGTGCAGTCTTGAAATGCTGGCAGAGATATTTGAATATCTTGACGAAAAACAGGCAGGGGAGTATCTGAGAGAAATGGATATCCACAAGGCTTCGGAGCTTATATCGGAGCTTGACACTGATACTGCGGTGAACATTCTGTCTGAAACGGACAAGGACAGGAGAAGCCTTATTATAGACGCTGTTGCACCTGATGTACGCAGTGAACTCAAGCTTATCGCTTCATTTGATGAGGAAGAGATAGGAAGCAGAATGACTACGAACTGCATTATCATTGACGAAGACATGACTGTAAAGCAGGCAATGAACGCTCTTGTTAGTCAGGCGAGAAAAAATGACAACATCTCAACGCTGTTCGTGGTGGACGAAAATAAGGTTTTCAGCGGAGCTATAGATCTGAAGGATCTTATCACGGCTGACAGCGAGGTGGAGCTTGAGAGCATAACGGCAACTTCTTTTCCATATGTTTACGCCAACGAGCAGACTGCCGATTGTATCGAAAAGCTGAAGGATTATTCAGAGTATATCATACCTGTGCTTGACGATTCAAACAGGCTGCTGGGAGTTATCACAGCGCAAAACATCATCGAGGCATCAGATGATGAAATGGGCGAGGATTATGCAAAGCTTGGCGGTCTTTCCGCAGAAGAGGATCTCAACGAGCCTGTATTGCAGAGTGTGAAAAAGAGATTGCCTTGGCTGCTTGTGCTGTTGGGACTTGGCATGGTGGTGTCCACAGTGGTGGGAGCGTTTGAGAAAGTTGTTGCACAACTCACTCTTATTGTGGCGTTTCAATCGCTGATACTTGACATGGCGGGAAATGTTGGTACACAATCCCTTGCAGTGACTATCCGTGTGCTTACAGACGGAAGCCTTACCGCAAAGCAGAAGCTTCACCTTGTATCAAAAGAAATGCGAGTCGGACTTCTGAACGGCACTCTTATAGGAGTGCTGTCGTTCATAGCGGTGGGGCTGTATATTTTCTTTTTCAAGGGCAAGGGGTTGGTATACTCCTTTGCGATGTCGGGTTGTATAGGCATTTCACTTATACTCGCTATAATAGTATCCAGTGCAGTGGGAACGCTCACGCCGCTCTTTTTCAAAAAAATAAAGATAGATCCTGCCGTTGCGTCAGGCCCTATGATAACCACGCTGAACGATCTGGTGGCAGTTGTGGCTTACTATGGAACTAGCTGGATATTCCTGCTGAATGTTTTGAAGCTGGGGTAGAAAAAATCGAATAAGATAAAAAAGCCGATCGCATCCATTTGGGTGCGGTTGGCTTTTTCAGGTTTGGCTATTAGATTCAAGGCAATGCCTATCTTATTGAATAATTTTGCATTTGGAGTTTTCTTCAATTTCTGAAAAGACCTTTTTTTGATCGATTATTGAATCATAGTATGACTTCCTTATTTCTTTGACCAAAACTAATTTGTTATTCTCAATTTTTTTGAATTGATAAATGCCATAGATCTTATGGTTGAAAAAGTAAATGAAAGATACCAGTTTTTCATCTGACAAAAGTTCACCATTTCGTGCATCATATTGTTGATTTATATTTGAATTTTTGTAGCTTTAACTAAATTGAATGGCTCAATCATGTTAGTTTTATACAAGTATAAATTGCAAAATGTATTATAATTTCGGGTTATAAGTTTATTTGTTGGTATCTTGAAAAGTATGTCAATATGTGTTATACTTAGTAACATAAGTAACTCAGGGGGAATCAAATGTTAGCTGTATGTATGACCTTGATAGACAACGATAAGGATCAGACGTCTTTTGAAGATTTTTATTTCAGAAATCGTCAGATAGCCTATGCTTTTGCATACAAGATCTTGAATAATTCTGCGCTGGCAGAAGAGGCTTGTGCAAATGCTTTTTTCAGCATCGCAAAATGTTTTAAAAAAATTCACAATTATTCTTTGCACGATATGGACGCATATCTTATTAGAACTATTAGAAACGCCTGTTATGCGATCTATAATAAGGAAAATCAAAATCCAACATCGTCTATATTTGATCTTAAGGCGGAAGATGAGCCGAGTGAGGATTTTTATGATGATATTGACTTAGATCTGCTTATAGATGCGGTAAGAAAGCTGGATGATAAACTAAAGTCTGTGATAGCATATAAGGTCTATTATGATCTGACCGCTGATGAGATCGCACAGATCATGGGCATTTCTAAGAGAACGGTATTTAATTATCTGAACAAAGCCAAAAGACAAATTTTAGATTTGATCGGTGGTGATCGTTTTGAATGATAAGTTCAGACAAGCAATAAAATTAGGCATAATTGATGAAGACTATAAGGATTATTTGGCTGTCGAGAAAATTCCACATGATTTTTCGGAAAAATATGAGCAGAGAATTGGCGAGCTGATAAAAACTAACAGAAAAAGCGGTCACAGACATATAAAGATCACTCTAAGATTTGCTGCGGCGATAATAGCTGCGGTGCTTGCGGTCGGCTCTGTTACAGTTGCCGCCGTACCGCCGCTGCGTGAATGGTTTGTTGGAGTTTTTGTACAGGATAATAATGGAAACGCTGAAATAACGCATATAAAAGATAATTCTTTGGACGATTTTAGCATTTATAATTTTGTTAAGTATGTACCGACATTCGTACCTAGCGAATTTGAAATCAAATCTGTTGTCACTAACGATACAAGGCATGAAATACATTATATATCAGGCGATAAATACATAAACTATTCGCAAAGTTCTTTGACAGTGTCTAATCAGGTAGATACCGAAAATATGAAGACTGAATGGGTAGATATTAACGGCAAAAAAGCATTCATTTCATATGACAGTGAATATACAATAATTGCATGGACAGATGGAACTTATGCTTTTGAAATAGACGGTAATTTGTGCAAAGATGACATAATTCGTATGGCAAATTCAGTTAAGTCTACAAATTAAAAATTCGTGATTTATTGCGAAACGAGAAAGGAAATAAGTATGATTATTAAGAAAATTGTTACGGGAATTGTTGCATTGGCTATTGTAAGCACTATGGCTGTTACTACTGCATTAGCAACTACGTCAGCAACCAAAGAGGTATATGGTCAGTCATATGCTTATTATATCCATCGTGTAAAAGTTAAAACCGATAAGGATAATCAGTATACTATAGACGATGTTTATTATCGTATAAATCAAAATAAGTAATATTAAGAGGACTAAATGAAATACGTTTTTATTAACCTGAAAAATTTTGCCGTAAAGAATGTACTTATCTTTATTCTATTTATTGTTTGCGCCGTTACTGATGTGCTTATAATATTGTTTTCACATGGTGCATTTCAGAATTTTAAAGCAAGCAAGGATTTTGAAAAGCAAAAGAAGTATGTATTTAACTATACTTTTTCATTTGGCGATATAATAGATACTCAGGAAGACAGTGATGGCAGGATCTTGTCTTATTTTGGAACAGATTCTATAACTCCTGTTCAGCTTCGGGAGGTGCTTGACAAGCTTGATGATAATTCTAAATCGTCAATGCCGGGTATGTATTTTAGTTTAATGTTTGATCAAGAAGAGCTTAAAATTGATGAGTGTTTTGACGACGGTCAACCGTATCTTATGTCTGCGGTGCGCATTCAATATGATGAGGAGCTGAATGATTATAGTTTATACGAATCGTATGTCGACAACATGAGTATCCGCAAAGGCAGATATTTTACTAAGGAAGAATATGCTTCAGACGAAAATTTGGTCGTGCTGCCTAGCGGCGCAAAAGACGATATGATCGGCAAGAATGTTGAACTGCTTGGCAAAAGCTATAAGGTCATAGGCATATTCGGCAATACTGTACAAGAGGAATTTCAGGTGCCATTTAAAACGTTGGGTGATAACTGCACTATTTCAAGCATAAGTTTTCTTGATGACAATGCTCTCGATACAGAAAGCTTTTTTAAGCTGAAAAAAGCTTTCAGCGAAGTTCTAACGTGTAATGTTAATTTTCCTCCGATAGACACGATCGATATGGCTGAAATAAAATTCTACAATTCCGTTATATTTATGTCCGTAGCCGTTGCGATAGCTTCTGCAATAAACCTTGCAATGCTTTTCAGATACATAATAAGATCCCGTGCTAAACAGACTGCTATATTCATGCTGTGTGGCTGCACGTCAAATAAAATAAGACGGATGTATATAGCCGAGATAGGTATGATATCAGTGACGATATATGTGATATTTGCATTGGTATTCAATTATGCGCTGCTTCCTAAGCTTACTTTGTTTTTTGAGTATATCAAGGTCGCATATAATTTCAGGGTATATATGACCATATTTGGAATATATATTATTTCTATTTATTTGTTCCTTAACATTGTGATATTGTTTACGAATAAAAGATCCCCTGTGAAAATGATGAAAGAGAGGGGAAAATAATATGATAAAATATGGTTTAAAAGAATTTGCAAGAAATATCTACAGCAATGTTTTTATCGCTGTTCAGCTCGCCATTGCATTTATTATAATGTCGGCGGCTGTTTCTTCTGTTCTTTCAAGAATAGAGATGTATACTCCTGTAAAGAAATACTTTCCTGATGGCAAGGGACTATATATATGTAATATATATGATGCTACTCTTCTTGACGGTGAGCTTAAAAATATTGATGATGTGGAGTCGGTGACAAGCGGATATGATACAAGCTTGTATTATTCTCCGTCATCAAAAGATCTATCTAATGGACTTGGTGACGATAGAATGAGCGTTAATGCTTTATCTGAAGATATGATAAAGTCATTTACGCCGCAGATGAGTTCGGGAAAATGGCTGTCTAATGCGTCGGCTAACGGAGATTTGATACCTGCTGTTGTGACTGAAAACAGCAACTACAAAACGGGTGACATAGTTACCATTATGCACAAAGAGAAAGTAGGGGAGATGTCCCCTGATGATGAGGATTTTGACTATGCTGATCCTTATAAGTATGAGTATGTTAAGAACAAGGTGGAAATTGTCGGTGTCATAGCTGACGGCTCACAGTTGCTGGGGTTTTCATCTGCATATTTAGGCACTGAGGATAGCATAAAAGAAAAGCCTGATTTCAGAGATCTTTATGCTAATGTCAATAAGTATGGCAACATGATGCTGATAGTTCCGACAGACTGTCTTAAAGATATAAACTGTAAAATATATCCTTGCGGCAACCAAATAGTAACGTTAAAGGATAATGTAAGCAATGAGCGTTTTAAGGAGCTTGAATTATATCTGAGGGATTATGGCAGGGTTTTTGACTTTGAGGATTTCAGAGAAAATTCGCTTGTCTATATTAATGGTCAGCTTATCAAGCTTGTTCCAATGCTTATATGCGTGATAGTTCTTGTTATTGTAAGCTCAGTTTCGGCTTCGGCAGTGAACATAAAAAAGAGACTTGGAGATTATGGTATCTATTATCTTTGCGGAGCAAAGTGGAACGCATATATCAAGATAGATCTTGTGTGTGATCTTATGACCGCAGTTATGGCAGCCGCCATTGCAGTGTGTATTTCAAATGTTCTTACTATGAGCAAATTTATGGGAAATACAGTGATAAGTTTTGGTTGGCTGCACTTGATCGGCTGTGTAAGTATCGTTATCTTGAACATTCTGATCTCACTTTTGATACCGGGCGTTATAATGAGACGAAATACACCAAATGAGATCTTGATGATAAATGAATAAGAGAGGCATTATAATGATAAAGCTTGATAAAATAACAAAGATATATAATCCAAAGAAAGCCAATGAATATGAGGCTTTGCATGGGGTATCATGCGAGATATCAGACGGTGAAATGGTAGCGATAATTGGAAAATCAGGCGCAGGAAAATCCACACTTTTGCATATCCTTGCCTGCATAGACAGCTATCAGAGCGGTGAGTACACAATTGACGGCACTTTGGTAAAAAATTTATCGGAGGGGCAGTATGCACAGATAAGGAATGAAAAGATAGGCATTGTAATGCAGGACTTTGCACTTGTTGAGGATTTTTCTGCCCTTGAAAACGTATTGATCCCATTGGATTTTGCAAAGAAAAAGATAAAGAATAAAAAAGAAAAAGCTCTTGAAGCATTAAAAGCTGTTGGTATGGGGGATCTTTCTAAGAAGCCTTGCAACAAGCTTTCGGGAGGACAGAAGCAGCGTGTTGCTATAGCCAGAGCAATTGTCAACGAGCCTGCCATGATACTTGCGGACGAGCCTACAGGAGCGCTGGACACAAAGACCTCGGCCGAGATAATGGAGCTTTTCAAACGCCTTAACAAAGAGGGAAAAACAGTCGTTATCGTTACTCACGATCCAAAAGTCGCAGAACAATGCAGTCGTGTTATCGAAGTGTCTGACGGTAAGATCATATAGAAAAAATCCAATTCCCGCACATCAAATGCAAAGATCACATCGTAATATCGGCTGTTTAGCGTGATATTCTGTGGGTGTGACATATCCTAATAATATGATACGAGCTTTTTTATCTTTCTTTTCTTTATATCTGTTTAATAAGAGTAAAATTGTCAGAATAAAAAAATTGACCGCACCCGTGAAAGGTGCGGTCATTAGTATTTTGTGGCGGATTTTGTGGCGTAGCGTTAGTTTTGGTTTAGTCTGTATGTTTTTGTCCTGCGTGAGAAGTGTGAAAGAAGTTTGCTGTCAATGAACTTGCTTACTGCTGTGATGGCAGGTCTTGCACCTGATTTGATGTTGTAGGTGTCGGCTGTTATCTTATCTATCGCCTTTGCAAGCACGTCTGCACTGAACAGGGAGTCCATATTCAGCTCAGGGTGAAGCCTTTTGATGACTTTTATTTCGCTCGCAAGCCGTTTTTCAACTATCTTTCTGTACACCGATCTTGATATCTCGCTGAAAGTGTATTTCTGTGAGAAGCGGTTGATAAGCTCGACGTCAAAATAGTCGGAAAGGTCGCTTATGAGCTGTGTTTCCTACTTGCTGAATTGTAGCACATAAGCACATGGCATGTCAACAACAAGGGCGAGCACACTTTTTTAAGTCCGTTACAAGACACTTATTTGACTTTATAAGCCAAAAACGCTTAGCCCTCAAGTCTGCATTAATAATTCTTACGATACTTACGCAACAAATTCGGGTTTGTAGATGGGCTTATGCGAGTTAGACTTGAAGATGTATGCGAAAAAAGGTATCTCTAATTTGAAACTATCTGAGGCTGTTGATAAGAATGGTGCATACGATGTATATGGTGCATCAGGTTTAATTGGAAAGATTGATTTTTTTCACCAAGGTGAACCATATGTTGCAATTGTAAAAGATGGTGTTGGAATAGGTAGAACAATGTCGCTGAAAAAAACTCATCTGTAACTGGAACTTCTAAATTTGCGAATACGCTCCCTTTTTTGATGTTTTTTTGTGTATTCATACAAAATATTGGCGTTTGGCGCAAAATGTCAGGATAACCCATTGACGTGTTGTGCATAAATTGGTAAAATGATATCAGAGTGTTTATATACAGCCATTTTTTTCGTTGTGCTCTGCGAGATGCACCAATTGTTGTGCATTTCGCGTGATATAATTATCTCATAAAATAAAAAAGGTGCTTTTATCATGAGTACATAACATGGTTTAGTAAAATATGACAAGCGTCAGCAGCGATATTGCAAAACGCATAACTACAGCGAGTCGCTGTGGAAGTTTCAGGGAATAGTAGCTTTATCAAAAGCTTTTTCACCTAATCGGATTTAATTCCATTAAATAAAATTCGGCTCCAAAGCATTTGAATCTTGTGCTGACGCTTGTTATTATTTTTTTGAGGTGACAAAATGAATGATATTGATAATGATATCATAAGGATCTCAGAGGAGCTTGATGTTCCTTTAAAAAAGCTTTATATGCTTAGCAACAACCGAATACGCTATCATAAACGAAATCAGAGAAAGTGTTATTCAAATTACCGCAAGGTGATAATACATCGTGGCAGAGGGCATAAAAACAGGGTGTTAAAAGTGCCGAACGAATATCTCAAGCTCGTTCAAAGAAGGATACTTGAAAGGTATCTTTACACGCTGTCCGTATCTGAGTATGCCACTGCATATTGCAAAAACTCCTCGCTTTTGAAAAATGCAGAGCCGCATATTGGTCAACAAAGAGTGCTTAAACTCGATGTTTCAGGCTTTTTTGACAGCATTGATTTTGGCAAGGTCTATGGGGTCATGTGCGAGCTTGGATTTTCTAAGCCTGCAACAACGCTGCTGACAAATATATGCACTCATAACAGCATACTGCCACAGGGTGCGCCAACATCTCCGCAGATATCGAATTTGGTGATGAAAAGATTTGATGAGAGGATAGGCAAGTGGTGTGGAGAGCGTGGCATAAATTACACAAGATACTGTGATGATATGACATTTTCAGGTGGAAAAGCTGTGCTTAACGCCAAAGAGATAACGCAACTTGTGAGCAGGGCGTTGCGGAAAATGGGGTTTAAGCTGAACATGAAAAAAACGACGCTTATCGGCGCATCGCAACGTCAGCAGGTAACGGGGATAGTAGTCAACGAAAAGGCGCAGATCTCGTCGAAGAAGCGTCGGGAGATACGTCAGGAAATATATTACTGTGAGAAATACGGAGTTTCCCAAAGCCTGTTTTTCAAAGGTGCTGACATTGCGCCTGAGAAGTACATAAATTCGCTGCTTGGCAGGATATCCTTTGCATTGCAGATAGACCCTGCGGACGTGAAAATGCATGAGTATTTCAAGGTGGCGAAAAAACTCAAGAGTGAGGTGTGCGGGGAAAAGTAGGGCAGAACATGGAAGGTATGAAACTTCAGATAACAAAAGCTCGGAAACAGCACAACGTGCTATCTCCGAGCTTTAAACTTTGGTGACCCGTACGGGAATTGAAAATCTCGGCGCACTTTTCGTGACTTATCGAGATATGCAAAAACGCCCGAAAATACGGCATTTCAGAACAATCCACAAAAGTTCGTTTATACTGTTTTTTGCTAAGTTTTTGCACCCTTAGCGGACAAATAGCGGACAAAATATCCGACATACCCTTGTATAATTTTCGATATGGAGGATATAAAAATGAGAAACATTCTCGATGAACTTTACGACTATGACCTGTTTCATTTGACCGAAATAGAGGACACTGACGGAACGTACAGAACTGCCCTCGACAGGCTCGTCAAGGCGGAAGCCGAACTGAAGAAAGCCTATCCCGACAGCACTGATATTCTCAATGAGTATCAGTCAGCGGACATTGACCTGCACAACATCTCCAATCGCAATGAGTTCCGCAAGGGCTTCAAGGTCGGCGCTCAGCTTGTCCTTGAAATGATAAAGCCTATTAAGTGAGGTGGACGGTATGAGCAGATACAAAAGTGAACAGACCACCTATAATCCACTGAAAAAGAAATACGTTTCTCTGTGGCAATTGGACACTAAAACCGTGACCGTCACACACTTCAATGTAGATACTCAGATTGAGGAAAGCAAGACCTACCACACCGACTTCATTAGGTATCATCTTCATTTCTCTGACAGCCATTGTCCCGACAGGCTTCGCAGGCTCGTCAAAGAGGGTAAGATCATGCAGTATCTTGACGATATAGAGCAGAAAGTCAGTGATGCTATCTCCTGTCAGGTGGAGTTTTGGAAGCAGACAGATAGTTGTTATCAGAAAGCTGTCCTCAGCGGTGATGCTGAAAAGATGATCGGTCTGGAGAATTGCTTCATATATATGGCGAGAGAATCGGTGTTTGAGTGTATGGTTTATATTTGAGATTAGACGGCTGTGCCTTCGGGTGCAGCCGTTTTTAAGTTGTTACAATTAGAAAATTTTGTCAATAATATAGAACTTGTTATTTTCTAAAAAATCATTTATCTCCAAAAAGGCTTTCCCAACACGATTTACTGTAAGCTTCAGCCTATAAAAATCAACTTCCCCAGCGCCATTTCTATATGGATATATATAGGGGAAATTATCTTGCTCTTTCCTCATTTCGACGAATTCTTCGTCCTGATTGAGTTCGTAAAACGATTCATCTACGCATATATCTGCCCAAGGAAATAAATCCGTTATTACAAGCTCATATGATCTTGTTCCAAAACCAAATATTGTTTTTTCAAAAATGGCTACTTCTTTTCCTTCTTCATCATCTTTTTTTAGAATAAAATCGCCTTTTCCAGAACATTTGTTAACCCATTCCTGAACCTCTAATATTAGTCCATCTTGCTTAATGGCATCGAGCATCCATTCTTTTGCAATAAGCAATGAAGCCCACCTTCGTTGAAATTCGCTTTGACTATTAGCTAATTCTAACAATTGAGCTTTCGCTTTATGAAGGTCATTATTGTAGGGAATATTGATTTTCCACCCTTTTTCGGTTTTGATAACCGTTTGCTTGTTTATAGATGTCCAAATACACTTGTCTTGCTCAGGCGAGTAAAGGATGATGATTACTGGCAAAGAGTGATTCAACCAATAATCTAAGTGTTTCAATTCGCCACGGTATACTATAGACTCATCCTTTTTTTCATCAAAATAAGAATCTCCTGTTTTTATCTGAGCTGCTATTAGCTTACCAGACAGATAACTTTCGTTACTGTTTGGTGCTTCAATAATTGCATCTATTCCATAATCTAAAATAGTTTGTTCTCTAAAAGCAAAGCCGAGTTTTGTTAATTCACAGTCAGCTTTACATACACCTAAACGACTTGTAAGTCCTGAATCCATATTTTTCTCCTTTTAGAGACAATGTATGAGTATATGATTGGTGTTTATGTTCCAGTTGAGGTGCTTTTAGGTTCAGCAATCTACTTCTTGGGATTATTAGAGGAGCAACGACTCCAGAAATCTTTACACCAAGCCAATAATGATTCTATATCAGCTTCTATATCACTTAATTCAGGGAGAGATACTGGTCTTTCCAATGATTGTGAATGCTCATAAGCTGAATATTTTGTCATCATTTTTTCAAATACAGCAATATCGTCTTCTTTTACATTATATAAAAGCCGCACTTTTAATGAACCAACTGAATAACCAAATCGTGTAACAATAGATTGTAATAAATCAGTTTCTATTCCATGTTCAACTATTATTCGCAGCTTTGAACAAAGCGCTTTAATACCATCATTGTAACTTTCATATTCTTTGTTCTTAAATTGCTTTTTTAGAAGAATAATCTCATTGTTTTTCAAGCTTTTCAGAGCATCCTTCATTTGTTTAGCTCCATGATAACTTGGTTCTTGAGGTTCTCCAAGAGGTAGATGCCTAAGTTCAACTTGCTTTACTTTTAACGCTTCATGCCCTTCTTCATTATAATGAGTAGCATTATATGCTTCATTACATGAAAACAAGAGTTGTGCAAATGCAAGTCTATGGGTGAAAACGATTACTTGTCGCTCATGCGATAGCTTCACCAGTCTTTTAGCAACCATCTCTTCGTATTTTTGGTCAAGCGAAGTAATAGGATCATCAAAGATAAATGGTAAAACTTTATCCCAAGACGACAAATCAGCGAGAAATGCAGACAAGGAAACCACTCTAAATTCACCTTCACTTAATACTTCGCCTGTTTTCTTCTTTTGAACAGCACCTCTTAATGCTACTTGGTGATATGCCTTGCCTTTTTCTGTTTTGGGAATAAGCTCTACTTTAATCTTATGATTAATGTCCAAGGAGTACATTTCGTCCTCGAATCTTGAAATGTAAGTATCTGTAATCAAAATCTGAGTTAGTTTTCTTTTGACTGTAGTGAGAGCATTGGTAGCGCAGCTTGACGACCCCAATTGTATCTGGATATGTTTTTTACGAACAAGTTTGTTTTCATTTATCCATTTTCTTGCAAGTAAATTATTTACGAAATTAATCTGCTTTTCTCTATTGTCAATGATATCTTGTAAAGCTTTTATTCTTGCCGAATAGTCGGTTAAGAGCTTTTCTTTTGCATCCAGTAAGGACTTTATTTCCGCTGAGACAGGAATAGAAGTTTTTGTATCATAAGTATACTCCAAAAGCCACTTACACCTTGATTTAATAATCTTATATTGCTCAATGATTTGCCTAATGATATCATCTTCAACGCTGCTTGCTCTTAATACTGACTCAATTTGCTCTATATTGATACTGGAGAAGATTGTTTGCAACTGATCTACTGTGTTTTCAAAGACTGAATGTGCTTTTTCTGATTGCTTTATTGCTGTTGATGTCATATACCTATAGAATTCAGTAATTCTTGTGTTTGCTTCTTCAGAAATGTCTTGCTGACATAAAATACATTTCCCGTCTACAATTATACTGTCGGAACGTTTTGATGTTGATTCCTGAGAAAACTTGACAGCAGCAACCCACATTTTTTTCCAATAATCCGAACCCGTTTTGCTTATAATAGATACTCTTTTTAGTTCTTCTATCAAATGGTCAGCTTCTTGTTTAGTATCTATCTGTGTCTTGCGTTGTGATAAGTATTTGTCGCTAAAGCTATCACCTGTTTTAGTGATAAGATCAATCAACGCTTGGTACTGTTTCTCTACAAGTTCTCGTTGCGCCTTTAAAGCATTTAATTGTTTGGACGGATCTTGGTTTTGTAAGCCTTCTTGCAAGGCACTAAGCTGCACTTGTTGGCTTTTGTCCCAAATTATATCTGCCATAAATTGATCATATGATTTAATCGTTTTTAAGGCATAATAGTCAGTTATTAATTTTTGATTACTGATTGCTTTATCCAGAGGTGTTTGCTGACCTAAATTTTCACTTCCTAATTCGTCAAATTTAGTTTTTATGCCTTCATATACCACCGCGATTATTGAAAGTATGGATAATATATGTGGTTCATATATTACTTCGTTCTTTTCTTCTGCAAACTGTTTGGCAACAGAAGTGTCATAGATATTCAAAGGGCAAGTGCTTTTCAAGCTTGGTTTCCAGTGAATTTGATGTTCTTCGCCATCATCGCTATATGTAAGTATCGCTTGTGGACTTGGGCAGTTAGCTTCGTATACATTGCCCAAAATCGCATTTGCATTTTTAGGAGATACAGCACTTTTCAAAATCCTGACATATGAGGATTTGCCACACCCGTTCTCTCCATACACGATAGTAAGATTATTGCCAAATTCCAAAGGTCTTGTAGGCGATAAAGCACCAACACCTTGAACTTCGGAAATGCTTTTTAATATAATAGGGCAATTGCTGCCGCTTGAAAACTCTACTGTGGTTGGAAATGTGGTCAATGGAGCAAACTTGCTGTTCTCTCCAAGATATTCAGCTTTTGCTAACGAAAAAGCTCTGGCAGTTAGCTTCTCAACGTCCTCATTTCCTTGCCAAATCTGACAGAATAAGTCTTTTTGCCACTTATCAGCCTTATCAAACCAAGCCTTGATTAAAGATATTGCATTTGCCTGTGTTTCAGCCATTATAACACATCCCTCTTATTTTACAGCATATATCATTCCCTGGGAATCTTGTACTCATTTCCAGTATCATCTCGAATTATCAGCCATTCAGAATTTGTTATAAGTGAAATATTGGATGGTAATTCTATAGATGCTTCTTCCATTTTTGTGATAGGCGGCTTAATGTATTTCAATATAAACTGCCCCATCTCTTTTCCTGCTTTGTCAGCAAGTAAATTCCATGCATTATTTCCGATTGCATAACGTCCACCATGCTCTACATAAGCTTTTTTCAATTTTTCCAACAATACTGATGGTGTAGGATCAAATACAATAAGCACAGGAGTAAGTCCTGCTTTCTCAGCTTCATATGGAAAGCTGAGTTCTTCACTAAAACGTCCTTGACCGCTTGCAGCAATCGTTACCCTTAACTTCAATTCATAAACTTCTTTATCATCCTCTATATAGCAATCAATCTGTCTTCCTTGGCGGGTAGGCTCACCATTTTCGTCAATTCTTCTAACAGGTGAATTGGTATGTGATTTTGGTTCGCCACCAAGACAGCTTGATAGAATAGGCTCGAATAGATACCCGGTTTCCTGAGCACTTCTATTATCGATATCATAAATCAACTTACGCCATCTCATCCATGAAAACAACAAATCATCAGAACAATTGCCGTACTCCAACAATCCCCTCAATCCTATCTGATCAGGAAGCGGAAACTTCTGAGTCTTTAATATATGATAATACTTATACCTTCTTCTATAAAGCTCTGAAAGATTTTTCAAATATAGATAGATTGAGTTGCTTGTATTTGTTGCGCCACACAATTCAAGATAATGAACAGCATCTTCTATAGACTTGTGCGGTAATGAAGAAATATCTGACATTGGAATTTCAAAGAAGTTTTTATGCGCTAATGCTATATATGAATCATCCATCCAATCAGGAGTAGCGTTAAACAAATCGAGATATGCAATATGGATTAGCAATGATACATCTTCTGGTGAAACTTCAACCAAGGCATTACCAGAACCGTGTTGAGAAAAAGAACGATAAAACACTTTCTGCTGTTTGGATATAGCCATAATTACACTCCTTAATATTATATACTGAATGCTAACTGTTCGTATTTAGGTGCTTGTAAAGCGGTCAACATCTGCACCGTCTTAGACAATGCAGGACTTAAGGCAGATGCTTTTGTAACTTCAAAATCTATTAACCCAGGAGAAACCTCATCAATAGGAAGTTCGTTATCTGCTTGCATTATCTTATACGCCATTTGTTTCGCAAAGACAGGGGGGATTGCATTCCCGATCTGAAGAATCTTCTGTGCATCAGTTCCGCAAAATCTGAAAGAATCAGGAAATGTCTGAATTCTCGCACATTCTCTTAATGTTAAAGTTCGATTTTGCGTCGGATGAACAAATTCTGAAGGGGAGGCACTTGTTATTGTTAAACAAGGCTCATCATAAAACAAGCGTTTTAGTCCAGATGGAGCCCCACCTCTTTTTTCGGTTGGAGTACCATCACAAACACGACGATTTGCTCTTCGCTTGAAAGAGTCGTGTTGCAAATGTTCAGGCAAATCTTTCATGCTTTGCCCACACTGTAATGCATCTATTCTTTGCTGCTGCAGTGCATTTTGTTTTCTAAATATATGATCGATTTCATGATTCTCTTGAGTTTCCAAATCAGCGATAGCGTCTCTTAGTGTAATGTTTGAGTTACGGTAAATCGAACCTGTTGCATTTATTTCAGGATTTGGAAAAGAAAAGTTGATTCCTAATCTGTTTCCTACAATAATCACTCGTTTCCTTCTCTGAGGAATTCCATATTCTTGCATATATACTTTTTTCAGAAATACAGAGTAACCGATTTCAGATAGTCTTTTGATACATTCAACAATATAGTTTCCTTTAGCTGTAGTTAAGATACCTTCTACGTTTTCCATCATAAACCATCGAGGGAAAAAATGCTCAATAGCTTGGGTGTAGTTCTTAACCAGTTTGTTTCGAGGATCGTCCCAAAATCTACTGCCTGCTGTTGTAAAACCTTGGCATGGAGGGCCGCCTATAATCAAGTCAAGATCACCTTTTTTTAGTCCAATTTCATCCCGTAACTTCTCAAAATCACAGGTTGAAAGATCAAGTTTTCTACATTTATTTCCTGCGAAGTTAGAGTTATATGTTTGCACTGCGGCATCAGCATTATCAAATGCAGCCAGGATGTCTATACCAGCTTCATGAAATCCAAGTGAACAGCCACCTGCTCCTGCAAATAAACTAATTGCCCGTAACGGGCTATGATTCATTATAATATCCATAACAATACTCCTTTGAAATTATTATAGCATAACTACACTGAAAAAGCAACTAAGAAATAGAGCATTTCACCTATTTTTCGTCATGTCACAACTATGAACCCACTGGATTCAAAGTTCCTCTCACTCCGCCTCAGCTTCCAAAGCATACACAAAACTCATTACGTCCTGCTTCATTTTCTCATAGAAAGCACTCAGCTTCTCATCGGGCAGGCGGTTCTCGGCTTCATACTCATCGAGCTTATCCTGCATCTGCTTTGTGAACACCTTGCGCTGCTGGTCATACTTCTCCACAAGTGCAGGATCATCAAGCACCTCAGCAGACAGTTTTGTTTTCTGCTGACCAATATAGTTACTGAGTCTTGTGCTGTATACTTTATAAGTGCCGTTCTCTCTTTTGCGCCTTTTGGCATTCTTGACTTCATGCTGATAGGTCGCCTGACAGTTCTCTGCTTCACAGGCGACAGCATTTTTCTTTCCGAGGAATACCTTACCGCAATACTTACACTTGCAAACATATAGCTTCATCTTATGTATCGCAAAACTGAAATCATAGAAGAAGTTCACAAGGGCTGTATCTGCTATGGTGTAAATATCGTTACGGTCATTTCCCCGTATGATTATCTTATCAAAACTGAGCCGAAACGCTTTCATGTCGCTCTCAGAGTTGAAGTCGAAGTTCCAGTCATCACGCATGACCTCACGGATATGGTTGAACACATCATTGACATACTCGGTTGACTTCTTCAAGGCACGGGTATTGAAGAATGCTCCTGCCTTGTCTATGTCTGCTCTCGCTTCGGTGAACACATCACGGAGCGTATCGGAATAGTACCTTGTAAAGAAGTTGAAGCTGTTCAGGCGGTTATCATCAAATCGTTCCAATATCTCACGGAACACCGCGCCTCTGCCGTTGATAGCTCCGATAAGCTCATCTGTGAGCTGTTCATAGTCAAGAAAATTGCTCCTGAACTCCGTTATGTCTCTGAACACATCATCAAAGCTGATAACGGTGTATGCGTCCTCGGAGATTTTTCCCCATACGCTCTCGTTATCCTCGGTAACAACAAATATCACGCTTTTTGCCTGCTCGTCGATGCGATAGAGCAGGATTTTTTTATCTTTGCCCATATTACACTCCTTTTCTATAACGTTCAAGATAGAATACGTTATGATAATTATACCATTGCACCCCGAAAAAGTCAAGATAATAACGTTTAAATCATGATACGTTATGATAAAACCGAAGTAATTAACGCAATTTGCACAGATTATAACGTAATATTATGGATTTACTAAGTGCCGTTACGGTAAATTGGATTGTCAGGAGAGAACGATACCTGACAGCGGAGCAGCATACTTCATGTTAACCGCAACAATTATAAAGCGCTTTATAAAATATCAAACGAAAGGACGATGATAGATCGTTGAACAATGAAACACAGTGGGCTCAGCCCACACCCCTCCGTCCCGATGGGACGAACCTCCTGCCGTTCCCTGTGAACGCACTGCCACCTATAATAGGTGATATGGCGCAGGCGATAGCGACTACCACCTCAACCGATGTTGCAATGGCAGGCACTACGATACTCTCGGCGGTGAGCTACTGCTTTTCGGGAGTATACCGTATGTCGGCAAAGCGTGACCATACGGAGCCGCTTGTGCTTGACACCCTGACGATAGCAGAGCCGAGCTTCAAGAAGTCTCCCGTTATGTCGCTGATAAAGCGTCCGTACATTCAGTTTGCACACGACTGGAACGAGAGCAACAAGCAGGACATCTTCACTTCTCAGGCTGAACGCAAGCTGTTGCAGAGCAAGCTCGAAGCTCTTGAAAAGAAAAAAGATGTGACCGCTGAGGAGATCGCCAAGCTGCAAACAGAACTGAGCAACATTCCGCCCAGCAACTTCCGCAGGATAGCCGTGGACGATGTTACACCCGAATCCCTTGTGAACCTGCTTGAAGAAAACGGAACGCTCCTGATGATCTCGGACGAAGCGGGAATGCTCGGAAATTTCAGCGGACGCTATTCCAACAACGTTCCGAATCTCGACCTCCTGCTGAAATCGTGGAACGGCGAAACATATATCAGCGACAGAGCGACCAGGGCGAGCATTGTTCTCAAAAAACCTTACATGAGCATCTGCCTTGCGTGCCAGCCCTATGTCTTTGACGGTATGATAAACAATCCTGTTTTCAGGGGTAGCGGTCTGATAGCGAGGTTCATGTATTGTTTCCCCGTCAGCAATATCGGTTCACGCAAGTACGATACACAGGCTGTGCCTGAATCCGTTTCCGTGAATTACAAGGACTTGATTTATAAGCTCCTCGGAGCGAAGTTCACCTACCATGACGAGAAAGAGCTGTATCTGCATTTCGATGCCAAGGCATACGGTGAGTTCGTTGACTACTACAACAACTTCATCGAGCCGCACCTTGTCACGGATATGGCATTCTGCAAAGACTGGGGCGGCAAGTATCACGGCGAACTGCTCCGTCTGTGCGGTATCATTCACTGTATCAAGTGTGCGCTGAACGACATTGAGCCTGTGGAGAGCCGTGTGACACTGGATACGTTCTGCAACGCTATTGAGATCGGTGAGTATTTCCGTGAACAGGCGATATACGCTTACAGCTTAGGTGACGTTGATATCGGCACGATCAAGGCTGAACGTGTGCTGAACAAGTTACGCTCCAAGCATATTCAGCAGATCAGACTGAACGATCTTTACAAGCTGTGCAGATGCACACTGTTCAAGAATGCTCAGGACTTCGCTGAGACTATGGAGATGCTGGAGGAGTACAACTATCTCCGCCGTGAGACTGTTCCGGCAGCAAACAGCTGTAACCGTTCGAGGGTAATGGTCTATATCAATCCTCACATCCGTACACAATAAACATTTTAGACATTATAGGAGCTATTGTGCTTAAAATGCTTAAAGTTCACAACATAAAAACCGTAGAAAGAGAGAGGTTTATTACTATGAATACAACAGAAAAGAAAGCAATCGTAGACAACATTCTGGAGCTGCTCATTCAGCTCACCGAGGACGGAGAAAACACCGTTCCGCAGACTACCAAAGCACCGACCGCCAACAAGGTCGAGATGTTGACTATCAAGGAGAGTGCCGCACTCATTACTGGACTTTCCGAACACACCGTCTGTCAGCTTGTGAAGCAGGGCAAGGTGAAGTCCGTCCGCACAGGCGAGGGCAGGAACGGAAAAATCCTTGTGAACAAGGCTGACCTGATCGCCTATTTCAATGGGAAGGGGCGTGAAAAATGGTCGATATGGAAAAGGTAAAAGCGTTGACTTCTATCCTTGAAAAAAGAAGCGGCCTTGATATTCGTGAAGCTGTTGCTCGCAGCATTCACTAACTCAACGGTTATGAGAGCTATCTCTATGAAAAAGAGATAGAATACCTGCTCGAAACTCTCGATGTCGAGGAGGAGCCGCCGTTCTGATTCAGGAAATCGAACTTGCTCATTTTTGAGCGGGTTCACTTCATCAAAATCCCCATAGGCTATTACTCATTTTTGAGTAAAACTCGTGTGATGATTTTGAAAAAATGTAATGCGGATTTTTGAATAAATGCGCCCACATTTTCGGCTGTGACCTCAGCCGATCAGCCTCGCAGAGCCACATTAGCATTTTTGATAGTCCGAGTAGGCTGTCAAAAGTGCTATGGGGTTACTGGCGGCGCACCGCAAGTAAATCCGGCTCTCCGAGCCGTTTGGTTTGCCGATATCCTTATCGTTGCAAGCCAATTTGCCCGTCAGGGCTTTGCATAGCACATAGCCGAGTCTTGTGCGAGCAATCTCCCTCATCAGAGGGTACGACTATAATTATAAAGGAGATTATTAACATGATCACAAAAACTATTTCAATGTGTCAGGGCAAAGGCAGCCTTTCACATAACAACAGGGAGTTCACTGCCAAGAACATCGACCCGTCCAGAACTGCGGATAACATCGTGTTCGTTCAGCAGGATCTGGGTGATGCTTACCACCAGCTTTTTGATGAAGCGGTAGAGAGATACAACGCTCATCAGAAAAGAAAGGATCGTATGATCGACGACTACTTCCAGCATCTGTTCAACCGTGAGCCAAGCAAAAGTGTTATCACCGGAGCGAACAAGCAGAAGAGCTTCTATGAAGACTTGGTGCAGATCGGCACAAAGGACGATACAGGTGTCGGCACTCCGGATGCAGAGATCGCAGTTGCCTGCCTGCGTGAGTACATGGAATATTTCCAGGCGAGAAATCCCAACTTCTACGTCTTTAACGCCGTTCTGCATCTAGATGAAGCAACGCCGCACCTGCATATCAACTACATTCCTGTTGGTCACTATGACAGAGGTCTTGATACCAGGAATGCTATGGCGAAAGCTCTTGAGGAAATGAACTTCGGTCATGATGCAAGAGCGATCAACCGCTGGAGACTCAAGGAGTGGGCTGTTCTCAGCAATATTTGTGCTGAACACGGTATTGAGATCAGTGAACCGCAGAAGTCCAGAGGTTACAGCTACACTGTCGAGGAGTACGGCAAGCATCAGGATGAGATAAAAGCTCTCAATGCTGAAATGGCTCAGGTCGAAAGTGAGCTTGCTGAGAAGCAGGCAAAGCGTGAAGATCTCAACCAGCAGATTGAACAGAAAACAGCACAAGTCAATGCAATAATCAACTACATTCCCGACTATGAAAAGGAGTTCAAGATCGAGGATGAGTGCGATCAGCTTCGCAGAGAGCTTGTCGGTCTGCTTGACGGTAAGCTGTCTATCATGAAGCACAAGGATGCTATCATCGCCAAGGTGCAGAGGCTCTGCAAGCTTGTCAAGAAGGTCAATGATAACGCTTACAAGTCCGGCAATACGATCTACTCTCTCCATGAAAAGCTCGATGCTGCGATGAAAGAGTATGATGATGTGTGTCAGCGCTGGAAATGTGCAGCAGAAGAACGCACGGAGCTTCGCCGTGATAACGCTGAACTGTCAGCTGAGGTCGATGACCTGACAGAGTTTGTGAGCCTGATGAAACGCTTAGAGCCGCAGAAGTATGCTGAGGTCAAGCAGGCACAGGCGTATGTTCACAGTCAGCGTGAACAGGAAGTACAGCAACAGTCCGCCGCCAAAAAGAAAAAGTCGTGGGGACTGGAATAATATAAAACAGAACAAAAGATGAAACTTTATGACATACCCTGAAAAGATACGTAAAATCTCTTGACAAGCCCAAAATATTGCGCTAAGATTATAGATGTACAAGGGTATGTCATAGATTTTTAGGAGGTAATCTATGGCAACAATAAAGAAGCGTGGCAACAGCTATCTTATCAGAGTGAGCTGCGGCTACGATATCAACGGCAATCACAAGGAACAGTCCATGACCTGGAAACCCGATGAGGGTATGACCAAGAAGCAGATTGAAAAGGAACTGAACAGACAGGCGGTAATGTTCGAGGAAGCTGTCAACCACGGCTACAAGACATCTGCTATGAAGTTTCAGGAGCTTGCGGAGGAATGGTTCGAGAACTACGCAAAGAACGCCCTCAGAAGCACTACCTATGAGAGAATGCTCCAGCTCACGCACCGTGTCTATCCTGCGATAGGGCATCTGCGTATCGACAAGATAACCGCAAGGCATTTGCAGAGCTTCGTGAACTCACTCGCCAAAGAGGGAGCGAACGAAAAGACAGGCAAGCCCCTTGCACCGAAAACGATACGTCACAACCTGAGCTTTATCTCGGACGTATTCAGCTATGCGGTGAGAATGGATTTGGTAGCGGACAACCCGTGCAGAAAAGTGACTATCCCGAAAGGTGAGGTCAAGGAGAAGCCTATTTACTCCCAGGAGGAAATGGCACAGCTCCTGACGGCTATCAACGGTGAGCCTACGAAGTACAGGGCGTTTTTCTTTCTGATAGCATACAGCGGTTTCCGCAGGAGTGAGATGCTCGGTCTTGAATGGAAGGACATCGACTTCGAGAATGACATCATCAGCGTCAAGAGAACGAGCAACTACACGTCAGAGCGTGGCATCTATACCGACACTACAAAGACCAAGCGTTCAAAGCGTGTGCTGAAAATCAGTCCGTACATAATGAATATCCTCAAAGAGCTGAAAGACGAGCAGGACGAGGAAGCACTCCGCCTGGGTGACAAGTGGGTAGAGAGCGACAGGCTGTTCGTCAAGTGGGACGGAAGTCCCATGAACAACCAGACTCCCTATGGCTGGCTGAAAGAGTTCTGCGAGAAGAACGATATGCCTTTCTATGGTATTCATAGTTTCAGACACTTCGCAGCTTCTGCCCTGATCTCGTCGGGGCTTGATGTAGTGACGGTATCGGGTGCGTTAGGACATTGCAACTCAGGAACTACTTTGAACGTCTATGCTCATATGTTCCAGACCGCACAGGCGAGAGTGGCTCAGGCGATGGACGGAGCATTCAGTTTTCTTCCGCAGGATAGCACAAGTTAAAACAAGTTTGTCCGCTAAAAAATCGCAATAGCGGACAAGTAGCGGACAAAGCACATTTTCAGTATAAAAGAAAAACTCGGAAACGGCGATATTACGCTGCTTCCGAGCACATTGAATGGTGACCCGTACGGGAATTGAACCCATGATTCCGCCGTGAAAGGGCGGCGTCTTAACCTCTTGACCAACGGGCCGATTTTTCGCTATGAGAAATGTGGTAGCGGTAACTGGATTTGAACCGGTGACACCCTGGGTATGAACCAAGTGCTCTAGCCAACTGAGCTATACCGCCATATGCGTTTCTCATAGCGACTTGATTATTATACACTATTTATGCCCCGTTGTCAACCTTTTTTGCACAAAAAGTTTGGACTTTTTTGATTTTTGCTTTTTTGTACAGTGTTTTTGCCTGCAAATTTACGAAAATCTATCATTTTGCATAATTTGATTGTGCCGATGTGGTCAATGCTGCATAAAAGAAGAATATTTTACATGAATTTTTCCTGAAACTCTTTAACAATTTATTATTTTGTGTTATAATAGATGAAATAGTATAGATGTACATAAAATCATAATATCAAATTCCAAGGAGAATAACATAATGAAAAATGTGTTTATGAATAGAGAGCTGTCATGGCTGAAATTTAATGAAAGAGTCCTTGAGGAGGCTGAGCGTGAGTGCGTGCCACTCTGTGAAAGACTTTCTTTTGCTTCTATCTATCAGAGCAATCTGGACGAGTTCTTTATGGTTCGTGTAGGCTCGCTTACTGACCAGATGGAGGTCGATCCAGACAGCAGGGAAAATAAAACAAATATGACCGCTAAGGAACAGCTCAAAGCCGTTATCGCTAGAGTGGGCGAGCTTAACGAGCGTAAAAATAAGATCTACGCTGACCTTATGAAGAAAATAGCCGAGCAGGGCGTTGCTCTTGTTGATTTTTCCAAGCTTACAGCGGAGGAAAATTCTCAGTTGGAACAGTATTTTATTAATCAGATAGCTCCGCTCCTGTCGCCTATGGTGGTGGGCAAAAGGCAGCCTTTCCCTTTCCTTAAAAATAAGGATATCTATGCCGCTGTTGTCCTTGAAAGCAAAAATTCCAAGGAGAAGCTGGGTGTTATCTCCTGCGGAAGTGAGGTCTTTCCAAGACTTATAAAAGTCGGCTCAACGGGCAAGTATATGCTTTCTGAAGAGCTTATCCTCCACTATGTCCCGAAAATTTTCAAGGGATATACTGTGAAGTCAAAGTCACTTATAAGAGTAACAAGGAATGCTGACATCGACGCTGACGCACTTTACGACGAAGATCTTGATTACCGTGAGTTCATGGCTGACCTTATCAAGAAAAGAAAGCGTCTTGCACCTGTCAGACTGGAGCTTTCAAGGCAGCTTGATAACAATATCGTTGACCTGCTCTGCAAACAGCTTGAAGTAAATAAAAAATCTGTTTTCAGAAACAGCACTCCTCTTGATCTGTCATTCCTGTTCCAGATACAGGATATACTCAGACAGAAAACTGAGCTTTTCTATAAAAAGAGAGTTCCGCAGAGGTTTACTGCCTTTGACGATAACAAGCCGATCCTGCCGCAGATAAAAAAGAAAGACAGACTGCTTTCTTATCCTTTTGATAGCATAAAGCCTTTTATCAATATGCTCCGTGAGGCGGCTGACGATAAAAATGTTGTGTCTATAAAAATGACATTGTATCGTGTGGCAAAGCACAGTGAGGTGGTCGAAGCTCTTTGTGAAGCCGCAGAGAATGGCAAGGACGTTCTTGTATTGGTAGAGCTTAAGGCGAGATTTGATGAGGAAAATAATATCGAGTGGTCACGCCGACTTGAAAAGGCTGGCTGTACTGTTATCTATGGTCTGGAGGGCTATAAGGTACATTCAAAGCTTTGCCTTATCACAAAGCGTTCAGGCACAAAGACTGAGTATTATACTCAGATAGGCACCGGAAACTACAACGAGAAAACTTCAAGACTTTATACCGACCTGTCTGTTATGACCTGCGATAAGGACATCGCAAAGGACGCTATAGATGTGTTCAATGCCCTTGCTTCTGACGATACTGTAAAGAGCGTTGACAAGCTTCTTGTTGCGCCGAATTGTCTGCAAAACAAGGTGCTTGATATGATAGACGAGCAGATAGCCATAGCACAATCAGGTGGAGAGGGCTATATTGGGGTGAAGATAAATTCTCTCACTGATAAGAAGATAATCGACAGATTTATTGAAGCTTCAAGAGCAGGCGTTAAGATAGACCTTGTGGTAAGAGGCATATGCTGTCTTATCCCGGGCGTTGAGGGCGAAACCGACAACATCAGGATAATAAGCATTGTAGGACGTTTTCTTGAACATTCCCGTATCTATATGTTTGGCAAGGGCGAGGAAAGAAAGATATATATTGCTTCCGCAGACTTTATGACAAGAAATACCCTCAGACGTGTTGAGGTCGCTGCACCTATTCTTGACGAGGATATCAAGGCTCAGATAAGTATGATGTTCGACAAAATGCTTGCAGATAATTGTCAGGCAAGAGAGCTTGATTCTGACGGGGAATATACCCTTGTTTCAGACGGAAAAGAACCGCTCAATTCTCAGGAACTTTTCTATGACCTTGCCTATGAAAGAGCTTCAAAGGCGGAGGTCGAGGATAAATGACCATATTTGCCCTGAAGGGTTCACTTGAAGAAATAACACCGGCACAGCTGAGCGAACAAACTTGCTCGGCTGTGTTTATTACCGACTCTGCTCACGCAGAGGAAACCCTCAGAACGGCGAACATAACCTACGAGGGTGTGATATCCCTGCGTGACGTTGTGTTCTGTAAGATAGAATCACAGCCTTTTTGTCTGGCAGGCACGCTTTCTATCCCCAAGCTTCTTGACATAAGGGGAAGTCGCCACAGGATACAGTTTTTTATCGACAACAAAAACATGGTGATAATAGACGATGAGGAGTTCTCGCTCAGGTTAGTCCAACGCATACAGAGAAGCAGGCATAATCAGGGAGAGAGCAGGGAGCATTTTATCTACAATTTTTTCAGCGAATTTATGCTCCGTGACACCGAGCTTCTTGCGGAACATGAGCAAAAGCTTATGGAGCTTGAGGAAAACGTAAACGATGGCAAGACGGACGATTTTCTTGAAACTATAACGCCTATCAGAAAAGAGCTTCTTATTTTGAGAAGCTACTATGATGAAATAATGGATCTGGGCAGAGAGCTTGAAGAGGACGAGAACGGCTTCTTTGAGAAAAAGCAGAAAAAATATTTCGGCACTATCTCAGACCGTGCCGACAGGCTTATGGGCAGAACTGTACATCTTCTTGAATATGCAACGCAGGTGCGAGACGCTTATCAGTCCCATGTCAATGCTCAGCAGAACAAGAATATGGAGTTTCTTACGGTCATATCCACTATATTTTTCCCTCTGACCCTTATCACGGGCTGGTATGGCATGAACTTTCAGAATATGCCCGAACTTAAAGAGGGGTATCCGGGTGTTATAGCCCTTAGCATAATAGTAGTGATAGTGTGTATAATCTTTTTCAAACGAAAGAAAATGCTTTAAGGCGGACTTTGTTCCGCCTTTTTTTCGTGCTAAAGGTCAGAAATGGCGGTAAATTCATATTTCACCTCTTGAATTTGGATAATAATTGTGCTATAATAACTTTATATTTGCGAAAAGAGGTGACTTGTCTGAATAAAGAATTACTGCTATTGCTGTTGAAGCTGGCAGCAGGCTGTGTCGTAATAATGACCTTTATCGTCATTGCCTGCCTTATCACTCCAAAAATAGCACGATTTATTGAAAAACGTCACCCTGAGCTTGCCAAAAAGGACGATCCCGAAAGGGTGGACGGTGAGAATACAGGGAATGATCCTGAGAACTATAAGGTACAGGGCATATTTGATAAGTCCCACATTGACGGCTGGGATCCCAACTATAAGATATATAACGAGGATATCTATGCTCTTAATTTTAAAAAGAAAAAGAAGAATGTCAGCAGTGAAGCTGTTAAAAAAGACGACGGCAACAAGAATAATGACAATGCCTGAATGATATAAGAAAGAGGTTTTATAAATGGCTAAGGATAAGAAAATGGTTGACGCGATAACCTCCATGGACGAGGATTTCGCAAAATGGTATACTGATATATGTATGAAGGCTGAGCTTGTTTCATACACAAGCGTAAAGGGCTGTATGGTAATAAGACCTTACGGCTACGCAATATGGGAGAATATCCAACATATACTTGACACAAAGTTCAAGGAGCTTGGTCATGAAAATGTTTGCATGCCTATGTTTATCCCTGAGAGCCTGCTTCAGAAGGAGAAAGACCACGTTGAGGGCTTTGCTCCTGAGGTAGCTTGGGTAACATACGGCGGAAGTGAAAAGCTTGAAGACAGACTTTGTGTAAGACCAACGTCTGAAACGCTTTTCTGCGAGCATTATGCTAATATAGTTCATTCCTACAGAGATCTTCCTAAGCTTTACAATCAGTGGGTATCTGTTGTACGTTGGGAAAAAACAACAAGACCATTTCTTCGTTCAAGAGAGTTCCTGTGGCAGGAGGGTCATACTATCCACGAGACACCTGAGGAGGCTATCGAGGAGACAGAGAGAATGCTCAACGTATACGCTGATTTCTGCGAGCAGCAGCTTGCTATGCCGGTCGTAAAGGGCAGAAAGACAGAGAGCGACAAGTTCGCAGGTGCAGAAGCAACATACGCTATTGAGGCTCTTATGCACGACGGCAAGGCTTTGCAGGCAGGCACTTCGCATTACTTTGGCGATGGCTTTGCAAAGGCTTTCGATATCACTTATACCGGAAGAGATAATAAGCTTGCACACCCATTCCAGACATCATGGGGCGTTACGACAAGACTTATCGGTGCAGTTATAATGACACACGGCGACGATAACGGACTTGTTCTGCCACCTGCTGTTGCACCTGTTCAGGTAGTTATCGTACCTATAGCACAGCACAAAGAGGGCGTTCTTGACAAGGCTAACGAGCTTTACAACACACTTAAAAATGCAGGCATAAGAGTTAAGCTCGACGATTCAGAGCAGTCACCTGGCTGGAAGTTTGCACAGTATGAGATGAAGGGCGTTCCTGTAAGACTTGAAATTGGTCCAAAGGATATTGAGAACGATCAGTGTGTGCTTGTTACAAGACACAACAGAGAAAAGGTATTCTGCAAGCTTGGCGAGCTTGTTGAAACAGTAAATGAAAGACTTCAGGCTGTTCATGACGGTCTTTATGCAAAGGCACTTGAAAACAGAGAAAGACGTACCTATGTTTGCAAGACACTTGACGAGATAACAAAGGCTCTTGAGGAAAAGGGCGACGGCTTTGTTAAGGCAATGTGGTGCGGCGATGAAGCTTGCGAGGATAAGGTAAAGGAACTCACAGGAGTAGGTTCAAGATGTATCCCGTTCGAGCAGGAAGAGATAGCAGATACCTGCGTATGCTGTGGAAAGCCTGCAAAGCATATGGTGCTTTGGGGCAAGGCTTATTAATAGGCTTTTTGGATAAAAAAATATCGGGTGGCTGTCAATTTGTTATTGGCAGTCACCCGTTTTTTTGTTTGTGATTTTTAGCTGTTTGCTTGGACAAGACTCTTTATTATCGGTATGATAAGGCAGAGCATATATACTATAGTGGCAGGGTTTGTAAAGACGTATCTGCGACATTCTTTCGGTGTAAGCACGTTTTTGCTGTCATCAATGATAAGCTTTTTAAGACTTGTGAAAAGAACCATAAAGCCTACCAGACCTATGACTATCTCAGCAACGCTCATGAAGGTTTCATAGTGTTCAAGTCCTATCGCATCAGATATGGACGAGAAGTTTGCAAGCAGATTGTTTAGACAGTGTATTATAACTGTTGGCAGTATCGAGCCGCACTTTGCGGCAATAATAGCGTAAACAAGTCCTGTGCCGAATGCCGAAGCCGCCTGAGGGATATTTCCGTGCATAAGTCCGAACGCAAGTGCCGAGAAAAGTACCGCCGCACTCCTTCCGTATGGGCTTAGAGCCGTGAGGATCGCTCCACGATAGATAAATTCCTCCACGATAGGGGCTATTATCACAACGTATGAGAACTGCACTATTACTGCAATGGCAGAGGGCTGATGAATGGAAAAATCGCTTGTTGGCACTGTCACTCCGTTTTGACCAAGTATACCCGTGAGGATAGATGTGAGCTGTGACAGCAGAATGTTTATCACAAAGCAGGCTGAAAACCATTTTAACCCTTTTACTGCCGTGCCTTTTTTCGGTTTTATGAAGCTTGATTCTCGTTTTCGGAAAAGTATAGCAAAAACTATCCCAAAAACAAACACGCTCATAAGAGTGATAAACAAATTTGCCGTCATGGAAAAAGTAGTTGAGCTTATAAAAGCGGTCTGCTTTTTCAGATAGCTGAGAACTGCCGAGTAGCTAAGAGTGAATTTTCCTGAGTGGTAAGTGTATGCAACGTAAAAGAATAACACTGCGAATATCCTGTTTAGCAGGTTGTATAAAATGAGCAGAAGTGAAATTTTCACGCAATCTATAGTAAGAAGTTTCTTTTCCTGCTGTTTTTCAGGGGTCAGCAGAGAAACAGACTTTTTGGTAGTCAAATATTATTCCTCCCTTGTTCGGTCTTATCTATATATTATAACACACAACATGGTGCTTTTGCAAATGGTATTTTGTCAGGTATGTGATGAAATGTTATGGATTTGTAAATAAATAAGAGAAATTTTGTGATAACTATTGCATTTTATCAACCTTGTTGTATAATATAATTAGCACTCAAATAGATAGAGTGCTAATTATATGGAACAGTATTCAAAGAAAGTAAAATATTATTAAGGAAAGGTCGAGGTTTTATGCAGACAAAAGAATTTAAGGCAGAATCCAAAAGACTGCTCGATATGATGATCAATTCGATCTACACTCATAAGGAGATTTTTCTCAGAGAGATAATCTCAAATGCAAGCGATGCTATTGATAAGCTGTATTTCAAGTCCCTGACAGACACTTCTGTGGGAATGAAAAAGAGCGACTTCGCTATCAATATCGCTATCGACAAGGAAAACAGAACGCTTACAGTTTCTGATAACGGCATCGGTATGACCGAGGAGGATCTTGAAAACAACCTTGGTACTATCGCAAACTCAGGCTCGTTCGCTTTCAAGAAAGACAATGACCTTGGGGACGATGTTGATATCATCGGTCAGTTCGGTGTAGGCTTCTATTCTACTTTTATGGTAGCAAAGGAAGTTACCGTTGTAACAAAGGCTTTCGGCAGCGATCAGGCTTATAAGTGGACATCTGACGGCGTTGAGGGCTACACAATAGAAGAGTGTGACAAGTCTGACGGTGTTGGTACAACTATCACACTTAAACTCAAGGACGATACTGATGACGAGAAGTATTCAACATATCTTGATCAGTATCAGATACAGTCACTTGTAAAGAAATATTCTGACTACATCAGATTCCCTATCAGAATGGAAGTCGAGCATACTCATTATAATGAGGAGGGTAAAGAGCCAGAAGTACACAAGGCTATCGAAACTCTTAACAGCATGACACCTATCTGGAAGAAGAACAAGAGTGAGCTAAAGGACGAGGATTACAACAACTTCTATATGGAGAAGTTCGGCGACTATGAGCCGCCTATTGCACATATCCATTCAAAGAACGAGGGCGTTGCAACATATGACGCACTGCTTTATATACCTGCCCGCGCGCCTTTTGACTATTACTCAAAGGACTATGAAAAGGGACTCCAGCTTTATTCAAGCGGTGTAATGATAATGGAAAAGTGTGCAGACCTGCTTCCTGACTGGTTCAGCTTTGTAAAGGGCGTTGTTGACTCTGAGGATCTCTCACTGAACATCTCCCGTGAGCTTTTACAGCAGGACAGACAGCTCAAGATAATCGCAAAGAACCTTGAAAAGTCCATAAAGAACGAGCTTGCAAAGCTTCTGAAAAACGACCGTGAGAAGTATGAGAAGTTCTACAGCGTATTCGGGCTTCAGTTTAAGTTTGGCATTTATCAGTCATATGGCGCTGCAAACGAAACTCTGAAAGATCTCCTTATGTTCCCGTCCTCATTTGACGGCAAGAACGTTACACTCAAAGAGTATGTTTCAAGAATGAAAGAAGATCAGAAAGAGATCTACTATGCCTGCGGCGAAACAAAGGAAAGGATCGAAATGCTCCCTCAGCTTGAAAAGATCAAGGATAAGGGCTATGAAGTTCTTTACTTTACACAGGACGTTGACGAGTTCGCTATCAAGGTGATGATAAACTATGACGGCAAGCCTTTCAAGTCCATAAGCGACGCTGATCTCGACCTTGACACAGAGGAAGAAAAGGAAGAGGCTAAAAAGCTTGACGAAGAGAACAAGGATATGTTCACTTTTATGCAGGAAGCTATCGCTGACAAGGTAAAGACTGTTCGTCTTTCAAAGAAGCTTAAAACTCACCCTGTTTGTCTTTCATCAGACGGCAGCATAACTATCGAAATGGAGAAAGTCCTCAACGCTATGCCTCAGAATGACGGCAATAAGGTCAAGGCTGAAAAGGCACTGGAGATAAATCCAAACCACCCTATCTTTGAAAAGCTGAAAGACCTCTATGCTAACGATAAGGACAAGCTGAAAGACTATGCAAAGCTTCTTTACGATCAGGCTTTGCTTATCGAGGGCATGTCTATCGACAACCCTGTTGAGTTTGCAAACCTTGTTTGCGAGCTTATGACAAAGTAATAAAGCTATACAGATACTCTCTTAACATACCGAAAGCCGTGGGAACAGCAGTGTTTCCACGGCTTTTTTGTGCTTTTCAGGTTGATAATTGTAGGTTTTATACAAAACAAAATGAGTTTATTTGTTAAAAAAACAGATTTGAAAAACAAATTTTATGTATGCTGTTGACAAATAAATATGGGTGTGTTAATATAATTATAGTGAAATTGATACATAACATCTTTTATTGGAGTGTTACCTTTCATTTATAGACTGGGCATGACCAACTTTGTACGGACATATTGTGTGGGTTCGTATTAAGGTTGGCTTTTTTTATTTTATAGGGGGATTTTTAATGAAAATAATCAAGGTGATAAATAATAACACCGTAAGCGTCATAGACGATAAAGGAAAAGAGCAGATAATCTCAGGCAAGGGGATAGGCTTTGGGAAAAAATATGGCGACGAGCCTGATAAGGATAAGATTCAGAAAATGTATCTTGTCACAGACTCAGAGCTTAGAAAAAGACTTATCGAGTGCCTGACCGAGATACCATATGAGCATATAAAGCTTACGGCAGATCTTGTGGACTATATTTCTTCACATATCGACGGACGGCTAAACGAGTCGCTCATAATAACACTTTCAGACCACATCTCATTTGCCATTGAAAGAAAAAAGCAGGGACTTGAATTTGAAAACCCGCTTATGGACGCCATAAGCGACTGCTTCCCGAAGGAGCTTGCTCTTGGAAGATATTGCGTGGCGGAGATATATCAGCGTTTGGGCGTTGAGCTGAGGGGTGATGAAGCGGGCTTTATCGCAATGCACATCATAAACGCAAGGCTCGGCACAAAAATGGGACAGATACAGGATATCACCAAAATGGTGAACGGCTGTGCTGAGATAGCGGACGCTTGTTTATCAGGAAAGATAAACAAAACTTCGGTGGCATATGAAAGATTTCTTGTGCATTTAAAATATCTTGCGAAAAGACTCTTCAAATCTCAGGAGCTTCCTAATGTTCTCAGCAGGGACGAGGAGTTCGCTGATATAATAAAAAAGAAATTCAAAAAGCAGTATAAATGTGCAAAGCATATGCAGGATCATATTTTGAAGAATTATGCTAAAACTATATCGGAAGATGAAATGATAACTCTTTCGATTCATCTGAAGAAAATAAGCGGATAGGCATTGTTGCCACAGCTTATATATAATGTATTCGCTGCAGTATTATCATTAACGGTACCATAATGATAATTCAGCTGAGATAAATTGATCATGGAGGATATTATTATTATGAAGGATAAAATTTTCGGCGTATTGCAGCGTGTGGGACGCTCGTTCATGCTCCCTATCGCACTGCTGCCGGTGGCGGGTCTGCTTCTTGGAATAGGCAGCTCTTTCACCAACGCCACAACTATCGAAACCTATCATCTTGGCAAATTCATCTATGAGGGCGGTGTGCTTTACACTATACTCGACATAATGAGCAAAACGGGAAGCGCCGTTTTTGATAACCTTGCGCTTCTGTTTGCAATGGGCGTTGCTATCGGAATGGCAAAGAAGGAAAAAGAAGTCGCAGCTCTTTCGGGTGCTATCGCCTATATCGTAATGAACACCACTATCAGCGCACTTATCACCGCAAAGGGCGGCGTTGAGGCAATGGCAGAAAACTCCACAACGTCAGTGCTTGGTATCACCACGCTGCAAATGGGCGTTTTCGGCGGTATCCTTGTAGGACTTGGCGTTGCGGCACTGCACAACAAGTTCTATAAAACAGAGCTTCCGCAGGTGCTTTCATTCTTTGGCGGAACAAGATTTGTTCCTATCGTTTCAACTGTCACATACCTTATTGTTGGTATCATAATGTTCTATCTGTGGCCTATAGTACAGCTTGGTATCTCAAAGCTTGGCGTGCTCGTTCTCAACTCAGGCTATGCAGGCACATGGATATACGGAATACTTGAACGTGCTCTTATCCCATTCGGACTTCATCACGTTTTCTATATGCCTTTCTGGCAGACGGAGCTTGGCGGCTCGATGATGATAGACGGCAACATGGTAGCAGGCGCACAGAACATCTTCTTTGCAGAGCTTGCTTCAAAGTCAACAGACGTTTTCTCAGTATCGGCAACAAGATTTATGGCAGGAAAGTTCCCGTTCATGATATTTGGACTTCCTGCTGCAGCGTTTGCAATGTATAAAACTGCTCGTCCTGAAAAGAAAAAGGTAGTAGGAAGCTTGCTTCTGTCAGCGGCTCTTACTTCGATGATAACAGGTATAACAGAGCCTTTGGAGTTCACATTCCTGTTTGTTGCACCTCTTATGTACGCTGTTCATTGCGTATTGGCAGGACTTTCCTATATGCTTATGCACATTCTTAACGTTGGCGTTGGAATGACGTTCTCAGGCGGTCTTATAGACATGACCCTCTTCGGAATTTTGCAGGGCAACGCAAAGACCCACTGGATATGGATAGTTGTTGTGGGACTTATCTATGCAGTGGTTTACTACTTCGTGTTCTACTTTATGATAACAAAGATGAATCTTAAAACACCTGGCAGAGAGCCTGATGACGTTGAACCTAAGCTTTATCGCAGAAGCGACGTGAACGAGGCTAAGGCGGCAAAGGTAAAGAGCGCAGACAAGAGGGCTTCAGACGTTGTAAGCGCAATGATACTCAAAGGTCTTGGGGGCAAAGATAACCTTTCAGACGTTGACTGCTGTGCAACAAGACTTAGAGTTACAGTAAATGACGCCTCAAAGGTCATGGACGATATGCTCAAAGCCAGCGGTGCTTCGGGTGTTATCCACAAGGGCAACGGCGTTCAGGTCATTTACGGACCAAAGGTCTCAGTTATAAAATCAGATCTTGAGGATTTTATCGACTCGCCATACAGCGATGACCCTGACAGCATTATCGGCACTGAGGAAGCTTCTGATAAAACAGAAGAAAAACCGCAGACCGAGGGTGCAGAAAATACAGAAACTAACGGCAAGACAATAACGCTTTACTCTCACATGAACGGCACTGCCGTTAAGCTTGAGGACGTTGAGGACGAGGTGTTCTCACAAAAGATACTCGGCGAGGGCGCAGCCGTTGAGCCGTCAGAGGGCAAGCTTTACGCTCCATGCGACGGAAAGATAGACAGCGTTTTTGACACAAAGCATGCCGTAAATATGGTATCGGACGATGGAGTGGAGATACTTCTCCATATCGGTATCGACACCGTAAAGCTTGGCGGACAGTATTTTGAAGCCCATGTCAGCGACGGTCAGGAAGTTAAGAAAGGCGACCTGCTCATAAGCTTTGATATGGATAAGATAAAAGCCGCAGGCTATAAGGTGACAACACCTATCATAATTGGCAACACGGACGATTATGCGTCTGTTGAACCTGCTGCCGAAAACAGCATATCGGCAGGGGATATAATTTTGAAGATCAAATAATTATTTGGAGGTATGTATCATGAAAACATTTAGCTACACAATCACAGACGAAGTTGGTATCCACGCAAGACCGGCTGGACTTCTTGCAAAGAAAGCAAAGGAGTTCGAGAGCGTTTGCACTATCGAAAAGGGCGGAAAGAGCGTGAACATCACAAAGCTTATGGCTCTTATGGGTCTTGGCGTTAAGCAGGGCGATACTGTTACTGTTACCTGCGAAGGTGCAGACGAGGACAAGGCTTCCGAAGCACTCAAGGCATTTTTTGAGGAAACACTGTAAGATCCTATTCGTCAGCTGGGCGGTAAAAGCCGTCCAGCCGGCGGGACGTTTCTGCGGAGTGTTCGCAGGTGCGTCCCATCGGCTGGAAACAGCATGAAGAATAATAAGATCTATGAGAAAAGGGGCGGATATTTATGACTAAGTATACAGGAAAAGGCGTTTACGGTGCGGTAGCAATGGGTAAGATCTCAGTATTCAAAAAGCAGGATACCGCTATAAAACGTATTCACACAGAAGACAGCGAGGGAGAAAAGAAGCGAGTTGCCAAAGCTAAGCAGGCAGCCACAGAACAGCTCCAGAGCATTTATGACAAGGCACTCAGGGAGGTGGGCGAAACAAATGCTCAGATCTTTGAGATACACATGATGATGCTTGAAGATGATGATTATAACGAATCTATAGAGAATATCATCGACAGCCAGAAGGTCAACGCAGAGTATGCAGTTGCGGTGACGGCAGACAACTTTGCGGAGATGTTTGCTTCTATGGACGATCCTTATATGCAGGCAAGAGCCGCAGATGTAAAGGATATTTCCAACAGGATCATCGCAAACCTCATGGGCAATGTCAGCGACGGTTCTGCAGGTGACGACAAGATGATAGTTTGTGCCGATGATCTTGCACCTAGCGAAACTATATCTCTTGATAAAGACAAGGTGCTTGCCTTCGTTACTGCACATGGCTCATCAAATTCACATACAGCTATCCTTGCAAGAAATATGAACATACCTGCGGTAATAGGTGTAGGAAGCAAATTCCTGTCTGAGATAAAGGACGGCGACTTTGCTATCGTTGACGGATTTACAGGTGAGATATTCGTTGACCCTGATGAAAAGACCACCGCTGAGCTTACCGCAAAGCAGAAAGCAGACGAGGAGAAAAAGCGTCTTTTGCAGACCCTCAAAGGCAAGGAGAATGTCACAAAGGACGGTAAAAAGATAAACATTTATGCAAATATCGGAAGCGTTGACAACATCGGTGCTGTGCTTCTCAATGACGCAGGAGGAATAGGTCTTTTCAGAAGCGAGTTCCTCTATCTTGAAAACTCAGATTTCCCTACAGAGGAACAGCAGTTTCAGGCTTATAAGCGTGTTCTTGAGAGCATGGCAGGGAAAAAGGTCATCATAAGAACGCTCGATATCGGTGCCGACAAGCAGGTGGATTATTTTGGTCTGAAAAAAGAGGAAAACCCAGCTTTGGGATACAGAGCAATAAGAATTTGTCTTACAAGACCTGAGATATTCAAAACTCAGCTCAGAGCGCTTTTCAGAGCTTCCGTATACGGCAATCTGGGCATAATGTTCCCTATGATAACAAGCGTTTCAGAGGTAGAAAAAGCCCTTGCTATGTGTGGTGAAGTCAAGGCTGAGCTTAAAGAACAGGGTATAACAGTTTCTGACAGCGTTGAGCTTGGCATCATGATAGAGACCCCTGCGGCGGCTATCATAAGCGATAAGCTTGCAAAGCTTGTGGACTTTTTCAGCGTTGGCACTAATGATCTCACTCAGTATACCCTTGCTTGCGACAGACAGAACCCTGATATAGAGCAGTTCTGCGACACTCACCATGAGGCTATACTCAGGCTTATTGAAATGTCTGCAGAGAATGCCCACAAGAACGGTGCATGGATAGGTATATGCGGTGAGCTTGCGGCTGACACAACTCTCACAGAAACCTTCCTGAGAATGGGCATTGACGAGCTTTCAGTTTCTCCGACCTTTGTTCTTAAGGTAAGGGACGCTGTAAGAAATATTGACCTCTCCAAATAATTTCTCATAGATCTTCACGCAAAGAACACACCCTCGTTCATATGGACGGGGGTGTGTTCTTTTATTTGACAGATATGCTTTAATGTGCTAAAATATCTTATCGGCACAATCGTGTTTGTACATAAGTTTGTTATTAATGCACAAAAAATAAAAGTAAAATTTGTATACTATTTTGCCATAAAATCTCCCGTGCAGAATCGTATATAAGTTATCGAGGGGTGTGAAAGACTTGACCGACACTGAGTTCGATTTCAGGGTGGAGCTGATCCTGAAAAATGACAAAAACGGGCTTAGGGAGATCTATCAATGCTACGGCAAGGTGATATATAACATCATGCTTGACATTGTGAAAAGTCCTCAGGACGCTGAGGATCTCACATCAGATTTTTTCCTAAAGCTATGGGACACCGCAGGTCAGTACCGAAAGGGAACGGGGCATAAGCGATATCTGACTGTAATGGCGAAAAATCTCGCTCTTGACTTTATCAAAAAAAGGCGGCACGAAACGCCGACCCTTGATGATGAAGAAGCAGGGCATAAAGAACAGCAGGACAGTATGCGGGTAGACGACGATGTGATCGGAAAGCTCACCTTCGAGGAGGCTTTGAAGCTGCTTTCAGAGGGCGAAAGGGATATCCTGAACATGAGGCTTGGAATGGATATGACATTTCGTGAGATAAGTCGGGCAGTGGGGAAGCCGCTGGGTACTGTCACATGGAAATACCGTCAGGCTGTTTCCAAACTAAAAAAGACCATAAAGGAGGACAGTATCTATGGCTAAAAACATAAAATTTCTTTACAAAAAGCATATTTCTGATACTGCCCCTGACATGGAAAAGCTCTGGGACAGGATAGAGGGACAGCTTGAAAACAAAACGGACAAAGATCAGACACAGATAAAAGTAAGCCGCAGAAATTACAGAAAATTTGCAGCGGCAGCAGCCTCGCTCGTGCTTATTATCGGCGGCGTAAGCCTTTACGCCGATATCCGCTCAGAGTCGGACAGTGTTTCAAAGCATAGCGTAGAAACGGCTGACAAGGCTAGGCTTGAAAACAGAGAAGAAAAGACATACGAACAGCTCAGTTTCAGCCGCACAGACACAAAGGCTTATGAGGACAGCTACATTCCAAAGGGCGATGATTATTTCACAGAGGACAGCGTTCTGGAAGATACAGACTTCTTTGCAGATGTGACAGTGCTTTCAGCAAGGCTCGACAGCGACAGCGCACATTACACCCTGAGAATAAACAGCCTTGTATCAAAAAAGGGCGAAGAAAGCGAAACAAATATCACCATTGAAAGCTCTACCCCTTATATCATGCAGGAAAACAGAGAATATTTCATACCGCTGAGGAAAGAAAACGGCACTTATTCTATGGCCTTTGAAAATGCACCTCAAATAGAAATTTCTCTTGACGGGGATATCGTTTTTCAAAACGGCTGGAAAAGTCTTGACGATGATTCGGGTATTCTTAAGGACTCGCAGAAAAGCAAGAACGATTATTTCTATGACCGAATGAGATATTCCTCGAAAAACGATCTGCAAGACCTGCTTGCTAAGTGGAGGACTATGTAGCTAACAACGCAAGGGCATATCGCCCACGCTATTTTATGGGAGATGACAGCTATGAAAAAGACAACTTCAAACAGCATAAAAAGAAACTTGACCATGACTCTGTCGCTTATGATGACGGCGACAATGCTTGCTTCATGCGGAAGCGGTTATGACGGCTCGGAGAGCAGAAAGAGCGGCAGCTATAACAATGAAAGAACAACTGCGGAAAACTACAGATACAGCAATGTTACAGCCGGAGATACTGACGGCACGGCGAATATAGGAGGGGATTATAATACGGAGGAGTATAACCACCTGACGGAAAACGGCTATAAGCTCGTTTCAGACGAACCGCTTTCCACCTTTTCCACAGACGTTGACACGGCTTCCTACACAAACGTGAGAAGAATGATAAATGATGGCTGGGAGGTCGATCCTGACGCTGTGAGAACAGAGGAGTTCATAAACTATTTCAAGTATGACTATGAAAAGCCTACGGAGGGTGCGGTGTCTATAAATACCGAGCTTTCCGATTGTCCTTGGAACAATGAAGCAAAGCTTATGCTTGTGGGGCTTCAGGCAAGGGAAGCAAAGGTCAAGGACGTTCCTACAAACCTTGTTTTCCTCATAGACGTGAGCGGCTCAATGGAGGACGAGGATAAGCTTCCTCTTGTTCAGCAGGCTTTCTCGATGCTTGCTGAAAACCTTGGGGCTGATGACAGAGTTTCTATCGTCACTTATGCAGGAAGCGACAGCGTTGTTCTTGAGGGCGAAAGTGGCGACAACAGCGAGGAGATAGTTTCAGCACTTAACAGCCTGTCAGCAGGCGGCTCGACAGCAGGTGCGGCAGGAATTACCACAGCTTACAAGCTTGCAGAGGAGTATTTCATAGAGGGCGGCAACAACAGGGTCATTCTTGCAACTGACGGTGATCTGAACGTTGGTCTGTCAAGTGAAGAAGAGCTTACTGACCTTATATCACAAAAGCGTGACTCAGGGGTATATCTCTCAGTGCTTGGCTTCGGCTCAGGAAACTATAAGGATAACAGGCTTGAAGCCCTTGCTGATAACGGCAACGGAAACTATGCTTATATCGACAGCGTTGACGAAGCAAAAAGAGTGCTTGTAACAGAAATGAGCGGAACTCTTTTCACTGTCGCAAAGGACGCAAAGGTGCAGATAGAGTTTAATCCCGAAAATGTTTCAGCATACAGGCTGGTGGGCTATGAAAACAGACTTCTCAATGACGAGGACTTTGAGGACGATACAAAGGATGCAGGCGATATTGGCTCGGGTCAGCAGGTCACGGTTTTGTATGAGATAGTGCCAAATAACGGCAATGAAAAGTCGCTGAAATATCAGGATAACGAGAGCAAGGCTGAAACCAACGAGCTTAGCGGAGAAATGCTCACAGTTTCAGTGAGGTATAAAGACCCGGAGGCGAGCGAAAGCAAGCTTATAGACAAGTCTGTTATGTGTTCTGACTATACAGAGGCTGTGTCACAGAATTTTGCAAAGGCTTGCTCTGCGGCAGAGTTTGCAATGGTGCTTAGAAACAGCGACTATGCAAGCGGTCTTACCGCTCAGGGCGTTGTGGATTATATGGAACAAAACAATGTTGACAACAGCGAGCTTTTTGAACTCATATACAAATATATGCAAAACGGCACAGGCAGCGAGGCAAGCTACTGGTAAAAAACTAAATCAAGGGGTGCTGCATGGTCAGCACCCCTTTGGGCCATAAAATTTACCTCTTGCATAGAAATCTGCACCTGTCAGCCAAAAGGGGTTTACATGAAAAGAAAAATAGATTATAATAAGGCTGTCAGATAAAACGGGGGTGAAAGCGTGAAGGTCAGGATAGAGATAGACGAGAATATGTCTGAAGACGAGATAGTCATAAGGTGCGCCCAGCCCGATGAACGTGTGCTTAAAATGAAAAGGGCGGCGGAGTCGGCAGAGGGCGATCCTGAGATAGCTTTTTTCAAAGACGCAGTTCAGTTCTATCCTCCCCTTGATTCCATACTGTTTTTTGAAACAGGGGAACATAATCTTAACGCACATACCTCTGACGACGTTTTTCAGGTCAAAATGAAGCTTTTCGAGCTTGAAGAGATACTTCCACGAAAGTTCGTGCGGGTGTCAAAATCCGCTATCGTGAACGTAAAGCACATCTATTCTGTTGAACGAAACATAACCTCTGCAAGCCTTATAAGCTTTGCAGGCACTCACAAACAGCTTTACGCCTCACGAAGCTTTTACAAGCTTTTGAAGCTCAGACTTGGAGAAAGGAGATTTCTATGAAAAACAAAAATCTTATATGGGGCTTGTTCGTTATCCTTGCAGGCGTTGCCCTTATCCTTGACCGCACAGGTCTGCTGGGAAGCGTAAGCGTGTGGAGCGTTGTGATCTCACTGCTCCTCGTTCCTGTTATCGTAACGAGCGTCAGACACCTTAACTTCTGGGGAATATTCTTCCCTATGGCTATCATGGCGATACTCTTTGACGAAACTCTCGGTATCGAGAAGTTCACCCCATGGCCGGTTCTCGGTGCGGCACTGCTTCTCAGCGTGGGATTTTCATTTATTTTCCCTTACCGCTACAGGTTTACCCAAAGCAAGTGGACCACCCACACCACCGATAATCCTGCATGGGATAAATCCTCAGACAACGGGGAATATGTGCGTATCGACGCAAAATTTTCAGGCTGCACAAAGTATATAACCTCAAAGGTGCTGAAAAGAGTTGACATAAGCTGCCGTTACAGCGGTATGGAGGTGTATTTCGATTCTGCCGATATGGCAGGAAACGAAGTCGAGCTGAATGTTGATGTGCTTTGCGGCGGAGTGGAGCTTTATATCCCGAAGAACTGGGGCATAAAGGTGGAAGCCGACTGCGTTCTTGGCGGAATAGACCAGCCTAACGGAGCTTATGATGAAAAAGAAAAGATCCTTATCATAAAGGGCAGAGCAAAGATCGCAGGAATAGATATAACATATGTTTAGTCTTAAGTGAAAGAACAAAAGTAAAAGCTGCGGAGGGAAAACTCCGCAGCTTTTTGTATGTCTGATTATTCTTGAAGTATCATCTTGTCTGAAAGTTCGTCCTCGGCGGTGTCGGAATAAAGCTTCATAAGCTTTTCCACCGTCATGTTTGCTCTCTGCTCTCCCTCGATTGTAAGAAGCAGTTTGCCTTGGCTCATTACGATAGTCTTGTTGCCGTATTCAATGGCATTTGAAATGTTGTGTGTTATCATAAGAGTAGTCAGTGCGTTTTCTTTTACTATCTTTTCGGTTATCCTCATGACCTTTTCTGCGGTCTTAGGGTCAAGTGCCGCAGTGTGTTCATCAAGAAGCAGAAGCTTTGGTGTAACGATAGTCGCCATAAGCAATGTGAGCGCCTGTCGCTGTCCGCCTGAGAGCAAGCCCACAGGCATTTTCATTCTGTCCTCAAGACCTAAGTCAAGCTCCTTGAGCCTTTCTCTGAACACTGAAACGTCCTTTTTCCTGATACCGATAGTCAGCGAACGACGCTTTCCACGACTGTAGGCAAGGCCGAGATTTTCCTCTATGGTCATGTTTGGCGCAGTTCCTCTCAACGGGTCTTGGAAAAGCCTGCCTATAGTTCTTGCACGTTGATGCTCCTTTAGGTGAGTGATGTTCTTTCCGTCAAGGAATATCTTGCCGCTGTCAGCCTCGTAGCTGCCACTGATAACGTTCATAAGTGTGGATTTTCCTGCACCGTTTGAACCTATTACAGTAACGAAATCTCCGTCAGCCACATCAAGGTCTATGTGCTGAAGCGCCTTACGCTCGTTGGCAGTGTTCTTGTTGAAGGTTATGTTTATATTTTCAAGCTTAAGCATTTTAAACCTCCTATTTGTCACTGCATACACGCTTGTATGCCTTTGTGATATACTTCTTGATAGCAGGCAGAGAGATAGCAAGGGCAACTATGCAGGCTGAGAAAAGCTTTGTGTAGTTGCTGTCCATACCGAGATTCATTGCAAAAGCAAGAACAAATCTGTATGCTATCGCACCGAATATCGCCGCAAGTATTCCGCAGAGGATCGAGTGCTTGCTGAAGAATATCTCACCGATAATGATAGAAGCAAGGCCTACCACCAGCATACCTGTACCGCTGTTTGAGTCGCCTGCCGAGGAATACTGAGCGTACATTGCGCCTGAAAGGGATACCAAAGCGTTTGCAATGGCAAAGCCCATTATTTTCATTCTGTCTGAGTTTATTGAAGAAGCCCTTACCATGTATTCATTGTCGCCTGTGGCTCTAAGTGACATTCCTGCCTGAGTTTTAAGAAACCAGAAAAGCAGAACAGCCGCAATAACAAGCACGATACCTGCTGCCGCAAGCTTGTAATAGTCGCCGAAATATTTCTGTGCTATTGTAAATATAGTATCTTTTTTATAGAGTGAAATATTAGGTCTGTCCATGATTTTCAGGTTTATGGAGTAAAGAGCCGTCATTGTGATTATTCCCGCAAGTATAGGCTGAACGTTGAGTTTTGTGATAAGTATTCCCGTCACGCTTCCTGCGATAGCTCCTGCAACTATTGACAGCAGTATGCCCTTGATAGGGTCGCCGTTGAAAGCCTGCATAACTGATACTGCAACGCCAAGGGTGAAAGTTCCGTCTACCGACAGGTCAGGGATATCAAGTATCCTGAATGAGATGAATATTCCAAGTGCAAGGATAGCAAAAACAAGACCCTTTTCAAATGTTCCCGTAACAACGCTTTCCGTGAGCTGAGTGTTTATTATCATAAGAAGTAAGATCAAAAGCACAGCTTTCGGTATAAGCGAGATAACTGTTTTCTTATTCAGTTTCATATAATTTTCCTTTCAATAAAAAATAGCAGGGAGCGAAAGTCCCGCTCCCTACTATTATACTATGTTTGCTTTGATTTTGCAATAGTTTAATCGAAGTAAACTGTCTTTTCTCCGTTTGCAATATCGTCAGGAATAGTGATACCGATCGTGTCAGCAGTTGTCTTGTTGATATAAGTGCTGAGGTCCTCGTTGAATACCTTTATTGGTATCTCGGAAGCCTTCTTTTCACCGCTGAGTATCTGAGCTGCCATGTTTGCAGTTTCCTTACCAAGGTCGGAATACTCGATACCGACAGTGCCAAGACCGCCGTCCATTACCATTGAGTCAGCGCCAACGAACATTGGAACCTTAGCCTTGTTCATAACTTCTGTAACTGTACCCATAGCGCCTGCAATAGTGTTGTCGTTAGGGGAGAATACAGCGTCGCACTTTGCGGCAAGGTTCTGAGCAGCTTCCTGAACCTCAGATGTGTTTGAAGCAGCGCCTTCGATAACAGTGATACCCTTTTCCTCACAGTAAGCCTTTACTTCTTTAAGGGTAGAAACTGAGTTGTCCTCGCCTGTGTTGTAAAGATAACCGAGAGTTTTTATTTCAGGCTTCATTTCAAGCGCAAAGTCAAGTATCTTTGTGATAGCGAGCTTGTCAGATGTGCCTGTGATGTTTGCCCCTGTGCTTTCAAGCGAGTCGCAAAGACCTGCACCGATAGGGTCTGTTACTGCGGAGAATACTACTGGTATCTCCTCAGAGTATGGAGCTGCGAGCTGTGCGCATGGTGTTGTGATAGCGATGATGATATCGTCACCGTCAGCCTTGAACTGGTCGAGTATCTGCTGAACAGTTGTTGACTCGTTGTTAGCCTGCTGAGCGTCGATAGTGCAGTTTTTGCCGTCAACATAGCCAAGCTCTGCAAGTCTGTCGATAACAGCATCTCTGATAGTGTTGAGAGATGTATGCTCCATTATCTGCACAATGCCTATCTTATAGTGCTTTTCTGATGAGCCGCCCGTCTTTGAATCGTTTGAGGAGTCCTCCTTAACGCCGCATGACGCAAGAGCAGCCACAGCCATTACCGCTGCAGCGGCAAGTGCCAGAACTTTTCTTAACTTCATATATGTACCATTCCTTTCGCATTTACGGGGATTTTACCCTACTACTCTATTAAAGCACAGCCGTAAAAGTTTGTCAAGTAAAAGTTAAAAGGATTGTAGAAATAGTAAAAGTCACAGAGAAAATTCCCATGGATTTTGTATGTTTTGCAGTCGGTTGACAGAAATGTGAAAAAAGGCTATAATGATATTTGTAATATTGCAGAGCGGGAGGTTTCATATTGGGACTGAAAAGGGTTTCCGTGATAGGGCTTTGTCTTGCGGCGGTGGCAGCGGTTGTAATGCTTGCTGCGGTGATAATAAGACCGCCGAAAATATATATAAGCGAGATATGCCCCTCAAACAGTGAAACATCTGAGAAAACAGCTATGCAGGACAAAAACGGAGAACCAAGCGATTGGATAGAGATATATAATCCTACAAATAAAGATATTTCACTTACGGGATTTTCACTTTCAAAAAATGGCGGTGTAGATCAGCCTCTGGGCGGATATGTCATTAAAGCCCATGACTATATAATAGTATACTGCTCGTCAGCAGGCTTTGAAAATGCTGATTTTCCTCACGCTGATTTCAGCATAGGCAAGGTCAGCGAAGCGGAGATAATATTGAAATATGACTCGCTTCAGTGCGAGAGCATAAAATTGCCTAAGCTTAACAAGGGCGTGAGCTATTCTAAAAATGCCAAGGGTGAAATGTACGTTTCAGAGCCTACACCTCTTGCGGCGAATGCAGAGAAAACTATCGGAGATACACCTGTGTTTTCTCAGGCGGCAGGTAGCTATGAAAAGGCTTTTGACCTTGAGATAACCGCAGGAGAGAGTCAGACGGTGTATTATACCACCGACGGCACCGACCCTGCCACGTCGGACACAAGAAAGGTCTATGAAAATGCCCTGAGAATTGACGACAGGTCAGATGATGAAAATGTCCTTTCGGCTTATGACCCTATGAAAATACAGCTTGATTATCGTGACAGCATAGAACTGCCTGACAAAAGCGCAGTTGATAAAGGCACTGTCATTAGAGCCTGCGCAGAGGGTACAAGCGGAAAGTGCGGAAAAACTGTTACTGCCACCTATTTTGTGGACGTTTCAAGTGCAGATCATAACGATTTGCCTATAGTATCCATTACCACCGATCCTGATGGGCTTTTCAACGAAAAAACGGGCATTTACTGTCTTGGGGACGTATACAAAGAATATGACGAAGAAAACCCCGACCACCCTTGGAACGGCTCTATCCCTGCAAACTATAATCAGCGTGGCAGAGAGTGGGAAAAAGAATGTTATGTTGAGTATTTCGACAGTGAGGGCAACAGCCTTATTTCTCAGGATTGCGGCATAAGGATACAAGGCGGCTGGTCTAGGGCGGATTATCAAAAGTCGTTCAGGCTTTATGCTCGAAACGATTACGGCAAAAGCTCTTTTGATACAGTTTTCTGGGATAGCTTTACAGATGTAAACGGCGAGGCTATCACTTCATGCAAGACCTTTGTGCTTAGAAACGGCGGAAATGACGCCAATTATTCAAAGTTCAAGGACATGATGATACAAAATATGGTGTCAGGCAGAGGTGTTGAAACTCAGCAGGGAACAGCCTGCGTGCTGTTTATAGACGGTGAATACTGGGGACTTTATACCTTGCAGTCGGATTACAGCGACAGATATTTTGCGGATAGATATAATGTTGCAAAAAGCAACGTTGTCATGTATAAAAATGATGAGCTGAGCGAGGGTGAGGCTGAGGACGAAAAGCTTTTCAATGATATGTATAAGTTTATCACAGAAAACGATATGTCCATTGAGGAGAATTATCGCAAAGCCTGCGCAATGATAGATATGGATAACCTTGTGGAGTATGCCGCCACGGAAATGTATATCTTCAATGACGATTGGCCGCAGAACAACTATGCTTGCTGGCGCACAAGAACCATAGAGCAGGGCAATAGCTATGCAGATGGCAGATGGCGTTTTGTGCTTTTCGATACGGAATCGTCATGCTCGCATTATAACGAGAAGGATCTGGAAACAAATATGTTCTCGTATCTTAGAAGCCAAAGCTATACAAAATTTGGCGGAATACTTTGCAGACTTATAGATAACGAGGAATTCGATTTGAAGCTCGCTTCTGCAATGTGTCAGCTTGGAAGCGTGAACTTTACTGCGGAGCGGTTCGGGGAGTATCTCGAATATTATAAGAATATCTATTACGGCGAGCTTGATAATTATTTCGACCGTTTTCCAACATGGGCAAACCTTGCGAAAGCTACAGACCCTATGATAATACGTTGGCAGAATTTTATTGAGGGAAGATATGATAAAGTGCTTGGCTATCTTGAAAGAGAGTTTGACTATTATGAGCGCAGAACAGTGAAGATATCAGCGGATAACCAGCAGGGAAGCGTTTTGATAGGGGGCGTTGAAATAGAAAGTGATTATAGCGGCACATATTTTGACGGCTGTGAGATAAAATTGAACGCACAAGCAAAATCAGGCTGGCATTTTGACCATTGGGAGGGCGTAAAGGGCGATAATACCCAATCGGAGATAAAGGCTAAGGTGAACGGGGATATGAATATCAAAGCCGTTTTTGAAAAAGATATTGTTTAGCATAAAAAAGGTCTGTCACCAAAATCAAGTGACAGACCTTTTACTATATAACTTAACCTGCAAAATCAATATCTACAGAGCATATCTCAGCGTCAGTTCCTACCCTCATGAAAGTGCCGTATACACCAACACCGGAGGTGACAATGGAGTACATATTATCTTTCTTTATCATGCCACATGGGTTTTCCCAGAAAAGACCTATTGTCAGATTGCCTGGGAAAAGCTGCCCGTCATGTGTGTGACCTGAGAAATCTATGTCTGCACCTGCGTCAGCGGTCTTTTGAAGCTCGTCAGGCTCGTGGGAAAGCACAAATATCGGCTTGGTCTTGTCAAGATCCTTCGTAAGCTCTGATATCTCTGCACGAGTGCCGTCCTCAGTACCGGGCTTGTCAGTGTCACGCCTGCCCACAAGATAAAATTCATCGTTTATCAAAACAGACTCATCATTGATAAGCTTTATGTTACACTCTTTCATAAAGTTTGTCATTTTCTCGTTGTGGAGCTGTTTTCCGCCCCAATCGAATGTGAAGCCCATTAGTATCTTTTCGTCAATGTCATGATTGCCATAGACCGCATAAACACCGTATTTGCTCTTTATGGACTTGAGCTGTGCCTTTATCCCTTCGGGATCGTCCATGCCGTCATAGCTGTTGTCAAAAATATCTCCTGCTATTATAACAATGTCAGCGTCCTGCTGGTTTATTTTCTCAACCATGTTGGTGATGTGATCCACACCGATAGCGTAACCCATGTGCATGTCAGCCACAAGCACAGCTTTTAAATGCTTGTCACTGCCACATGACTTGTTGACAGTTACGCTGTATTCATTTACCTTGATGTTTCGTGCATTGAAAATGCCGTAAAGACAGGTCGCCACCGCACAAGCCACAACCACCGAACCTATGGAAATAACGCTTCCTCGGGAAAAAAGCAGCGTGTTTTTGAGCTTCGTGTGTTTTGCAATAAGCCTTAGCAGGTCAAAAAGCACCACATACAAAAGGGAGTAGAGCATAATGCCTATCCAGTATGTAGAAATTCGCCTTATGACGATAGCAACGGCGGATTTCGGGAGCAGAAAAGCTATAACAGGCGAAAGCGCCATGAAAAGATAGACCACTGCAAAAGGCACTTTGAAACGCAGCCAGTTAAATCTGTGGTTGCAGTGCTTCATCCAGTAGAAAAATCGGAACATCATGTATGATGATACGCCCAGATAAAAGGGCAGAAGAAATAGAAATATCATTATTATGCCACCTTATAGATAAGTGAGGAATGAGGAGTGAGAAATGAGGAATTAAGGTATCGCCTGCGGTGATGATTTTTTGTAGTGGCGACCTTTGGTCGCCTGTTTCGCCGCTTGTGGCTGATGCGTTTTTACTCCTCTTTGAATCTCTCCAAAAAGCTGTGTCTGCCCTCGTCATCTTTGTATGCAATGACCTGATTGAGCATAACGTTTTCCACGCTCTTGAAAATATTATATTCTACCTGCGGATTGACAAGCTTTAGCTTTGCGATAAGCTGTTTTATCTCCATACGCTTTGATACTGTCCTGCTGTCAGGTGCGCAGGTGGTGCAGGTGTCGGTGAACTTGCAGGCACACTGTATGAAACGCAGCCCATTATAGTCACGCCACCTTTTTATGTCGTCCTCTCTTACCATATAGAGAGGTCTTATAAGCTGCATACCCTCAAAATTCGTGCTGTTGAGCTTCGGCATCATTGTCTGTATCTGTCCGCCGTAAAGCATTGACATTAGTATGGTCTCGATAACATCATCATAGTGATGTCCAAGTGCGATCTTGTTACAGCCAAGCTCCTGTGCTTTGCTGTATAAATGACCTCTTCTCATTCGTGCGCACAGATAGCATGGATTTTTCTCCACATTGTATACAGAGTCGAAAATATCAGACTCAAACACTGTTATTGGTATGCCCAGCCGCTTTGCGTTGCGTTCGATTATCTCACGGTTGGCAGGACTGTAGCCCGGATCCATAACAAGATATTTTACCTCGAAAGGGAACTTGCTGTGGCGGTGAAGCATTTGTATGAGCTTCGCCATGAGCATTGAATCCTTGCCGCCCGATATGCACACCGCTATCCTGTCATTAGGCTTTATAAGCTCATATTCGTTCACAGATTGTGTGAATCTGTTCCATATCTCCTTGCGGAATTTCTTTTGTATGCTCCGCTCAGCGTCCTGCGAGATATCCTCTGCGACCTCTTTGGAGAGCTTTTCTCTCAGCCAACCATAGTAGCCGCCCTCGAGGTTTTCAGCGTCATAGCCAAGCATTCGAAGCTTTTCGGCCTCAGTGTCGCTTATAAGTCCGCTTTTACAGCAGATAAGAAGTTTTTTGTCCTTTGGCAGGTCGCTTTTATCAAGCTTTTCGACAGGGATGTTCACTGCTCCGTCAATGTGACCATACTCAAAAGAAAGCTCGTCCCTTATATCTATTATCAGCGTGTTGCCGCTTGCATCTATCATTTGTCAGTTGACCTCCGCAAAATTAATCACTATTCTTTATGATAGCATAAAAATCAACTTTTTTCAAGCTTTATGCAAAAATAAAACGGCAAAGCCTGATACTTTGCCGTTTGTTTTATGTCTTGTGTCTGTTTTTTATATAGAATATTATGGATATTGCCGCTACGATAAATTCCGTGACAGGATAAGCAAGCCATACGCCAGTTAATCCTGCTGCCTTGGACATAATGAAAGCCATTGGCACGATAAGAGCAAAGCCCCTTAATACGGTGATGGTCTGGGCTGGTATGATTTTCTCAGAAGCCGCAAAAAATGCAGATATTATTATATTGAAGCCTGAGAAAAACAATCCGGTAAAGTATATTTTCATGCCGTCCTCTGCCATGTGCTGAAGAGAGTCGATATGTTCGCTGTTGAATATAGCAGCAATAGGCGTTGTGAAAAATGCAATAGCAAGGTAAACCATAAGCGCTATTACAAGCTGTGATATAATAGAATATCTCAGCACTGCTCTAAGACGGTCTTTGTCGCCAATGCCGTGAGCAGCACTGATAAGCGGCTGACCGCCTTGTGCGATACCGGTGAATATGGATACCGCCACAATGGAAGTATTCGCTATCACTGCATAAGCTGCAACGCCTGTGTTGCCTGCAAGACCAAGTATTATTATATTGAACGCAAGCACTACGATGCCTGATGAAAGCTCAGTTATAAGCGACTGCACGCCTATGGATAATATGCCGCCAAAAGTTCTCCCTTCGTGCCTTGCCCTGACGATATGGAAGCTGTTCTTTTTGCGGAATTTGTATATGCTCAGTATGCAAAGGCTTATGACAGGCGAAAGCCCTGTTGCAAGGATAGCTCCGAAAATGCCCATACCCAGCGGGAAAATGAACACATAGTCAAGTATTATGTTTGAAAAGCTTCCCGTAAGCATTGCTGCCATTGAAAGCTTTGGGCTTCCATCGTTTCTTATAAAGCAGTTGAAAGTATCATTTAGCACAAAGAACGGTCCGAACATCATAAGCACTTTTAGGTAGGTATTAGTCATGCCCACAACGCTGCCCTTTGCACCAAGAAGCTTTGCAAGTGGCATTGACAAAAATGCTCCGCCCAAAAAGTATATCGCTCCAAGCACCAGAGCCATAAGCAGTGCGCAGGTGAAAACTCTGCTTCCTGCTTCGTCACGTCCCTGACTTTTGTATATTGCAAACTTTGTCGCTCCGCCCATGCCGATCATAAGTCCTGTGCCGTGGATAAGGCTGTATATTGGAATGGCGATATTCAGTGCAGTAACACCGTCTGCACCCATGCCCTTTGCGACAAAGAACGTGTCCGCAAGGATATAGCACGATACACCTATCATTCCTAAAACGTTCAGAGAAGCGTATCTGGCAAAGTCCCTAAGATGTGAATTTTTCTTCATTTTTACCCTCCGTTTATCCCACAAAAAAACGCCGAACACCGCTGTCTTTTAAAGCCTAACGACAGCAGGTCCGACGCAAAACTTCTACCCGGCGGCAGAAGCAAGCCTTAAACATATAAGATTATAACAGAGTATAAAGGCATTGTCAAGAGGTGAATGCCTTCGCTTTATGTTAAATAAATGTTAAAAAACGCTCCTTGCGGTTGACAAGTTTTTAACAAAGCTTTATAATGAAATTGACAGAAAGCATATATAATATTATATGACAGCCTTAAAATTTTATATACCGATAACAAAGAAGGGGAAACTATGAATTTAACTCATCTCAGATATATGGTAGAGGTCGAAAGACTTGGGTCTATCACAAAAGCTGCTTCAGCACTTTATATGGGTCAGCCTAACCTTTCAAAAGCCATAAAGGAAATGGAAAGAGAAGTTGGCATACCGATTTTTAAAAGAAGTGCAAAGGGTGTTGTTGCCACAGAAAAGGGTAAACAGTTCTTGCAGTATGCCAAGGCCATACTTGTGCAAATGGATAAAATGGAGAGCCTTTATAAGGATAATGGTGAAAACGCTGTGAACTTCTCTCTGCTTTTGCCAAGAGCAAGCTATATAACCCACGCTTTTACTTGCTTTGTGAACAAGTTAGGCACGAATGTGGAGCTTGACGCAAAAATAAGGGAAACAAACTCCATGGAAGCCATAAACGCAGTGGTGGAATGCGAATATAACATGGGTATAATCCGTTATCCTGTGGCGTATGAGAGCTTTTTCATGTCTATGATAGAAGAGAAAAATCTGAAATATCATAACGTGTGGGAGTTCGATTATGTACTTATCACAAGCGAAAACAGCCAGCTTGCTAAAGAAAAAGAGATAAACGAAACTGTTTTGGATAAATACATAGAGGTATTGCACGGCGATAATATAGTGCCGAACATCTCAGCGACTTATCAGAAGAAAAACGCTGAGCTGAATAATCACAGCAGACATATTTACGTTTATGAGAGAGGAAGTCAGTTCGATATCCTCTCGGCTTGTCCGGACTCATTCATGTGGGTAAGTCCTTTGCCAAAGGAGATATTGAAGCGTTATGGCCTTGTGCAGAGAGTTTGTCATAGCTTCAAAAAGACCAACAAGGACGTTCTTATCTATCAGAGCAATTACCGCCTTAGCCATGCGGATCAGATGTTCCTTGATGAGCTTGAAAGGGTAAGAAAAGAGATATCAGAATAATTTTTAGCATAAAAATGCGGGCGAACATGAAAAGTGTTCGTCCGCTTTTTGTTTAAGGCAACACCGCACAAAGCCTGCCTGACGGCTTTGCACGCCATCTGCTTGCAGATTTTCTGTCATATCACACAAAAATCCCTTGATATACGACAGTATGCCTGCGGAATTTTTATGCAATCTGACAAAAAATCTGACTACGCATCTGACGCACAATCTTTGTGCGGTATTGCCTTAACAAGATCTAAGTCCTGAGCATATTATAGGTCAACGTGACTACAGAATATGCCACCGTCCTTTGTAATGTCAATATAGGCATAGCTTGCAGGCTTGCCGTCTCTCGGCTGACCTGCACTGCCGGGGTTTAAAATGTGGATACCCTCCTCATAGGCATAGTAGCGGCAGTGTGTGTGTCCGAAAAGTGCTATCTGTGCGCCTATTTCCTTGGCTTTGTAAAAAAGTCTGTCGGTAGAGTATTTTACGCCCCACTTGTGGCCATGTGTGAAAAATATCTTTATACCGTCATCGGTCATGTATATGTCATTTTCGGGAGTGAGCGAAGCAAAGTCGCAGTTTCCTGATACGTTTACTATCTTCTTGTCAAGATACTGCACTCTCAGGCTGTCAAGGTCACGTTCGCCGTCGCCAAGAAAAATAAACAGGTCGGCGTCGCCGTTTCTCTTGAATATTTTGTGCATTGCAGAATAATTTCCATGAGTATCCGAAAAAACGATTATTCTCATAGTTACACCCCTTTACCAGTTATAACAAGCAATATTATAACATAAATATTTATAAATACTATAGAAAAAAGGAGAATTTTTTATGAGCGCAAAAAACAGCTTCAATTCTATGGATCCAAAAGCCATGCAGGCGCTTCTTGCAGTGGCTTCAAGAAAGCTAGGCACTACTCCTGATGTGCTGAAAGGTCAGCTTGAAAGCGGAGTTTATGACAGGGCGCTTCAGGGTATGCCACAAAACGAGGCTATGATGCTTCAAAAGGCTTTGTCAGATCCGAAAACTGCCGAGAAAATATTGTCCTCACCGCAGGCAAGGGCAATATTCAAAAAGCTTCAGGGGAAATAGTATTTTGCAGGGCAAAAGCTTGAACAGGCGGTGAAATAATTGGACGATCTGATGAACAAAATACAGAATGTGCTTAATGACGAGGAAAGCATGAAGCAGATAAAGGAGCTTGCGGATATGCTCACGGCGGATAACGGCGGACAGGGAGAACAGGGCGGTCAGAGCGAAGCTCCACAAAGCCCTCAGAACATGGACTTTTCTCAGCTTCTCCAAAGCCTGGGCGGCGTTTCTCCGCCTGCGGAAAGCAAGCCTGCGCAAGCGACACAGGCAGGGGGTCTTGATATTGCAAAGCTTATGAAGATACAAAGCATTATGCAGTCAGCTTCAAAGCCTGATAAAAATATCCAACTTCTTCTTGCTCTGCGACCTCTGCTGAAAGAAGAAAATCAGGCGAAAATAGACAGGCTCATAAAAATATTCAAGCTTTTTGCGGTGTATCCCGCACTGAAAGAAAGCGGGCTTCTGGGAGGTGATCTGCTTGGCTTATTCTGATGACAATAATTTCACCACTATGCAGGAGGAAGCCATTCGCCGTGTGAGAGAAATGCAAAGGCGTTCACGAAGCATTGTGGGCGCAAGCCCTAATAGCGAGCCTGCACCACCTAAAGCAGAGGAAACCCTTCGCACTCAGAATGCTCATAGCCCACAAAAAGCCCCTCAGAGCAGTTCGCTTTTAAGCGGTCTGCTTGGGGGGAATTTAGGCGATATAAAGATAGACGAGGAAAAAGCCCTTATCGGTCTGCTTATTTACATATTATACAAGCAGGGCGCAGACATAAAGCTTCTTCTGGCGCTTGGTTACCTTCTTCTCTAAAGCGTCCATTCAAGAAGTGCAAGCATAGAAGTATCGGAGAAAATATCGGAAAGATAGCTGTCGTCATATATCCTGTCCATGTTGTCACCTGAGTATTCTATCTCCTTGCAAAGCTCCTTGACGGTTTCAAAGCGTGCGTGAGCGTCATGCTCACGACTGAGGTTTATGACCTCTGCGGCAAAAACGAACACTATCATAGCCTTTATTTTTGACAGCAGGTCGAAATCTCTCACAGCTTTAAGAAAATATCTGTATACAAAATACACCGCAAGCTTTTCGTACTCACCGCTCGTCTGAGCCTTTATGGGTGCGGAAAGCTTTTTCACAAATCGGCTTGCGTCTTTTATCTGCTGTGGGAGAATGTCGCCTATAAAGTCAAGACGTTCAAGATACAAAAGCATATTTTCGGCATTTTCCAAAGGCTTTTCAGGCAAAGCCTTTTTCAAACTCTCCACACGCTCTGCAATTATCTCAGGGTGGGAAAGCTCCTGGGCAATGGCTTTTATCTCCTCTGTATCCTCTTCGTCAAGAGCATATTGTATCTCCGCTGACGCTGAAAGAACGTTCACAAGCCTGTCATGGAGAGAATATTCCCTGTTTTGAAGCAGGTCAATGAAAGCCGTTCGTGCAAAAAGCATGGTTTCAAGAAGCTGGGGATCGAACTCAAGGTCATCAGGCTCTTCATCTATCTCTTTGGTAAAAAATCTTACGGGCTCATCGTCAGAAAGATACATTCTCACAGCTTCTTCGCAGGCAAGTCCCACGCCTGCCTCCTTGTAACCTCCAAACCACTCGTAAAACCTCGGGTGTTCACGGCATATGTCTGAGATGTTTTCCTCGCCGTAAGCAAGCTGAACAGAGCAAAGCCCCTTTTCGTTGAGCATAGGGCATTTGCCGTCGCAGTGGACAAGATATTTCACGCCCTCGTCTTCTGTAACTGAGTTTACAAACTTCCTGCCTATATCATTGTCAAGCTTTTTGTAAAAGCCGTAGGTGTCCTCGTCTATCTCGATATCCCAATCGGTCATACAGCAGTTGTCAGAACACTGCGAGCCTGTGCAGGCAAATTTATCAAATATCTCAGGGTAAAAAAGCTTCATATAAATATCTCCTTATGAGGTGTTGACCTTATTATAATACTAATGCTTTTATCTGTCAACTTTCAGAATAAAAAAAGGCAGACACCTTGTCCGCCTTTTGTCATTCTTGTGTGAAAACTATCCATTTTATGTTTTTGGGGCTTATCTCGTCAAGATACTCTGACGGCACTGTGACAGTTATCTGACGTTTTGAAGTCGCCCCTGCCTTGTTCTCGGGTATCTCTTTAGCCACATATATGAAAAGGGAATCCTTGTCCTTGACCGCCCTTACTGCTTTGTAGTCGATATGCTCATATCCCGAAAGCTCTCCTTTTAGAAAAATAACATGGTTGTTGAAGCCGCCTTCGTTTTCAAAAGCTTCCATATCCTTTTTCATTTCCTGAATTTGCAGCTCACCATTGTATTTCAAATAATATTCACTGAAATCATCATAATTTGAAAACATTTTTTGATAGGGGAATGTCATGTTGGCTTCACTGCTGCACTTGTATATCTTTTGCTCAAAAGGAACGTCTGTAAGCTCACTTGTTACATTCTCTGTCTGATAAAGCTTGTTGCTTCCTGCGTAATATACCGTCAAGCCGTTTTCACAAACGCTGTAAAGGCTGTCGGAAGAAAGCTTTTTTGAGAAAAGCTTCATGCTGCCCTCAGAAAAGTCCTCGGATTCTATGGTAAGAACACCGCTGTCCCCCTCCAAAGAGCTTTCAGCATGTATCACCTGCGTGCTTGTGCATACTGTTATCTCAGCCGCAGTGCCGCTTTTTACGCACTCGCAGAACTCAGCCCAGCGCATATCGCTTTCTTTTGAAGAGTCCATGAAAAGCATACCATGCTCTCTGGCCGTGTCAGCAGTTATCTCACTGCCGTTCCATGCCGAGAAAAATATCTTTGCAGGGCTGTCAACGACTTCCTCTTGTTCGATAAACGATGAGTTTTCAGTATTGACCACTCTCTCTTCAGACCGACCGCAGGCTGAAAAAAGGTTCAGGAACATTGCAGCGGACAATGCACCGCAGATAATTTTTTTATGCAACTTCCTGCCCCCTTGCTTTTATACTGTAGGGGCAACGCCTCCCAAGGCACGCCCTCAAAATTCATTATATCACATTTTGCTGATTCTGTTAATATGTATTTTAATCAAATTAGCAAACGCCTATTTGGCTATAATGTCAAAACATCAGCGTAAATATGGCAAATATCTCAAGAAGAGGGTTTGAAGGGTGAAATGTGACAATATTGTAATTAAACTGTCATTGACATTGATGATAAAAAATATTATAATATGTTTATGTACCTGTGCTTTGTTTGCAGGTGTGCAGGTGTGTTCCTGCAAAAGGAGGCGAAATGTGACGGCTTGTGCCGTGCAATATATGGATAATAACAAGAATAACGTTTCCCGCAAGGCTTCGGGAAATACGGCGAGCGTTGTCGCAATAATAGTTGTGGGCATATTTGTTCTGTGCGTGATACTTCTGCTTGCCAAGGGGCTTTTTGCAAGCAATAGTTCAGAAGTGCCAAAGGGTATAAATACTGCCACCATAAATACAAATGAGTCTGTGGCTGAGCCGGTGAACAGCACCGCCCCTGCGGATACGTCCGTTACTGATAACAGCAGTGTGGACGAAAGCGGTGCGGTAACAGATGTGTCCAGCGACGAGTCTAGCCAGACAGATGTGCTTGAAGTAATGTATGTCACAGAGTATGCTTATCTTCATGTGGCGCCTGATAATGACGCTGAGAATATCGTTTGTATGTCACCGGGCGTTCAGGTAAACGTTCTTGAATATGAGGATAACGGATATGTGAAGATAAATTTCATGAACATAGACGGTCCACTCACGGGATATATTTATAAGGATTATCTTACGACAGACAGCTCTATAGCAGTACAGTGGTAAAAAATACAGCGCCGCACAAAAGAATGTGCGGCGTTTTTGGATATGGGGGCTTTGAAGTGCCGAAATATAATACTTTTATCGAGGATAAAAACGGAGAGCGCATAGACTTTATCCTTGACGTTGCCAAAAGAAGTCGCCTTAATATGGGTATGCGTGACGGCACTTTGACAGTGCGTGTGCCTTACGGCTGTTCAAAGCAGCAGCTTGAAAGCTTTATTAATAACAATCTGGGCTGGATAAAGGAGCAAAAAGACAAGGCGGCGGTGGGTCTGCCGAAAGATTTCTGCCATGGCGAAAGGCTCAGACTTTTGGGGAACGAGCTTACCCTGACTCTTGTTCAGGCTGATAAGTATTTTTCTCCTAAGATAGAGGACGGCAAGCTTCTTATTGCCGTGAACAAGACCAGCGACCAGACCTATGTAAAAGAGCAGACCACCAAGTTCATAAACGATCTCACAGTGGCGGAGATAACAAAAAGTATGCAGAAAATGTCTGCCTCCACAGGGCTTGTGCCTGAAAAGGTCACAATAAAACCGCTGACAGCAAGCTGGGGAAGATGTATCTCAAACAGGCATATTTCCATAAACTCAAAGCTTATCGTTTTCCGCAGAGAGTGCATAGATTATGTCTGCCTCCACGAGCTTTGCCACTTGGTCTTTATGGATCACAGCAAGGATTTCTGGGCTTTGGTGGGCAAGTTCTGTCCCGATTGGCAAGGCATAAGAGAAGAAATGAAAGGCTGACCATGCAGGCATACCCTACAAAATATACTCATGTGCTTTGTAGGTATTAACTATTGACAAATACAAGATATTGTGGTATCCTTTTATTGTGGCAACAATATGTATAACAAAGAAAAATGGAGGTAATGTAAAATGGTAAATGTGAACGTAACAGGCGGGGAGATGTCCCAGGCTGAGATAAATTCTTATATCGACAGGGCACAGAAGCTTTACCCTGAAAAGACTATCCAGACTATCGACCTTAAAATAGACGGCGACTTTGTTGACGTTGATTATCACTTTGCAGACGTGCCTTTTCAGCGTATAAGAAGAATAACAGGCTATCTTGTTGGAACTCTCGACAGATTTAACGACGCAAAGAGAGCGGAGGTCCGTGACCGAGTAAAGCATGGTCTTGCAAGCCCCAGCATATCAGAACAGTAAAAATGAAACACGGCATATGTCACCGAAAAAGTGGCATATGCCGTATTTTTTTATGGAAGTGTATTGGTGTAGCTTTTTAGACCTTGTTTCCGCAAACGCTGCAAAATTTGGCTCCGCTCTTCAGCTCTGAGCCACAGTGAGGACACTTTTCAGGTGCGGACTGCTCGACAGGCTGTTCAGCCGTTTCTGTAGGTGGTTCTATAGGCTCTGTCTGTTGTGGTATCTCAGGCTCAACTACGCTCTGTGACATAACAGGCTCGGCATTGTCGGGCTTTCTGAACTGTGACATATCAGGCTGAGCAAAACTCTGTTCTTGCGGTGTAGTCATTGGTATAGGCGCAGGGGCATTGTCAGGCGTCTTTGCGGCAACAGGTATCTCAACGGCAAAATCTTCGCCCATAAGTCTGCCTGCAATAACAAGTCCACCGATAAAAAGCAGGAAAGCCGCAATAAATGGCAGAACATCATTAGCAAGTGAAAGGGCTACCCTGAACTTGTCATTGTCATAGCCCATTGTTATAGCGTTTGAGAAGTGACCTTTTACCGTAACATAGTATATCATTATGCCCTTTGTTATCATCACAACAAGCGGGAAAAGGATAAGAAAGCCTGCGAATGCACCATCAAGCTTTTTCTTGCCCTTTGCTCTTGCAGATGTGAAAAACGCCACAAGGCTGAATATGGCGAGTGCGCATGAAAGACCATAGGTGTTCACATAAGCGAAAATGTCGGGGGTGAACAAAAAGTCTATCTTGTTTGTGAAAACGTTGTTGTAAACGAGCTTTCCCACAGGGTCAGCAAGTGCGCCTGCCACCGAGAGAACGAATGCGAAAAAACTCAGCAGACACAGGGACATTCCTGCATATGTAAGCTTCTTTGTGTAGATCTTTTTTGCCATTTTGATTAGTCCTTTCATTTGTGAAGTCTTTATCCGCTGTCCGAAAAAATAGGGGCGGATAGAATTTCCGTCCCTATTATAATACTATTTTATAAAAGCCTTGTCAATAGACTTTTTTTCGCAGCTTTCGTCGCTATTTATCGTTTTTGCCGCTATCCTCGTCCTCACCGAGAATATTTTTCATCATCTCGTTTATGTGCCGAAGCTTTTCGTCATCATCATTGTCAGGTCGGTATATCCTCAGCGGCTCGTCCGTTGTATCAGTTGTGTCATTTATTACAGGGGTTGTGGCTTTCTCACTGCTCTCAGCCGTAAAGTTAGCTTTTGCAAGCACCTTTTTCATGACTTTTCCACGCTTATATTCAAACAGGAATATAAGCACCAGCAGGGCAACACCAAAGCCCGTTATGATAAGAGATACTTTCCAATAGTCAGGTGAGAACTTCATTGTTATCTTGTTTTCACCCTGCTCCAAAGGGATAGTTATAAGGCTGTCAAGAGATTTTTCAGCCGTCACCTTTTTGCCGTTCACAGTGATAGTCCAGCCGTTTTCGTATGGTATGGTCGTGAACAGTACAGAGCCGTCATTTTCAGCATTAACAGTGCCCTCAAGATAAGTGTCCTTAAAGCTTGTGACCTCAAGCACATTTTTCTGCATATCAGCGCAGGTCTGTGCAAAGCTGTCATAATCAAAGGTGTAGAAAAGCTGGTCTTTCCAGTAAGCTTCGTTATCGTCATTTGCCACCGTTATGCGTATGCGAAGCTCCTGACCCTCACAGAATTTGCCGAGATTCATAATAGAATAATTGTCGCCCACAAAGAACTGACCTGCATATTCCATAGGCTCAGAGCCGTCCATATAATCGTCCTCGTCCTGTATCCACACGTTGCAGGAACGCTCATATTTGGTTGGAAGATACATATAAAGATATGAGTCCTTATCCATTTTCACAACATAGTCAATGTGACATTCAGCAATGGAAGTGTCTGTAGGGAAGTATTTCGTGTGTCCGTCAGTGAGCTGAGATGTAGAAACGTTCTCCATTTCGCTGTTTATAACAGGTATCTTTGTGAAATATTCCTTTGTTGTGCCTGCGAGGGCGTTGAATACCATGTTCTGATTTTCAAAAGGATTATCTTCAGAAAGTGACACGTCCTCAATACTAGGCGAAGATACCATGCCAAGACCAAGAGCGTTAGGGTTGTTGTAGAATTTATATGTTGCGTCGCCCTCAGTGTATTCTGTAGTAAGCTTGTATTCCTCAGGGACTTTAACTCTTGTGCCTACAAAAGAGGTGTTGCCCGTTTTGTCCATAAGATATTTTATGTCAAACAGAGCGTCGGTCATGAAAGTTGTTCCGTCATATTTTGTGTAGTGTCCGCCGTAAGCATATCCAAGCTTGTGGAGCATCATAAGGGCAGGTGCGTTCATTGTTGAGCTGGAGTGTGAAATGCCTTTGTAGCCTGTTCCGATAGGGTCGTTTACAGTTCTGTGGAAAGTTGCCTCCATGCGGTAGAAAAGCGACGGGTCATATTCCTTCATCATTGACACAGCGTTTCTCGTCTGCGTCATGTAAGGTTCATAAGAGGTGTACTTGCTGTATGCAACGTCAGTGTCTATCTTGTCGATAGTGTCAGCGCTGTTTGCAAAAAGCTCAACCGCAAGAACGCCTACCATTACGATACAAACAGCCTTTGATTTTGGATATTTCTTGATAAGATAGATAAGTGCGAAATATGCCGCCAGAGCTATCATGGATACCCATATGCCTTGTATAACGTTTGTGGTGTCGCCTGTTTCACTTGTCTTTGTTTCAAAAAGCTGGAAGTGAGAGTAGTTCTCTCGCTCACACCAGAAGAGGAATACCATAAGTCCGAAGAAAATTCCGCCGATATTCTTTGCCGTAACGCCCTCGAGGTTTTCAAACGCCCTGAATGCCATTACTATCATCAGGAATGAGAATATGAAAGAATATCTGTAAGGCAGCCAGTTCGGCACTTGAAAGCCGTGCATTGCCATATCAGCAGGCTTTATATACATTAATATAACAAGCAGAAAAGTGAGCAGACCTGTAGAGGTCTTTTCTTTCATTGTTATCCTGTCGTTCATAAAGAACAGCGGAACAAGTATCAATACAGCCGTTCCGCAGTATATCATAGGCATACCCTCAGGGTAAACAGTGTCATATGACATTGGGAAAAGCTTTGTTATGAATGTAAGGAAATCAAACTGCGTTGCAAGTGAGAAATCAGGGTCAGTGAACTCAAACTTGCCAAGCTTCAAAGAATTGTAAACGGTTATAAGAACGAACGCCGCACACATAAGCGCAACAAGCGTGCCGATACCGAAAGCCACACAGCGTGAGAAGAACTTTTTTGGCAATATCCTGCCCTCTCTTGAAAGGCAGTACCAGCAGAAGTAGAAAAACGTGAAAATTCCCACCATATAGCCGATGTAGAAATGTGCAATGAACATAAGCGCCAGCGGCACTATATAAGGCACAAGCTTGCCCTCATCAACGAGCCTGTGAACGCCCCAGCATATAAGCGGCAGATAGATAAGTCCGTCAAGCCACATAGGGTCCATAAGCTGTACCACCATGTATGACATAAGAGCATACATGGTAGGGAATATGATAAGTGAGATAGTTTTAGGCTTCTGCACTGATATCTTTTTTAAGAAGAACATGAATGTCACAGCCGCCGTGCCTATCTTTGCAAGCTGTAAAATAAGGATAGAGGTCGCCATCATCGTTCTCGGCAGCAGCACAAGTATCAGCATAAAAGGGCTTGCAAGATAATATGCAAACACACCGAACATTTCTCCGCTGAGGTTTCGTGACCAGTTGTAGATAAAACTGCCGTTGCCATGGAAAGCGTCACGGAACTGCTCGTAGTAGTAAACATACTGACCGTTCAAATCAAGCACAAGCACCGAGCTGTCACCGATAGGGTGTATCTTGAAAAACGCATAGGCTGAAAACATTATTGCCACAGGCAGAAAAAACACCAAAAAGTACAGCCGCTTATCATAGCACCATTTTTTTATAAATGAAAGGGGAGATGTCTTAGTCTTTTCCATTCTTTTTCTCCTCGTCGTCTTTTCTTATAATATCACGGATTATGTATCTAGGCCGCTGTTTTATCTCCTCGTATATCTTTGAGAGATAAAAGCCTATTATTCCAAGACTGAACATTATTATACTCGATGTGAGAAGCTGTAGGATTATGACAGTTGAAAATCCTGCCGCCGACGCACCGATAAGCTTTTTGATAAGGGTGTGAAGTCCCAGTATGACAGAGAAAATAAACGTTATAACACCGCATACTGTCACTATCTGCAAAGGCGCAGATGTAAAAGAGGTTATGCTGTTTATGGCGAATTTGAAAAGCCCCTTTACAGACCACTTTGATTCGCCTATCTCTCTGTCAGCAACGTCAAAATATACACGCTCCGTCTTGTAGCCTACCCAGCTTGACATTGCTCTGAAAAACGTCAGTCTTTCAGGCATTGCATTCAGTGAATCTACCACAGCCCTGTCAAGAAGCTTGAAATCGGAAGCCGCTTCCATGTCGAGGCCGCTTGACTTGTTTATCATTTTGTAAAACCACAGAGAGAAAAATTTGTATACAGGGTTTTCCTTTCCACGGGAATTTTTTCTGCCCTCAACAATGTCAACGTCATTGTTTTTCCAGATGTTGTACATCTCGATTATGACCTCAGGCGGGAACTGCAAATCACAGTCCAGCAGAACGCAGGCGTCGCCCTTTGCAGTTTCAAGTCCTGCGAAAATTGCGCTCTCCTTGCCGAAGTTTCTTGAAAAGTTCACGCCCACGATATGCTCGTCATTGCGTGCAAGGTTTGAGATTATATCCCATGTTCTGTCCTTTGAGCCGTCGTTTACAAAAACAAGCTCATAGTTTATACCGTTTTCACTGAGAAGCTTTGAAACAACAGAAGCACATTTTGCAACGTTGCCTTCCTCGTTATAGCTTGGTATTATTATTGATAGCATTTTTCGTTCTCCTATTCTTTGTTGCCTTTATACACAAAACAGAACGCCATTTGTGAACATGACGTTCTTGAAATATCCTTATTTGTTTTCTCTTTCACGGCGTTTTTCATAATCTGTCCTCAGCTTGTTGAAGTTGTAAAGCATGATGAGCAGGAAAATATACACAAGTATCTTTGCTATTGCCGCAATAACGCCTGCAAAGGTGGTGACGAACTCTATTGGTATTAGCCTGTTAAGCAGGTCGCCCCCAAAGTAAATAAACGTCATGAGAGCAAGCTTGTTGAAACTGCCCTGAAGCCTTACAATGTTTGAAACGTCTTCCACAAGCTCTCTGTGGCTGTCAAGCGCCACAAGGAACATTCTCATAAGGTTCAGTGACATATAGACAGTTGCCGCCGACAGCAAAATGCTTATAACGTTCGCCGCCATTGCCGCAGGGGAGAGAAGCTTCAATAGAAGCTGACATACCACCGCAAGAGCGCACATAGCGGAAGAAGTGTAAGCAGGCTTTTTAAGATGTGCGAAAGCGTCAGTGCGTTCTTCCGCTTCAGCCGTTCCCACCGCGAAAAATAAAAAGCCTGCAAGCTTTATAACGTAATTAGAAGTCCAGCCTGCGTTTAGCATGAAAAGCATGAAAAACGAGCCGACCATAAAGAAATTCATTGTTTAAGACCCTTTCGTAGCTGATTATACCTATTTATTATATCTCATTTATATACCCTTGTCAACCGAAAACGCCTTGTTTTCACCTTTTGTACACAAAGCGTCAGCCCTGTATTCCGTAGGTGACACACCCTTTGTCTTGTGGAATATCCTTGAAAAATAAAGGCTGTCATTATACCCTACCGACCTTGCCACAGCCGACACAGGAAGCTCAGTTTCTTCCAGCAAACGGCAAGCGGCGTTCACACGGAAATCAGTTATATACTGTGCAGGAGAAAGCCCCTCGTATTCCATGAAAGCTCGATATAGCGTGGCACGGCTCACGCCAACGAAATCGGTGGCATTCTCGACCCCTATCCCAAGGGTGTAGTTGTGTGCAATGTAGTTTTTCGCCTTTGTGACATATCCCTTTGCGGTGCTCCCCGAACGGCTTTGACTTCCCGAGCGTTCCATAAGAATGCCCAGCGTGATGTAAAGCTGACCTGTCATTTTCACAAGGTCTGAGCTTCTGTTTCCGCTAAGACGATAAATGTGTTCAAGGCTGTCTTTAAGCTCGCTTCCAAAGTCTGCGGAGATAACGGGACACTCTCTTGTGAAGCCTGCACGATCAAGGATAAATTCAGCGTCAGAGCCGTTGAAGCCTGCCCAGTAGTATTCCCATGGGTCGTTCTTGTCGGCAGTGTATGTTATAACAGTGTAGGGGTAAATGAGAAAAGTGTCCCCTGCGCTAAGGTGATACTCTCCCTGCGGTGTTTTGTATACGCCCTTGCCACTTATGATGTGGTGGATAAGATAATGGTCACGAACGCCGCTTCCCCAACTGTGAAGCCCCTGACATTTTTCATAGCCCACGTTGTATACTGACAGTGAAAGTGAGTCCGTCTGGTCTGATTTAAAGGAATGGCGGTCTGTATTCATTCTGTGTGTTCCTTTCTGTGAGATGGTCTGTTATAGATATGATAGCATATTTTTATTCTCTTTGCAACAAAAATCCATGCGTTTGAAACAAAAATGGTATTGCAAAAACGTGAAAATATGGTATAATGTAAGTGTAAGAAAAAACCTGACATATTTGGGAGGTAAAGAATATGGCAAAAATACTCGTTACAGGCGGAGCAGGATTTATCGGAAGCCACACCTGCGTTGAGCTTCTTGAAGCAGGCTATGAAGTAGTTATAGTTGATAACTTTTCAAACTCAAAGCCGGAGGCTCTTAACAGAATAAAGAAGATAACAGGCAAGGACTTTGCTTTTTATGAGGCAGATCTTCTTGACCTTGCGGCGCTCGAAAAGATATTTGAAGAAAACAAGATAGACGCTGTTATACATTTTGCAGGCCTTAAAGCGGTTGGCGAATCTGTTCAGAAGCCTGTTGAATATTACCACAACAACATCACAGGCACTCTCATGCTTATCAAGGCAATGAGAAAATACGGCTGTAAGAAGATAGTTTTCTCATCTTCCGCAACAGTTTACGGCCCTGTAAACAAAGCTCCATATACGGAGGATATGCCTACATCAGCAACAAACCCTTATGGCTATACAAAGGTAATGATAGAGCAGATACTGAGAGATGTTTATGTTTCCGACAACGACTGGTCAGTTTCACTTCTGAGATACTTCAACCCGATCGGCGCACATAAGAGCGGTCTTATCGGCGAAGACCCTAACGGTATACCAAACAATCTGCTTCCGTACATTTGTCAGGTAGCAGTAGGAAAGCTTGAAAAGCTCGGTGTGTTTGGTGACGATTACGATACTCCTGACGGAACAGGTGTAAGAGATTATATCCACGTTGTTGACCTTGCTAAGGGTCACCTTTGCGCAGTCAAGTATGTAATGGAAAACAAGGGCGTTGAAGCTGTAAACCTCGGCACAGGAAAAGGCTCAAGCGTTTATGACGTTCTTCACAGCTTTGAAAAAGCCTGCGGAAAGAAGCTCCCATATGTGGTAAAACCAAGACGTGCAGGCGATATCGCAACCTGCTATGCTGATACAGCAAAGGCAAAGAAGGTCTTTGGCTGGGAAGCACAGTATGGTCTTGATGAAATGACAGCAGACAGCTGGAACTTCATTAAGAATAATCCTAACGGACTTTAATACATAAGCATAGGACATAATAATTTTCCTAGGCAGGGACACACAAAAAAGTGTGTTCCTGTTTTTTTTATGCCCTTTTTCCATCATACAATAATGCGACAAAAAAATCCCACTGTAAGTGATAATATATTTTCAGCGGATAAAACGAAAAGATGAAAGGAATGATAAAGCATGAATGTGGAGATAAAAAACTATCCGTCAGCCAGAACTCTTGTGGCAGAGATATGTGGCGATATCGACCACCATACAGCGAAATATTTCAGGGGAGAGATAGATAAAGCCATTAGAAGCCATAACCCTCTTACCCTTATCCTCGACTATTCTCAGGTGACTTTTATGGATAGCTCAGGTATCGGACTTGTTATGGGCAGATACAGGATAATGTCAGAAATGGGTGGCGAGGTGATAGTGGCGTCGCCTCCTGCTTATATCCGAAAGGTCTTGCAGCTTGCAGGTATGCACAAACTCACAAAGATAGTTATGGATATGACCCCGTATATACAAGAGAAGAAAGCAGCTCAGGAACAGAATGAAAGCCCCGATGACAAAACAAAGGAGAGTGATAAAATTGAAACGAAAACCCCTTAATGAAATGAAAGTCAGTTTTCCCAGCTATTCTGAAAATGAGCGCTTTGCTAGAGTTGCAGTCAGCGGTTTCCTTACTCAGCTTGACCCTCAGATCGACGAGCTTGCAGATGTCAAGACCGCAGTGTCAGAGGGAGTCACAAACGCCATTGTCCACGGATACCGAAACACCCTAGGGGAGATATTCATGCAGATAAGGATATTCGAGAACAGACACGTCTACATAAAAATAAGGGATAAGGGCTGCGGTATCGCCGATATCGAGCAGGCTATGCAGCCGCTATTCACCACTGCGCCTGAGGAAGAAAGAGCAGGTCTTGGCTTTGCGGTCATGGAAAGCTTTATGGATAAAGTGAAGGTGCGCAGCAAGCTTGGAGAAGGAACTACCCTTATCCTTGAAAAAACCTTGAAAGAAAGAGTATAAAATGAGCAGCATAGTCGAGACCCCTCTTGCAGAAGAAAATCTGGGGCTTGTTCACCTGTGCGCAAACCGCTTCCGCAACCGTGGCATAGAGTATGACGACCTCTACGGTGCAGGCTGTATAGGTCTTGTAAAAGCTGCGAAAGCCTTTGACAGCGAACGTGGTGTGAAATTCTCCACCTATGCAGTGCCAGTGATATTAGGGGAGATAAAAAGGCTTTTCCGTGACGGTGGCACGATAAAAGTGTCACGGAGCATAAAAGAGCTTTCCATGCGCCTTGTAAGAGAGCGTGAGCGATTTTCCATACAGCAGGGGAGAGAACCTACAGTAAGCGAGCTTTGTGAGCTGTCAGGAGAAAGCGAAGAAGCCGTTACTCTGGCCATGAACGTCGCCCTGCCCCCTGTTAGTCTTACTGAAAGCTCAGATGAAGACGACCGCCACGGACAAATAGATATCCCTGTTGATGCTCCTGACATAGAAATTGCTGACAGGCTCTCTCTCCGTCAGGTCATAGCTTCCCTTGAAGCGGAGGATAGAAAGCTTATATACCTGAGATATTTTCAGGATAAAACTCAGATGGAAACGGCAAAACAACTTGGTATGTCACAGGTGCAGGTGTCAAGGCGTGAAAAAAAGCTGCTCACTTTAATGCGTGAACAGCTTAAATAATATCATTACAGTGGGCGGCTTTTGGTCGCCCATTTTTTACAAATAAGATCTGAGTATCTCGATAGTTTCTTCATGTGAGCAAACAGCGTCAGAATCTATAAAGTGCTGAAAATAATCCCAGAAAGCCTGAACAAGGCTCGTTTCGCTTATCTTCAAATAAGAAAAATCAGAGAAGCAGTTGTTTCTGGCAATGATGTTAAGACTTGTGTTGTCAGAAATGTTGATACAAAGATTTTTCGACACCGCAAAATAGTCGTCCTTTATTATCCTGTAGTCTGCCATGCCGTTTTCACAAAGCGATATCATTATCTGCAGCATTATCTTGCGTTCTGCAAGAGTGGGAAAAGTATATGAATTTCTCGGAAGCTCAAAAATCTCTCCCGTCGTCATAAACTCTGCAAGACCCTTTTCACTGAACAGATTTACAAATTTGTGTTCAGAAAGAGCCTTCTTGCCCATGGTGAGCTTTGCTTTTACAAATTCCTTTGCGTCAGCCGGCAAAAGTGCATGGGCATTGTATATATCCTCTGTAAGACAAAGCATGGTGCATGGCTGAAAATCCACGCCGATGAAATTTGCGTTGTCATCGTACCAAAAGTAAACATATTCCAAAATATCCACGGCGTGGTCGAGAAGCTTTGCACATTTTGTCTTGAACTTTTCAAACTGCCGCATATAAAATTCTACCATAGGCTTAGATCTGTATATAACGCCCTCGCAATAATCGCTGTCTGTTCTGATCAGAAAATTATTCGTTATCATTATGTTTGGCATGATGTTCGTGGAGTTGAAATATGCCGACGCACCCTCATAATAATAAAAAGCCTCATATTTTTCATGCTTTTGTGCAAGGTGACATATGAACGGAAAAATATCCAGATTGTATTTTGCGGTGTTTTTTTCACCTGAGGTGTTGTCAAAGAAGAACAGATGGTTTATGGTAGACTCGCTGCCTTCTGCGGCAATGGACAGCAGATTGGTAAGAAACTCTGTTGGCTGAGCGATGACCTGAATGTCAGAACCATTATGAACATCGCTGCATATAAGCACCTGCAGGTTTTTTCTAAGCTCACGTTTGTCGGTGTAGATGGATATCTCAGGCACAGAGTCAATATCAACTTCTGTCTTGAAAGTCAGAGCGTCAGGCTCTTCCATGTTGGTGTTTGCCATATCGTGTATTATCTTTGACACCTGCTTGCGGCGATTGTAGACATCTTCCCCCATCTCAGAAATGTTATAAAGCTCCATGAGCCTGCTTTTATCCTCTGTGGAAAGCATGAGCTGCAAGCTTATATTTTCTACAAAATCTACGCTTGGCACTTTCCTTTCACCTTTGAGTATCTTATGAAGATATGTTCTGTCGATACCACATTTTTCGGCAAGGGCTTTTATAGTAATATCTTTTTTCTTTATGTATTCTCTGAGAAGTTCCGAAAATTGTGACATTGGCATCATATCCTTTCTGTAGAAAACAGGCATTTAAAGTATATTTAAAGTATATTTTTACATACCGATACCTATATTATATCCTATTCACGCACAATTGTCAACCTTTGATAATTTTATCTTATTAAGGCAAAAACCGTATATTTTTATAAACAGCTGCAAAAAATACAAGCGTAAAATGAAATACTTTAAAATTTGGAGGAGTTTTCATGAAAATAATATTCTATGACGCAAAGCAGTATGATATAGATTCATTTGAAAAGCAGCGAAAAAACTATCCCGATATAGAAAGCGTTTACCTTGAAGCCGACTTGACGGAAGACACAGCAAGGCTTGCCGAGGGCTGCGAGGGCGTGTGTGCCTTTGTAAGCTCAACGATAACAGGCTCAGTGCTTAGACGGCTCCATGAACACGGTGTAAAGCTTCTTCTTATGCGATGTGCAGGCTATAATAATGTTGATATAAAAGCCGCCGATAAATACGGCATAACAGTGCTTAGAGTGCCTGGGTATTCTCCGGAAGCCGTGGCAGAACACGCTATGGCGCTTGCGCTTGCAGTAACAAGAAGAATACACAAGGGCTATATAAAGGTAAGAGAGAACAATTTCAGCCTGAATGGTCTTATGGGACTTGATTTCCATGGCAAGACCGCTGGTATAATAGGCACAGGCAGGATAGGTGCGGCAATGTGCAGGATATGCCACGGCTTTGGTATGCGTGTTATAGCTTATGACGTTTATCAAAACCCCGACCTTGACTTCGTGAAGTATTATCCCCTTAGCGAAGTCCTGCGGGAAAGCGACCTTATCTCACTCCATTGCCCCCTGACAGAAGCAAGTTATCATCTTATCAATACCGAAACTATCTCCCTTATGAAAGAGAATGTTGTTTTCGTAAATACCTCCCGAGGTGCGCTTGTGAATACCGAAGACCTTATAAAAGGTATCAGAAGCAGAAAATTTCACGGAGTGGGTCTTGACGTTTACGAGGAAGAAACAGAGAATGTCTTTGAAAACCGACAGGAGGATATCCTTGAAAGCTCCGTGACCGCAAGGCTTCTGTCTTTTCCAAACGTTATCGTCACCTCTCATCAGGGCTTTTTCACCGAAGAAGCCCTAGCCGCCATAAGCCGCACAACGCTTGAGAATGCTTGTGCTTTTGAGCGTGGCAGCATAATAAAAGAAAATCAGGTCAAATAGACCTACGGTAACATTCCCGTGCGTCTTTGAAATATAACAAAAAACGGACGGCATAAAAACCGTCCGCTTCGTATATAGCTTTGTTTATACGCTCTTATTAGTAAGCGATACCCTGCCACTTCATAGCGTCAGCGACCTTCAGGAAACCTGCGATGTTAGCACCTGCAACCAGGTTGCCTTCAAGACCGAACTCCTTAGCTGCATTGTATGAGTTGTGGAAGATGTTTGTCATGATGTTCTTGAGCTTAGCGTCAACTTCCTCGAATGTCCAAGAAAGTCTTTCGCTGTTCTGTGACATCTCAAGAGCTGATGTAGCAACACCGCCTGCGTTAGCAGCCTTAGCTGGTCCAAAGAGAACGCCTGCATTCTGGAATACAGCGATAGCCTCTGGAGTTGAAGGCATATTAGCACCCTCGGCAACAGCAAATACACCGTTAGCTACGAGAGCCTTAGCTGACTCCTCGTTGATCTCGTTCTGTGTAGCGCATGGAAGAGCGATATCGCACTTGATAGTCCAAATGCCGCTGCAGCCCTCGTGGTACTCAGCACCCTGTACTCTGTTTACATACTCCTTGATTCTGCCTCTCTCAACTTCCTTGATCTGCTTAACAACATCGAGGTTGATGCCGTTTGGATCGTATACATAGCCGTTAGAGTCAGAAAGTGCAACTACCTTGCCGCCCAGCTCTGTAGCCTTCTGTGTAGCGTAGATAGCAACGTTGCCAGAACCGGAGATAACAACTGTCTTGCCTGCGAATGTTTCATTCTTCATGCACTTGATCATCTCAGCTGTGTAGTAGCAAAGACCATAACCAGTAGCCTCTGTTCTTGCAAGTGATCCGCCGTATGAAAGACCCTTACCTGTAAGAACGCCTGTGAACTCGTTTCTGATTCTCTTGTACTGACCGAACATATAGCCGATCTCTCTTGCACCTGTACCGATATCGCCTGCTGGAACGTCTGTGTCAGCACCGATATGCTTGCAAAGCTCTGTCATGAAGCTCTGGCAGAATCTCATAACTTCTCCGTCAGACTTGCCCTTAGGATCGAAGTCTGAACCACCCTTACCGCCGCCGATAGGAAGACCTGTAAGGCTGTTCTTGAAGATCTGCTCGAAGCCGAGGAACTTGATTACTGATGCACATACTGAAGGGTGAAGTCTGATACCGCCCTTGTATGGTCCTATAGCAGAGTTGAACTGAACTCTGAAACCTCTGTTTACCTGTACCTTGCCGTTGTCATCTACCCAAGGAACACGGAAAATGATCTGTCTTTCCGGCTCAACTATTCTGTCGATTATACCTGCCTCAACAAGGTCAGGTCTCTTTTCTACAACAGGAATGAGGCTTTCCAGTACCTCATATACTGCCTGGAGGAATTCCTTTTCGCCGGGATTTCTCTTCTCAACCTTCTCATAAACGCTTTCAAGATACGCATTGTTCAAAGCCATTATTAAAACTCCCATCTTATAAATTATAATTTGTGCACGGCTTTTTTACTCATTCCGCACATCACCTACTTATTATAGCACACTATTTTGCAATTTGCAAGTAGTAAAATGCAAAATTTCATAATTTTATTGAAATTGTATAAAAATCATAGGCTTTTTTTGAAATGTGAAGTAAAATCACGATTATAAATTCATAATTCGTGTAAAATTTCCGTGAAATGTCGACAAATCATTGCGCTGTGACCAAAGCTGTTTCAGTCTGCAAAAATGACAAAACGCATTTTTATGCCGGTATAACGCACAAACCCGCTGAAATATCGTCCCTGATATGAAATTTTGGTTGACGAATCCTGCAAAAAAGTGTACAATATAAAGTAATAAAGCACTTATAAACAAAGGAGCAGTACCGATGACAAAGAAAGAACGTGCACAAATGATAGTGGAAAGACTGGAGCAGGTCTACCCCGAGGGCATATGTTCCCTTGACTATAAAAAGCCCCACGAGCTTATGATAGCAGGCAGGCTTTCTGCACAGTGTACAGACGCAAGGGTGAATATCGTCACGAAAGAGCTTTTTGCAAAATATAAGACCATTGAGGATTTCGCAAATGCCGACATCGCAGATATTGAGGAGATAATACGCCCCTGCGGTCTGTATAAAACAAAAGCTCGCTCTATCGTAGCAATGTGCAGACAGATAATGGATAACTTTGGCGGCGAGATACCTGATACCATAGAAAAGCTCACTACCCTTGCTGGCATAGGCAGAAAGACGGCAAATCTTGTTATGGGAGATGTTTTTCATAAGCCTGCGGTGGTAACTGATACCCACTGTATAAGGATATGCGGCAGACTTGGGCTTACAAAAAATAAAGAGCCTGCAAAGGTGGAAGAGGATCTGAGAAAGATACTTCCCCCTGAGAGATCCTCTGATTTCTGTCACCGCCTTGTACTGTTCGGACGTGAATACTGCAAGGCAAGGGGAGAGCGCTGTAGCGAGTGTCCCCTGCTTGATATCTGCGGCAGCAGAAAATGACCGCAGGCTGTTGAAATAATAACGCAAAAGTAGTATAATAAGGTCACAAGATGAAATGCAGAGGAGATGAGCGTTTTGATAAAGGCATGGGAGCATTTCAAGACCATTACAAGACATCGCCACGGAGTGATAAAAAACTGCTATAAGGCAGGCATTTTGTGGCAGGGTCTGAGGCATGACCTTTCAAAATATTCCCCGGAGGAGTTTCTCAAGGGCTGTAAATATTATCAAGGCACACGTTCGCCCCATGAAGCAGAGCGTGAAGAATACGGATTTTCTTACGGCTGGATGCACCACAAGGGAAGAAATAAGCATCACTTTGAATATTGGACGGACTATGACCTGCGGACTAAGTTGATGACCCCTGTGAAAATGCCCCTTAAATATGTGAAAGAAATGTTCTGCGACAGAGTTGCCGCAAGCAAGATATATATGAAAGACAAATACGACGACGGCGCACCTCTTGCGTACTTTTTAAGAGCGAAAAAAACAAGAGCCATTCACCCTGAAACATCAGACCTTTTGGAAAAGCTGCTCACAATGCTTCGTGACAAAGGCGAGGACTACACTTTCGCCTATATAAGACATTTGAAAAAATATTAGGGGGAGTTTCCGTGGGAATTTTCAAAAAGAAAACTGTCAAGCCCGTCCCTGAGGAGTGCAGGGGAATGGAGATAAAAATAATGTCTAGCACCTGTACCGGCGAGAAAACTATCGGCTTTTATAACCGCAACACTCGTGAGATAATGTATCCCGAGCTTGTGAAAAGCGACAGCGATGTTGAGGCTTTTTATGAAAAATACGGATTGAAAAAATGAATTATGTTGCATGAGAGAATATATAAAAGAATGTAAATATTTAATGAACTTTGAAATGAAATATATGTAAGAATATTTTGTGGGTGATTTTTATAAAGTGCGAAAAATAGGCGTTTATAAAAAAATAATGATGCTGACCGAAAGTTAATTATGGCTAAATTATAAATACTATTTCCAACGTGTGAATAAGTACAAAAATCAAGCGGCGACTATGCCTCTTTTTTATGTAAAGCTACAAAGATTGCAAGAAAGCACGCAAAATCGGGCAAATTAATTGACAATAGGGGTCAAATACGTTATAATAACAGCATAAAAACAATGTAAAAAATTATAACGGAGGTAGATTCAAAATGACAAAAAATGATCTGATATCCGCAATAGCAGAAAAGGGCGGCTATTCTAAAAAGGAAGCAGAGCAGGCACTTGCGGCTGTAACAGAAACTATCACAGAGGCACTTGTAAAGGGCGAAAAGGTATCTATCGTAGGTTTTGGTGCATTTGAGGTAAGAGATCGTGCAGCTAAGGATTCTATCAATCCTGCAACAAAGAAGCCTATCCATGTTCCTGCAAAGAAGGTTCCTGCATTCAAGGCAGGCAAGGCTCTTAAAGAGGCTGTGGATAAGTAATTAGTAACACTTTTAAAGGAGAGGTTTTACAATGGCTGAAAAGAAGATCGCCGCTGACAAGAAGGCAGAAGAAGCTGTAAAGGAAGTCAAGGCTGAGGTAAAGGCTGCTGCTGAAAAGACAGGCGAAGCAGTAAAGGAAACAGCAAAGAAAGCTGTCAAGACGGCAGAAAAGGCAGTAAAGACCGCAGCAAAGGCAACAAAGGCAAAGAAGGAAACTGTAAAGAAAGCAGTTGAGACTGAGATAAAGGACGAGGTATTCGTTCAGTTCGCAGGCGTAGAGATAAATGTTGAAGCTGTAGTGGCTGCTGCAAAGGCTGACTACAAGGCAAAGGGTCACAGAACACCAAAGACAGTTTCAGTATACATCAAGCCTGAAGAGGGCGTTGCTTACTACACTGTAAAGGGTGTAGGCTCAGAGGATTACAAGGTAGAGCTTTAAGCCGCTCACTGTGGCAGGCTTTTGTATACTTTTATAAGCTGTATCAAGCGGAGGACAACACCTCCGCTTTTTTTGCGTATATAAACAAAAAGTGCAGCATATTTCCATGCTGCACTTTCTGCGTTATTTAAGAAATCGTAAAACACATTACTGTGGTGGTGTCGAGAAGAATGTCTGCCATGCGTAGCCCTTTGTGCCATTGTATTCAACATAATACCAGCCGTTTTCGTTGCGGTAGTATTTGCAGGTCGCACCCGATGGGATAGTGAGAAGATTTTCACTGCTCGATGTAGGCTGTGGGTGGAGATAAACTGCACTTATGCACTGGATATCACCAACAGCGTCACCGTTGTCATCCTTATCACCGTCATATGGATCTTCGTCAGGCTCAGCGGTCTTTTTGGACTTTTTAGATGTTTTCTGCGGTTCTTCCGAAGTGGTGGTGGTCTTTGGCGGAATGTATTCCGTAGAAGTTATCGTACCGGTCTTTTTCGGAGTGGTGTTGGTGTTCACAAAAAGAGTTTTTGCAAATATCATTATTACTATGGCTACCACAAGTACAGTCAGCAGTATCGCTATTATTCCCTTTACAGTAGGAGTGAGCCAAGTGGAGCCTTCCTGCTGCTGAGGTCTGTTCTGACCCTGCGGTCTGCGATCCTGTTCAGGACGATAGTAGCCTTTATTGTTTCTGTTGTCAGGCATTATTTATAATCTTCCTTTCGGTTCATTGACTAGAGTTCGACACATTTCGTGTCTATATCTTTAATTATACAAAATATAAACTGTTCTGTCAATTAAAATTCGGTTACGATTTACATTTACTTTATAACAATATGGTGTAAATCGGGAGGCATTTTTATGTAATAGATGTGAAAATTATCAAAGTGGATAGATATAACGTTTTCTTGAAGGCTTGTTTTGTTACAAAGGGAAAAAATATGTTAATAAATTTTCACAACCCTTTTATTTGTATATATAATATGCTATAATAATAACAAATATGAGAATTTTAATATTTTCAGTAAGCTGTAAGGAGATTGATGATAATGAATATTGCCGTTGCACAATCAGGAGGACCTACCTGCGCTATCAACGCTTCATTGGTGGGAGTTTTCAAACAGGCTGTGAAAACACCACAGATAGACGCCGTTTTCGGTTCGCTCAATGGTATCGAGGGTATCATAAACGACCAGCTCATAGATCTTAAGCTTGTTATAAAAACAAACGAGGATATGGAGCTTTTAAGACAGACACCGTCAACAGTTCTCGGCTCATGCCGTTATAAACTTCCTGATGTTGAGGAGGGCGGTGAAACATATGAGCGTATCTTGAACTGCCTTGAAAAGCATAGGATAGAAGCTTTCTTTTATATCGGAGGAAACGATTCTATGGATACCGTGGCAAAGCTTTCCGATTATCTTGCGGCAAGAAATTCAAAGATAAGAGTTATAGGCATACCAAAGACCATAGATAACGACCTGCCTGTAACAGACCATACACCAGGCTTCGGCTCTGCCGCAAAGTATGTTGCCGCAACGGTTCAGGAGATAATCCGTGACAGCTCGGTTTATTCTATCGAGTCCGTCACTATCGTTGAGATAATGGGCAGACACGCTGGCTGGCTCACAGCTTCCACCTGCGTTCTCAGAGCAAATGACGAGATAGCCCCTCACCTTATCTATCTCCCTGAAAATAACTTCACCGCCGAAAAGTTCCTGGAGGACGTAAGAAATCAAATGGCAAAGCATAAAGCCGTTATCATCGCAGTTTCCGAGGGCGTAAAGCTTAAGGGTGAGGAAAATAAGCCGAGAGTTGTGGATAATTTCGGCCATGAGTATCTCTCAGGCATAGGAAAGACCCTTGAACAGCTCGTTAAAGAGAATATCGGCTGTAAAGTCCGTTCTATCGAGCTTAATGTTATGCAGAGATGTTCTTCTCATATCTGCTCAAAGACGGATATAGACGAAGCCGAGGAGATAGGCTCAGCAGGCGTAAGAGCGGCTCTTGCAGGTAAAACAGGTAAAATGATGATATTCAAGCGTATCAGCGACGTGCCTTATGTTGTGACCGTTGACAGCGTTGACGCCCATGATGCTGCAAATAAAGAAAAATTCTTCCCTGCCCAGTGGTTAAGCGAGGACGGCAATGACGTAAAACCGGAAGCCGTAAGATACTTCCTGCCCCTTATCCAAGGCGAGGTAAAAATAGCAATGAAAAACGGTATGCCCGTTCATTTCAAGCTGTAAAGCGTAAATTCGTTTTTATGCAAGTTGTAGGGGACGGCGACCTCGACGTCCCGTTTGTTTAAGTCTTTTTCAACACTCTCAGCAGAGCAGTTTCAAGCTGTTCTGCTTTTTTCGTTCCATACCGTCATCAGCCCTTGACAATTCGGTGCAAAAGTGAGATAATATTATAATAGGTGCAGTAATGCCATATCATGCGGAAAGGAAAGAATATAATGTGTGATCTCAAATTCAGCTTTCAAATGAAATTCACAGTTCCGTTTCGCAGACAGCCTAAGACGCGAGTCTGACGGCAAAAAGGCAACACCTCTTGGTCTTGCCACGATACTGTGATAGAAAAAATATTTGCGAAAGGAATTGTTTTATAATGAAAAAAGAGCTTTCAAAGCTTTATGAGCCTAATAAGGTAGAAGATAAGATCTACAAATATTGGCTTGACGGCGGATTTTTCCACGCTGAGCCTGATTCCAAGAAAGAGCCATACTGTATAGTTATCCCACCACCGAACATCACAGGACAGCTCCATATGGGTCATGCCCTTGATGAAACTTTGCAGGATATACTTATCCGCTGGAAGAGAATGAGCGGATATGCCGCAGAGTGGATACCTGGTACAGATCATGCTTCTATCGCAACAGAAGCAAAGATAGTTGAAGCTATGCGTAAAGAGGGTCTTACAAAGGACGATATCGGCAGGGACGGTTTCCTTGAAAGAGCATGGGATTGGAAAAAGAAATACGGCGGCAGAATAGTTGAGCAGCTCAAAAAACTCGGCTCTTCCTGCGATTGGGACAGAGAGCGTTTCACAATGGACGAGGGCTGTTCAAAGGCTGTAAAGGAAGTTTTCATAAACTACTATAATAAGGGACTTATCTATAGAGGCGAAAGAATAATAAACTGGTGCCCGCATTGCCGTACATCTATCTCAAACGCAGAGGTTGAGTATGAAGATCAGGCCGGTCACTTCTGGCATCTGAAATATCCTCTTACAGACGGAAGCGGATATGTAGAGCTTGCTACAACACGTCCTGAAACGCTCCTGGGCGATACTGCCGTTGCAGTAAATCCAAAGGACGAAAGATATAAGGATATCGTGGGCAAGACACTCACTTTGCCGCTTGTTGGCAGAGAGATACCTGTCGTTGCCGACAGCTATGTTGATATGGAATTTGGTACAGGCGTTGTAAAGATCACTCCTGCCCATGACCCTAATGACTTTGAAGTCGGTAAAAGACATAACCTGCCAGTTATCAACGTTCTCACTGAGGACGCAAAGATAGTTGACGATTATCCTGAGTATGCAGGTATGGACAGATACGAGGCAAGAAAGAAGATAGTCGAGGATCTCGAAAAGGGCGGCTTCCTTGCTTATGTTGAGGACCATGAGCATAACGTAGGTACTTGCTACCGCTGCGGAACAACTGTCGAGCCAAGAGTATCCCTCCAGTGGTTCGTTAAAATGGACGAGCTTGCAAAGCCTGCAATAAAGGCTGTTGAGGACGGCTCTATCAAGTTCGTTCCTGAAAGATTTGAAAAGAACTACCTTAACTGGATGAACGATATCAGAGATTGGTGTATCTCCCGTCAGCTTTGGTGGGGTCATCAGATACCGGCATTTTATTGCGACGATTGCGGCGAAACTGTGGTAACAAAGGAAGACCATGCTTGCTGTCCTAAGTGCGGCAAGGAAATGCGTCAGGACCCTGACACACTTGATACATGGTTCTCATCAGCACTGTGGCCGTTCTCAACTCTCGGCTGGCCTGACAAGACAGAGGAGCTTGAGTATTTCTATCCAACAAACACTCTCGTAACAGGCTATGATATCATTCCTTTCTGGGTATCCAGAATGATAGTTGCAGGCATGGAGAACATGAAGCAGAAGCCTTTTGATACTGTTCTTATCCATGGTCTTGTTAGAGATTCACAGGGCAGAAAGATGTCAAAATCTCTCGGCAACGGTATCGACCCGCTGGTTATCATCGACCAGTACGGCGCAGACGCCCTGAGATTTATGCTCGCAACAGGCAACGCACCTGGAAACGATATGAGATTTATCGAGGATAAGGTAAAATCCTCAAGAAACTTTGCAAATAAGATTTGGAACGCCGCAAGATTTATCATGATGAACTTGCCTGACGATTTCAAGGCTGATAAGCTCCCTGAAAACCTCAATGTTGAGGATAAGTGGGTAATATCAAAGTTCAATACTCTTGCAAAGGAAGTAAACGATAATCTTGATAAGTTCGAGCTTGGCGTAGCAGTTTCAAAGCTTTATGACTTTATCTGGGATATCTATTGCGATTGGTATATCGAACTTACAAAGCCAAGAATAGCCGCTGGCGGTGAAACAGAGGCTACCGCACAGGCAGTTCTCGTGTGGGTAATGAAAGGTATGCTGAAAATGCTCCACCCATTCATGCCTTATATCACCGAGGAGATCTGGCAGGCTCTCGTAAATGACGGCACAGCTATCATGGTTCAGGATTATCCTGTATATGACGAAAAGCTTGAGTTCGCCGGTGAAGAGGCAACATTTGAGAAGATAATCGCAGGCATAAAGAGCATAAGAAACTGCCGTGGTGAAATGAACGTTCCGCCGTCTGTAAAGGCAAAGCTTTATATTGAAACTGCACAGCCGGAAGTATTCTCACAGGGCGTAATGTTCTTTGAAAGACTTGCTTCTGCATCTGAGGTCATCATTACAGATAAGTGTGAGGAAAAGGATTGCGCCGCCGCTGTTACAGACAGTGCAAGATTCTTCATTCCGCTTGCCGATATCATAGACGTTGACAAGGAGCTTGCACGTCTTGATAAGGACAGAAAGAATGCACAGAAGGATATAGACTTCCTTAGCAAGAAGCTCAGCAATCAGGGCTTCCTTGCAAAAGCCCCTGAACAGCTTATCGAAGCCGAAAAGGCAAAGCTTGCAAAGGCAGAGGAGAAGATGTCAAAGATAATGGAATCTATCTCCGCTCTGGAAGCAAGAAAGTAATATAAAAAATCAATGGCGAGGTCTTTCACCTCGCCATTTTTGTGTTTTATGTAGGGTGAGCTGTGCATGGCTTATAACCCAAAACAAAAAAGGCAGGATAGCCCGAAAGCTGTCCTGCTTGATTTTTTATATCTCAGAATTAGTTCTTCTTTACGCCGATAGAAACCTTTTCGCCGTTGATGTCCCAATCCTTTTCGTTGCCGACATTTTCGCCAAGAACGATATCGTCTGCAAGAACATCATGAGAAATAGCCTTTCTGTTCTTGTCAACAACAGCCATAACCTTTTCGCTGCCGCTTACAGAAACAGTGATGTGATCCATTACCTCAAAGCCCGAATCCTTTCTCATTGTCTGAACCTTGCTGATAACTTCTCTTACAAAGCCCTCTTCAATAAGCTCAGGAGTGAGAACAGTGCTGATAGCAACAGTAACACCGTTTTCAGAAAGGGTGTAGAAGCCCTCTTTCTGCTCAGACTCGATAAGAACATCATCCTTGTCAAGTGCTATCTCACCGCTTGAAAGTGTGAGTTTCAGGCTGCCGGTTTCGTTCAGTTCGCCCATAGCCTTGTGTCCGTCAAGCTGTGAAAGCTGTGTTCTTATCTCACCAAGCTGCTTGCCGTACTTTGGACCAAGTGTCTTGAGCTGTGGCTTGAACTTGTAGTCGATATATGCAGATACATCATTTGAGAACTGAACGTCCTTGAGGTTAAGCTCATCTCTGATGATGTCGATATAGTAGCTGTCAAGTGGGTGGTCTGCTGCAACGTACATCACGCTCAAAGGCTGACGGTTTTTAAGGCTTGCACCGTTTCTTGCAGAACGTCCCAGAACAACTATCTCCAGAACTTCCTCCATGTCAGCTTCAAGCTTTTCGTCTATCATGTTCTCGTCGCAAACAGGATAATCGCAAAGGTGGATACTCTCAGGAGCGTCCTTGTCAACGCTTCTAACAAGATTCTGATATATCTCCTCTGTGATGAAAGGCACCATAGGCGCTGCACACTTGCAGAGTGTAACGATAGCAGTGTAAAGAGTCATGTAAGCATTTATCTTGTCCTGTGACATACCCTGTGCCCAGTATCTCTCTCTGCCTCTTCTTACATACCAGTTGGAAAGATCATCAACAAACTCCTGCATAGCCTTTGCAGCCTCAGGTATCCTGTAGTTGTTAAGGTTATCGTCAGCAGCCTTTATCATAGAGTTCATCTTTGAAAGCAGCCACTTGTCCATAACAGAAAGCTTGTCATATTCTATCTCATGCTTTGTAGGGTCGAATTTGTCTATCTCAGCATAAAGCACATAGAACGCATATGTGTTCCAAAGCGTGCCCATGAACTTTCTCTGACCCTCTGTTACGCCCTTGTCATGGAACTTATTAGGCAGCCATGGAGCAGAGTTAGTGTAGAAATACCACCTGATAGCGTCTGCACCGTATTTAGCCAGTGCCTCGAATGGGTCAACAGCGTTGCCCTTTGACTTTGACATCTTCTGACCGTTCTCGTCCTGAACAAGTCCAAGTACGATAACGTTCTTGTATGGTGCTTTGTCAAAAATAAGTGTCGAGATAGCAAGGAGTGAATAGAACCAACCTCTTGTCTGGTCAACAGCTTCTGAAATGAAGTCAGCAGGGAACTGCGACTCAAAAAGCTCCTTGTTTTCAAATGGATAATGATGCTGAGCAAAAGGCATTGAGCCTGAGTCGAACCAGCAGTCTATTACCTCTGATACACGGTGCATCTGCTTTCCGCATTCAGGGCATTTGATAGTTACAGCGTCGATGTATGGTCTGTGAAGCTCGATATCATCAGGGCAGTTGTCTGACATTGACTTCAGCTCCTCGATAGAGCCGATAGAATGTCTGTGACCGCACTCACATTCCCAAATGTTCAGCGGAGTACCCCAATATCTGTTTCTTGAAATGCCCCAATCCTGAACGTTTTTCAGCCAGTCACCGAAACGTCCCTTACCAATGCTCTCAGGAATCCAGTTGATAGTGTCATTGTTTGCGATAAGTCTGTCCTTGACATCTGTCATTTTGATGAACCAAGTATCTCTTGCATAGTAGATAAGAGGTGAGCCGCATCTCCAGCAGTGCGGATAATCATGCTCGAACTTAGGAGCGGCAAAAAGCTTGCCTGACTTGTCAAGGTCTTTGAGCACCTCAGGGTCAGCGTCCTTTACGAACATTCCGGCATATGGAGTTTCAGCAGTCATGTCGCCCTTGCCGTCAACGAACTGAACGAAAGGCAGATCATACTTCTTTCCGACTTTAGAGTCGTCCTCGCCGAAAGCAGGCGCAATATGAACGATACCTGTACCGTCTGACATAGTTACATAGCTGTCACAGGTAACAAAGTGACCCTTTTTGCCCTGCTTCTTTGCGCTTTCACCTGCGCACTCATAAAGCGGCTCGTATTCAATATATTCAAGATCCTTGCCCTTGTAAGTTTCAAGCACCTTGTATGCAGGCTTGTCCTCAGTTGCAAGCTTGCCGAGAACAGTGTCAAGAAGCGCTTCGGCAAGAATATAAGTGTAGCCGTCAGCGGCTTCTACCTTGCAGTAAGTTTCATCAGGGTTTACGCAAAGGGCAACATTTGAAGGGAGCGTCCAAGGAGTTGTCGTCCATGCAAGGAAGTATTCGTCCTTGCCAACAAGCTTGAAACGAACGATAGCGGAACGCTCTTTAACTGTCTTGTAGCCCTGAGCAACTTCGTGAGAAGAAAGCGGTGTACCGCAACGTGGACAGTAAGGAACTATTTTGAAGCCCTTGTAAAGCAAGCCCTTTTCATATATCTGCTTCAAAGCCCACCATTCAGACTCTATAAAGTTGTTGTCATAGGTAACATAAGGGTGTTCCATGTCAGCCCAGAAGCCAACAGTGCCTGAGAAGTCCTCCCACATACCCTTGTATTTCCATACAGATTCCTTACACTTCTTGATGAACGGCTCAAGACCGTATTCCTCGATCTGCTCCTTGCCGTCAAGTCCCAGCATTTTCTCTACTTCAAGCTCAACAGGCAGACCATGTGTGTCCCAGCCGGCCTTACGAGGTACCTGATAGCCTTTCATAGCACGGTATCTTGGTATCATATCCTTGATAGCACGAGTGAGAACGTGACCGATATGCGGCTTGCCGTTAGCCGTTGGAGGTCCGTCATAGAAAACATAGGACTCGCCCTTTTTACGGCTGTCAATACTTTTTTCGAAGATATTGTTATCGTCCCAGAACTTTTCCACTTCTTTTTCTCTCTGAACGAAGTTCAGATTGGTGTCAACCTTTTTGTACACGAAGATCAATCCTTTCTGATTTTGTAATAAACGATCAGTTACGCATAAAGATAAAATGCAATAAAAAAGGCTTCCGCCCTGAAACAGGACGAAAGCCGTAAAGCCATTCGCAAACCACCTTTTCAGCATACTGACATATGCGTTCCCTTTAACGCAGGAAAAGCGGCGAAGCTTACTTATCTTATTGATTTTCAGCCTGCAACTCGGAAGTGATATTCAGCCTGAAGCTAATCATACCGCCCTCTCACTGTCGGCGGCTCGCTGAGATTTTCGCATAAAGCCTACTGTCTTCGTCAACGTTTTTTACATATGAAATCAGTATATCACCATGCTGATGTTTTGTCAATGGTTATTTTGTTAATTTTCATGTATCCGACTTTTTTATTTTTGATATAAAGTCATTGAGCCTGTGTCCACGTTGCTCCTCACGCTGTTTGTCACGATACTTTTTCAAATGCTCGCCAAGCCTTGCACCTGAGCCCATGGAAAGCATAAATCTGTATTTCTCTTTTCTCTCCTCTGAACTTTCCCTGATGTGCCGTTTGAACTCTTCGTATCTGATGACCATATCGTTCTCTTCCGCAAACGTTTTTATCTTCTCTGCCAGCTTCAGGGAATAGAACAAGTCGATAGCAAAAACGCCATAGAAAAATCCAATAAAGAACGAGAACGCCAAATTATTCGCAAGCCAGTTGAGTGCGTCAAGAATGTATGGGTGTATAAAGAAATAATAGACCGCGCCCAGTGCTGCCCATATGAGCGAATACAACGGACATATTATGCCTTTATAGTTGAATTTGTTTCCAGTGTAGTCCCACAGCTTGACGTGCATTTTCACAATGAATATCTCGCCTGCAATAAACTCTATCACTGTCATTGCAATAGCCATAAGCAAAAAAAGTATAAACTTCTGCAAAGCCGTGTTGTCAGTGTGTATAAATTTTTCAAGTCCCGCCAGCAGATAAAGAGTGCAAAGCCCGAAGCCGTATAAAGGCAGATAAGGACCAATAAGAAAGCCGGGATTTATCCATTTTCTTGCTTTGTTGCTAGGCTCAAATCGTCTGAAAATAACTTCTATCCCCCAGCCTATCAGACACCCTGCAAAGAACAGGAATGCCAGAATAAGTATATTGCTCATATAAAATATCCTTTCAAGGTTTATAAAAGCATTGTACCATATTTGCCGTACTTTTTCAATACTTTCAGACAAAAAAGTTTGACTTTAATCAAAAAAATGCCCCATTCTGTAGGGGCGAACAGCGTTCGCCCGTCGAAGCAACAAACCTAATAATTAACGGGCGACCCAAGGTCGCCCGCTTGCGTTCTTGCCTTTTTTCCATATTTGCACATACTCTGTTACTCCATTCTCCGCAAATAAAAAAGGCAGGAAACCGAAGCCTCCTGCCTTATATGATTTGAATAAGACGCTATTACATATAGCTCTTGAATTCGTTGTTTTCTTTTCTGATGCCTTCGATCTCAGCGTTTACCTGACTGATCTGAATATCAACCTGCTCCTTCTCGGCGTTGAGTGCCTTAGCCTTTTCCTGAAGCTTAACGATCTCCTCGTAGATATCGCTTGCCTGCTTACCGAGATCCAAAGACTTTGCCTCAGTTTCAGCAATGCTTGCCTTAAGCTCGTCGATCTTCTTGTTGTTCATCTCGATCTGCTCCTGCGCAAACATACGCATTTTTTCCATTGGACTCATACCCATATTCTCGCCCTCCTCATTATTATTTGTATTTTCAGCTTCCGCAGCTTTCTTTTCAGCTATCTCGTCTTCTATAGACGGCATAGTAGACTCAGGGGCAGGTGAAACCACCATTGTGTCATCAAGGCTTATAGGCTCGATGGACGGCATCTCGACCTCGTCCATTGTAGGAACTTCCTCAGCCGCAGCAGCTTCAGCCTTTGCATTTTCCTCTGCCTTAGCTTTTTCCTCAGCCTCTTTGAGAGCCTCAGGAGTAACAAGGTGAACGCTATTGTCCTCAGGAGGAACAGGAGCGGAAACAGGTTCAGCCTTTGCAGGTGTTTCGATGCCTGTTGCATACATATTGCTCTTTCTCTTTGCAATGCCGCTTGCAAGGCTTGCCGCCAACGGATCAGTTATGTTCTGAGCAGGCTCTTCCTTAGGCTCAGACGCAGGCTCTACCTTTGGACCCTTGTATGTATTCATTCTTTTGAAATGCTCGTCCATGCAGCCCTGAACAGCCTTGATATCCTCAGGATCTTTATTAAAGAATCCTGCGATATCGTTTACGCTTCTGCCTTTCTGAAGCATTGAGGCGATAGCCGCAACACTGTGATCAACAAATCCGTCATCGTCCATAGCCAGATTTACAGTTACCTTTGCAGGCTCAACATTCTCCTGCTTTTTGTTCTTCTTTCCGAAAAGCTCGCTTACAGACATATTGAAAACGCTCTTTTTTCCATTGCCGTTTTCATCAGCACCCTCTCTTACAGGCTGTTCAAAGCTTGCATAGTCAGGGAAGTGCTTTTCAAGTATTCTCGGAACATTATCCTTAGGCATCTCCATTTCTTTTGCTATCTCAGGAATAGAGTAGCCCTCCTTATACAAACGAACGATCTTGTCGCTTATGCTTTCATTCTTCTTTGCCAAAGCAATCAATCCTTTCAATCAATTTCCCAATACCGTGGCCATTTGTAAATAAATACATTTCCGCAATAAACGTTTAAGTAATTATGAACTGTCACGGCGGCACTATATATATTATACAACACAAAGCAGGTTGTGTCAATATAAAATATGCAATTTTTCTTTAAAAAGAGCAAAAAAATGAATATGGTTAAATGACTTATTATTTACATATAAATTAACAAATCACATTTCACAAGAGCAGTTTTCAGGCAGTATAAACTCCCGACCTTTGAGATCTATCAGCCCCTCACGGTGCATTTTCCCAAGCTCTGTTGACAGCGCACTGCGGTCAACGCAGAGAAAATCTGCAAGCTGTTGACGGTCGAAATTTGTCGTGACAATGTGCGATCCGTTTTTCTTTGCAAGCGAAGAAAGATAAGCCATAACACGCTCTCTGATAGTCCTTGGGGTTATCACTTGTATCTTTTCGTTGAGCCTGAGATTTTTCATAGCCGTTATCTTTAGAAGCCTAGCCGTCAGCGTTGAACTTTCCTTTATAATAGACTCAGGGGATAAAAACAGCACTGCACATTGCTCCTTTGCACATACGCTCACCCCCAGCGGTTCACCTGTGCAGGCATAGACCTCTCCGAAAAGCTGTCCTGCCTCTAAAGGGGCTATTATGCTCCTGTCGCCCCAAAGTTCGTCACGCTCGATAAGCGCCTTGCCCTCCAGAAGTATGCCGAAATAAGCGGTCTTGTCTCCTGCGTGAAAAATATAGCTTTCCTTGGGAAAGCTTTTTATGCCGCTGCCGTCAGGTCTGAGAAACTGAGCTATCTCCTCGTCGCTCATGCCATGGAAAAGGGGAGTGCCTTTTATTATCTTGATGTACTTATTATCCATTTTATCTTCCTCATTTTTACGAAATAATTTTATGCTTTTGTTGTAATTACAACAGACTTTGTGATAAGATTATATTATAATCATAGCATAAAGTCAAGAGCTTTATGCCGAAACGAGAGATATCAATAAAAATACGGAGGTAACCATATGATAAGACGAGTAATACAAATAGACGAAGAAAAGTGCAACGGCTGTGGTGCTTGTGCAAAAGCCTGCCACGAAGGCGCAATAGGCATGGTGAACGGCAAAGCAAAGCTTATGCGTGACGATTATTGCGATGGTCTTGGAGATTGTCTTCCGGCCTGCCCAACGAACGCCATATCCTTTGTTGAGCGAGAAGCTGCCGCCTATGACGAAAAAGCAGTGGAAGAAAACAAAAAACGCCTTGGCAAGCCTGTTTTCCATGGCTGTCCGGGCTCAATGATGAAAACCTTTGCCAAAAAGCCAGCCCCGGTAGATACCCCGTCAGCAAAAACTCCGTCACAGCTTATGCAGTGGCCTGTGCAAATAAAGCTTGTACCTGTGAACGCACCATACTTTGACGGTGCAGACCTGCTTGTTGCTGCGGATTGCACAGCCTATGCCTGCGGAAGCTTCCATTCAGATTTCATGACAGGCAAAATAACCGTCATAGGCTGTCCGAAGCTTGATGCCACAGACTATTCCGAAAAGCTTGGCGAGATAGTGAAAAGAAACAATATCCGCAGCATAACAGTAGCCCGAATGGAAGTTCCATGCTGTGGCGGAATAGAACACGCAGTAAGAAAAGCAGTCACCGACAGCGGCAAAAATATCCCCGTGGCAGTAAGAATAATCACCACAGACGGCAATGTGATATAACACAAAAGGCAGGACAAAACGTCCTGCCTTTTTCGTATCTGTAGGGGAGAATAATCCGCCCTCATTTTTTGTTAGACTTATCCCCAAAATTGCTTACTCCGCCTTTGCCATGACCTCAGCCAACTCGCCCAAAGCCTTTTCTGAAGCCTCGTTAAGCGTAGAGCGTATAGTCACAACAGGTTCAGCAATGGTAACATTCTTGAAGTTTTCCACATAGCCCTTCATAACTCTTGCCGCAGTAGGCGCCCATGAGCCGTTCTCTACAAGACCTATCTTTCTGTTCTGATAGTTCTTTGACTTAAGGTGCATAAGGAAGTCCTCCATAACAGGGAACACACCGCCGTCATAACTGCTTGCCATAAGTATTATTCTGTCGTATCTGAAAGCGTCCTCAATATTTTCTGCCATGTCGCTTCTTGAAAGGTCGCTGACTACTACCTTCTCAGCACCCTTTTCTTTCAGCATCTCACCAAGCTTTTCAGCCGCCTTTGCAGTGTTTCCGTGTATTGAAGCATACGCAACGAATACGCCCTTGCTCTCAGGCTGATAGCTTGACCATGTGTTGTAAAGTCCAAGATAGTAACCAAGATCTTCTTTGAGTATAGGACCATGTAAAGGAAGTATCATCTTTATGTCCAGTGCCGATGCCTTTTTAAGAAGTGCCTGCACCTGTGCACCATATTTGCCCACAATGTTGAAATAGTATCTTCTAGCCTCGCAAGCCCAGTCCTCATCAACATCAAGTGCGCCGAACTTTCCAAATCCGTCAGCAGAGAACAACAGCTTTTCGCTCTGCTCGTATGTCACCATTACCTCAGGCCAGTGTACCATAGGCGCCATTACGAACTGAAGCGTGTGGCTTCCAAGAGAAAGCGTGTCCCCCTCTTTTACCACAACAGACCTATCGTCAAGTCCGTCAATGGTGAAAAACTGCTTCATCATAGGGAAAGTCTTTGCGTTTCCCACTATCTTCATTTCAGGATATTTCTCCGCAAGCTTTTTGATGTTTCCTGCATGGTCAGGCTCCATGTGCTGAACAACAAGATAATCAGGCTTTCTGCCGTTCAGAGCCTTTTCAAGATTGTCAAACCAAACGTCCGTTACCCTAGGGTCAGCGGTGTCCATTACCGCTATCTTCTCGTCAATGATAACATAAGAGTTGTACGAAACGCCGTTTGGTACAACATATTGGCTCTCAAAAAGGTCAATGTCATGATCGTCTGCACCAATATAAATAACTGAGTCTGAAATTTTTGTGTCTGCCATTTTTATTACCTCCGTTGTACTTTTTCTAAATATACTATTTTAATATACTTTGATTTTATCACAAGCTCAGCATTTTGTCAATAACTGAAACAATGTTTATGAGAATTTTACCTCCTCAAAGAAAAGGTCTTTCCCCATGACCTCTTTCACAGGCATTTCCTCCTGATTGTAAGCAAGCAGAAGCTTCATATAAGCCGCCACCGCTGAGGTGGTGTATATTGGTATGCTGCCTGCCTTTATTATCTCCGCCACAGTGGAGTATATAGGCACTTTTCTTTTCAGACCGCAAATATACACCATGATGTTCTTTGTTATGCACCGCTTGATAAATTCCGTCAGTGCATAGCTTTTCCCTTCTGAAACGTCAGTGCAAGCCGTCGCACTGTGATAAGGTGAGTAAAGCACCGCCGCCGTGTCTTCGTTTGGCACAAAGCACCCAAAGTCCATTGCAGGATAACCCTCTATAAAAAGAACACGCTTCCCAAATTTGACATCATTATGAAAAATCCGTTCCCTAGAGCGTGACAGCATATTCTCGCTCACTCCGCTGAAAATCGAAAAATCATTGAAGCCGTCATAACCGTATACCCCAAACCTGTCCCGACAGGTGTCTGCAGGTATCACTCTAGTAGGAAGCATGACCCTCTCGTACAGCGTGAAAATGCCCTTGTATTTTCCCTCTTTTATAAGACCCACCGCCGAGGTGAAGTTGAAAAGCCCGTTCGAACCTTTCTCGCCAATGGGCTTGTTGCTTGCGATAATAAAAAGGGGTATATCAAAATGCCTGAAATACATTCCAAGCAGAGCCGAAGTGTAAGCAAGGGTGTCGCTTCCGTGGGTGAGGATAACGCCAGAGTATAAAGCCGTGTCAATGCTGTTTATCTCGTGTATCATTTTCTCCCACCCCGAAAACCCCATGTTTTCGCTGAGTATATTAAGCACCTGTCGACATTCAAATTCCACATCATCGCCGTATGCACTCTTGTAAGCCTCCACAACAGCGTATTTTCCCTCTCGCTCAACATCTATTATCCCATCAGAAGTAGCGCTCCCGATAGTTCCGCCTGTGAACAGCACAAGTATCTTTTTCATGTTTTTATCCCTGCCTTTACCAAAAATCAACCCTTGACATTTGTTATAAATATAATATCATTTCACGATTGATTTGTCAATAGTTGTACAAAATGCACAAAAGTGTGGATTATATTAATGAAAAATGAGCATTGAGAAATATGCCAAAGTTTGATATAATAATAAGGCAACACCGCACAAGGCACGCCTGTCGGCTTTGCACGCAATCTGCTTGCAGATTTTCCGTCATATCGCACTAAAGCTCCTTGAAATACGTTAGTATTCCTGCGTCACTTTAGCACAATCTGACGAAAAATCTGACGGCGCATCTTACGCACAATCCTTGTGCGGTGTTGCCTTTTGTTGTATTTTGTACAGTTTAACTATAGTTTCGCAGATATTCCATAAAATATAAATAAGCTGAGAAATTTAAGGACTAGAAACGTCATGCCACCCCTGTAGGGGCGAACAGCTTTCGCCCGCTTTTTCTCAGCAAATCATATTTCATCTGCGAACAACATTTTCTATTAGCATCAGAAAGGAAGATAATATTATGTGGGCATACGAAAGTGTATTTTATCAGATCTATCCTCTTGGATTCTGCGGTGCGCCATTTGAGAATGACGGCAAAGAGGAAAGCAGGATATTAAAGGTAATAGATTGGATACCTCATATCAAAAAGCTTGGCGCCAACGCTATCTATTTTTCACCGGTGTTCGATTCCGACACTCACGGCTATAATACCAGAGATTACCGCAAGATAGATTGCCGTCTTGGCACAAATGAGGACTTTGCAAAGGTCTGCAAAGAGCTTCACGAAAACGGCATAAAGATAGTTTTGGACGGCGTTTTCAATCACGTCGGCAGAGGCTTCTGGGCTTTTCAGGACGTTCTGAAAAACCGTGAGAACTCACCATATAAAGATTGGTTCCATATCAATTTCGGTGGCAACAGCAATTATAATGACGGACTTTGGTATGAGGGCTGGGAGGGTCACTTTGACCTTGTTAAGCTAAACCTTAACAATCCGCAGGTAGTGGATCATATCTTGGAATGCATAACAAATTGGGTCAAGGAGTTTGATATAGACGGACTCCGCCTTGACGTTGCGTATTGCCTTGATAAGAACTTCTTGAAGCGCCTCAGACAGCATTGCGATTGGCTCAAGCAGGATTTCGTTCTTATCGGCGAGCTTCTACATGGTGATTACGCTCAGTGGGTAAATCCTGAAATGCTCCATTCCTGCACGAACTACGAGTGCTATAAGGGACTTTATTCAAGCTTCAATTGCATGAATATGTTTGAGATATGCCATTCTCTGAAAAATCAGTTCGGACCTGAGAACTGGTGCAGATACAGAGGAATGCACCTGCTGTGCTTTGTTGATAACCATGACGTATCAAGAATAGCAAGCCAGCTCACAAATGAGCGTCATTTGCCACTTATCTATGGAATGCTCTTTGGTATGCCTGGTATCCCATGCGTTTATTACGGTTCAGAGTGGGGAACAAAGGCAAACAAGAGCGAGGGCGACCCTGCTCTCCGTGTAAGCTTTGAAAAGCCTGAGTGGAACGACCTTACAGAGCTTATCTCAAAAATGGCAGATGCACACAAAAACAGCAAGGCTCTCTGTTATGGCTCTATCAAAATACCTGTTCTTACCAATAAGCAGTGTATAATCGAGCGTGAGTTCGAGGGTGAGCGTGTCCTTGTTGCAATAAACGCTGACGATCAGCCTTTCACAGCTCACTTTGACGCAGGCTGCGGTCAGGCAGAGGAGCTTCTAACAGGCACTATCCATGATTTTGGCGGAGGAAGCGAGCTTAAGCCATACTCTGTAGAGTTCTGGAAAATGGAAAGATAGACCTATATGAATATAGAAAAAGGACAGCATTTTTTTTCAAAGTGCTGTCCTTTTTTGTGTAGCAATAAAAAATGTAGGGGCGAACATTGTTCGCTCGTTTGGGATAGTTCAAGCCTTGTAGGGGACGGCGCCCTCGACGTCCCGATTTCGGAACATTACCATTTGTAAGATTGCAAAAAACTTGTGTAATTTCGCCATATATCGGTTGCCACTAAGATACATGACTGGTACGCTACACAATTGAACTATCGTAGGGGCGACCTTTGGTCGCCCGCATATCACCTATCGCTTGCTTATTTTATATCATATGTTTCTGTATCCAGCCTACTTAACAATAACCATAACCGCCTGCGAAAAAGCCCCGTAAGAAGTCTTTCCGTTTACAGTTTTGTAAGCCCTTACCTTTACCATTCTAAGTGAGTAAGGCTCAAATCCTGATACGATAGCACTCTTTTTAGAGCCACCCACCTTTGCCGACTTCACATAATCACTGCCATTTGAAGAGGAGTATATCTCATATCCGCTTGCACCCCCAACAGCTTTCCATGATACCTCAATGCTGCCGCTGCCTGATGATTTAGCCGTGCATGAAGCCTTTGCAGGCTTTGTGACAGCCTCTACAGCCTTTGAGTAGCTAGCCGAAATGTATTCTTTTCCGCCAGATTTTTTCACAGCCTTTACCTTGTAGCTGTACCCCTTTGCACGAGCAAGTCCGCTGTCAGTGAAGCTCACAGCCTTTACAGTTTTTATCCTCTGCCATTTCTTGCTTGTGTTGTCATATCTGTATATAGCGTAGCTGTCAGCACCCGTTACCTTTTTCCAAGAAAGCTTAACGCTCTTTTCACCGGTGGAAGAAACTTTTAACTCCGTCACTGTGGCAGGACGAATGTTGAAGTTCACAGTTTTTGTGCCTTTGTATAAGCCCTTGCCTGTTATTTTTACGCTCGCCTGACCTATGGCTGTGTTCTTTGAGTAGCTCACAGTGTAGTCAGTGTTCTTTACAAGCTTTTTGCCACCATATGTCACTGCAGGCGCAGGAGAAACCGCCTTCCCTGTGTAGCTTTGCGTCTTTATAGCCGAAATACTGCTGTCACTGATTTTACCCTTTACAGTGACGGTACATTTAACATTTTTTCCTCCTGTTGTGTATGCCGTGATAGTTGCTCTGCCTACTCCTTTTGCAGTGACCTTTCCGTCTGACACAGAAGCAATTTTGCTGTTAGAAGACTTCCAGGAAACAAAGTCCGTCAGACCGCTTCCACCACCCATTTTTGCAGAAATAACACTGCTTTTTCCCTTGTCAAGAGTTAATGAAGTCTTGTCCAATGTTACCGAAGCCGCAGGCTTTATGCTAGCCTTTATAGTTTTTGCTGAGCTGTTTCCGTATTTGTCATAAGCCGTTATCTTAACGGTAAATTCACCGCTTTTTACTGAATAGTCCTCAGCAGAAACATAAGCCGAAGCCTTGCCGCCCGAAAGCTTTCCGCTTGCGTATTTCTTTGCACTTTCACCATTTTTTGTAGGGTAAGCAGGGAAGACCACCTTTGAAACTCCGCTCTTGTCGCTCACATTGCAAGAAACATCAAAGCCCTTTGCTGTGATGTTCTCCACCTTTGCCCCTGATATGGTCGGCGCAGTTGTGTCAACATAAGTCTTTATGACTTGCTCAGAGCTGTTCCCAGCCTCGTCAGTAGCCGTTATGGTTGTAATATAATATCCGTCCTTGCTCCCAAGGTCAGTTACCTTTACTGGGTGTGAAAGCGAGTTCACCGCCGATGTGTAAACACGGCTTATAGTCTTTGCCTTGTTGCCCTCAAAATAAGTGGACACCTTTACCGAAGCCACAGCCCTGTTGTCAGAAATATCCGCTTTAACAGTGTAGCCTTTTCCAGTGATGTTCTCACAGCCTGCGTTTGCGATAACAGGTCTTGTTGTGTCGATGTCAAGGCTTTGCGCAACGCCGTTTATGTAAAGTCTGTAGAAATAGTGATTGTTAGTAAGTACCTTTCTGTTTTTCACAGTGTAAACAGTGTCGTTCCAAGTCCATTTGTAGTTCTGCTCGATAAGAGTAGCCGTCGTACCCTGACAGTCCTTTACAATGGCAACATGAGAGTAATCCTTGTCCTGCATTATGTCCCCGGCCTGCGGAGTTTTCACTTCACGAAGCTCCGCCCTTTTGCCGTAGCAGTACACGCTAGGCTTGTCGTCCGCCATGTTTATGTTGTATACTGTAACGCCGAACTTTTCTTCATAAAAACGTGAAACATATCCTGCACAGCAGTAATAACCGGTGTCGGAATAGCCGAGAACGTATTTAGCGTCAACGCCCTCAAAAGAGTCTATGACCTGATAATCATAGTCCACAGTAACGGTCTGTTCGCTGTAGCTCACCGCATTTGTCACCTGACAAAGCATTATCATCATAACAGCACAAAATACTGCGCCCATAGCCGAAAAAACTTTTTTCAGCCCCTTTTCCATTCCAAACGCCCCCTAACTGACAGAATTATCTTATACGTTTTCGTATATCAACTTCATAATATCATAAAGGTTACAATTTGGCAACAGATTTTATCGTTTTTTGCCGAAATGACTAAAATATTTGTTTGTTTTCACAGGGAACACAAGTTCTATATTCAAATATATCCCCAAAATATAGACTGTTATATGCCATACGAACAAATGTCGGAGCAAAAATTACAATTTGTAACTTTTATACTGAACACGCTATCAATAACGTTTAAATTAACATATATCCCCACAAAAAACTGTAGGGGCGAACATCGTTCGCCCGTCAAAGCTACTATCCCACTTAGATATCCGTATCAATTGATCGCTTTACCCCAACGCAAAGATCGTAAACTGAAATTTGTTTTTCATTTGCACAAAAATTCACCGATCCTGCACGAGAAGATATTGAAAAGCCTTCTGAAATAGATTATAATGGCTGTAAAATAAAAAAACGGAGGTCACAATATGAAGTACATAAATCCGGTCATATCAGGCTTTTATCCTGACCCTAGCATCTGTAAGGCTGAGGGCAAATATTATCTTGTTTGCAGCTCTTTTCAGTTCTTCCCGGGCGTTCCCCTCTATGAAAGCGACGACCTTGTGAACTGGAAGCAGATAGGTCATGTTCTCACAAGAAAAAGTCAGCTCCCATTGGAGGGCGCAGGCTCTTGGGGCGGCATCTATGCCCCAACTATCAGATACAATAACGGCAGATTTTACATGGTAACGACTAACGTCACAAATGGCGGAAACTTCTATGTCTATACTGACGATATCCACGGTGAATGGTCTGAGCCTGTTTATGTTCAGCAGGGCGGTATCGACCCGTCACTGTATTTTGAGAACGGCAAAGCCTACTTTATGTCCAATGGTGAAGACGATGAGGGCAACCATGGCGTTACACAGTGCGAAATAGATATCGAAACAGGCAAAAAGCTCACGCCAAGCAAGACCATATGGACAGGTGCAGGCGGACGTTTCCTTGAAAGCCCGCACCTCTACAAAATAAAGGGCGAATACTATCTTATGGCGGCTGAGGGCGGTACGGAATACGGTCATATGATAGTCTACGCCAAGGGCAAGACCCCTTACGGTCCTTTTGAGAATTATCCTCACAACCCAGTCCTCACAAACAGAAATCTCGGTGGATACGAGATACAAGGGTGCGGTCATGGTGACCTTGTGGAGGACGAAAACGGCAGATTCTGGTGTGTTCATCTTGCTTTCAGAATGATAAATATGTGGGTGATGCACCACATTACAGGCAGAGAAGTCTATCTCGTACCGGTGACGTTCGACGAGAACGGCTGGTTCACAATGGGTGATAACGGCACAACTCGAAAGGAAGTCGAAACTGACAAACTCAGGGATATCAGGCAGGAGTTTTGGAAGGAATACACTTTTGAGAATACCAAAGTCGGACGTGAGTGGTGCTTTATGCAGAATCCCGATATGACCCTCTATAAACTCGATAAAAACCGCTTTGAACTTACCCCTAACGAGCATACGATCTTTGAGGCGGACGGTTCGCCAGCTTTTGTCTGCATAAGACAGAAAGAAATGAATTTATCAGTGGAGTGCAAAGTCGAGATAACCGAGGGCGAAGCAGGATTGGTGTTCTACATGACACCCGAACAGCATTATGAGATAGCATTAAGACGCACGGATAAAGGTGTCGAGCTGTTCCGCAGACTTTGCATAGGCGATATTCGCCATGAGGATCATGTCATAGCATTGCCGCAGGGAGAAAGCTCGGCTATGCTTTGCTGTAATGCCTCCAACTTTACATACAATTTCTCGGCGAAAACGCATTCGGCAGATATAGACTTGGGCGGAGCACAAACGAAGTTTTTGTCTACTGAGCTTGCAGGTAATTTCACGGGAGTTGTTATTGGTCTTTATGCTCAGAAATATGAGGATAAAGGCAATAAAGCGGTGTTTACGGATTTCAGATGCGAAAATAAGGAAAAGTATGATAGCTAAAAGATAAAAAACAAAAGGTCCGTGGGCGTATCCATGGACCTTTTACTTTGTTATGCTTTTTCATCACAGCCGCAATTTATACCATTTTTAACATCATCAAATGCCTTCAGCATTTCCTCGGACGGCTTCTTTGTGCAAAGGCTCACAATAATGATAAGTATAAGACTTACTGCAAAACCTACTACCAATGAGTAAAGCCCCGTCTTATCACCTAAAGTCTGTCCACCTGCAAGAGGTATGTAATCCCATATTATTACCGATAATGCACCGCTGGCAACGCCTGCCGCCGCACCTGCGAGGTTTGTTCTTCTCCAATAAAGGGACATAAGTATTATCGGACCAAACGAAGCTCCAAGACCTGCCCATGCGTTTGAAACAAGACCCATTATACTGCTGTTAGGGTCAAGTGCTATTATGTATGCCACTACCGCTACAGCAAGAACTGTTATCCTGCTCACAAGCAGTACCTTCTTGCTCTCCGCTTTAGGTGCAATACATGAGTGGTAAATATCCTCCGATACCGATGAGGCAGTTACAAGCAACTGCGAATCAGCCGTTGACATTATGGCGGCAAGTATTCCGCAAAGGAAAATTCCGCCGACGAATGGCAGACCGATATCGGAGTTGAATACCTTCTGTATCATCTCGATGAAAACATTCTCAGACTTGTTGTTTGCAAGTGCAGGCACAAGATAAGCCCTGCCCACGATAGCTATAAAGCAAGCGAAGCAAAGTGATATAGCACACCATACACAGCCTATAACTCTTGACTTTTTTACCTCTTTTTCAGAGCTTATAGCCATAAATCTTACCAGAATGTGCGGCATACCGAAATAACCAAGCGCCCAGCCGAGCTGAGAGATTATGTCGATGGCTGAAAGGGTCTGACCTTTTTCATCGTTGAGTATGTTAAGATAATGATGAGCGTCAACACCGCTTGCAGTGATGTTGTCCATAACGTTTCCTGCTCCAACAAGGAAAAACGCAATGATAGGTATAGTCACAACTCCTGCCAGCATGAGCAGACCCTGAACAAAGTCCGTTACACATACTGCCATGAATCCACCCATGAAAGTGTATCCCAAAATTACTACCGCACCGATAGTAAGACATATCTTGTAGTCGATACCGAATATAGAGTTGAAAAGCTTTCCGCCTGCCGAAAGTGCAGACGCTGTGTAAACAAGGAAGAATATGACGATTGCCACCGACGATACAAGAAGCATTATCTTGTGCTTGTCCTCAAATCTGTTTTCAAGATACTTAGGAAGCGTCATTGAGTTGTTCGCTCTTATAGTGTATCTTCTCAGCCTGCCCGAAACTATCGCCCAGTTAAGTATAGTTCCGATAAGCAGACCTACAGCTATCCATATCTGCCCAGTTCCGAATGCGTAAACAGCGCCAGGCAGACCCATGAGCATCCAGCCTGACATATCAGAAGCCTGAGCAGAAAGTGCCGCTACCCAGCCGTTAAGTCCTCTGCCACCAAGGAAAAAGTCCTCGGAGCTTTTTGTTTTCTTCATATATGCAGCACCTATGAGAAGCATTCCTGCCAAATAGAATGCAAATGCCACAAGCGTCCAGATCATATCTGATTTCATCTATTACCTCTTTCCCGAAGCGGATTTTATCCTGTCCGCCCCATATTTTTATAAACGGCAATGCCGCACAAGAGAAACTCCCCCTGTGCGGTATCGCATAAAACGTCTGTATAACAAAGCCGATTACTTCGCCTTAGTCTTTATCTCCTCATCAAGCTTAGCGATAAGCTCGTCAACAGGCATTGCAGGAAGCTCGCCCTCTTTTCTTGAACGAACTGTAACAGTGTTGCTGCTTACCTCGTTGTCGCCAATGATGAGCATATAAGGAATCCTCTCAAGTCTTGCAGCCTTGATCTTAGTACCAATGTTCTCATCTCTGTTGTCAACAGTTACTCTCATGCCCATAGCAGTCATTCTATCAGCTATCTTCTGAGCGTATTCAGCATGACCCTCCTTGATAGGAAGAAGTCTTACCTGCTCAGGAGCGAGCCACAGAGGAAGAACGCCGTTGAAATGCTCAAGCATATAAGCAAGTGTTCTTTCAAAGCAGCCAAGTGAAGTTCTGTGAATGATGTAAGGAAGCTTCTTCTGACCGTCCTTGTCAACATAGTACATACCAAATCTTTCAGCCAAAAGCATATCTATCTGGATAGTAACAAGCGTGTCTTCCTTGCCGTAAACGTTCTTGTACTGAATGTCGAGCTTTGGACCATAGAATGCAGCCTCGTCGATACCGATATCGTAATCAACGCCAAGGTCGTCAAGGATAGTCTTCATTGCAGCCTGTGCGTGCTCCCACTGCTCAGCCGTACCCTCGTACTTGTTCTTAGGGTTAGCAGGATCCCACTGTGAGAATCTGAATGTGCAATCATCAAGCAGACCAACAGTGTCAAGGAAATACTTGGCAAGCTCCAAACAGCCCTTGAACTCCTCTTCAAGCTGGTCAGGTCTGAGAATGTAGTGGCCCTCAGAGATAGTGAACTGTCTTACTCTGATAAGACCGTGCATCTCACCGCTGTCCTCGTTTCTGAACAGCGTAGAAGTCTCTGTCAATCTCATTGGAAGCTCTCTGTATGAACGCTGTCTGTTAAGAAATACCTGATACTGGAATGGGCAAGTCATAGGACGAAGTGCGAAGCACTCTTTTTCCTCGTCATATGGGTCGCCAAGAATGAACATTCCGTCAAGATAGTGATCCCAGTGACCTGATATCTTATAAAGATCTCTCTTTGCGAAAAGCGGAGTCTTTGTAAGCAGACAGCCCTTTGCCTGCTCAACATCTTCTACCCAACGCTGAAGAAGCTGGATAACTCTTGCGCCCTTTGGAAGCATAACAGGAAGTCCCTGACCGATACAATCAACAGTTGTGAAATATTCAAGCTCTCTGCCTATCTTGTTGTGGTCACGAAGCTTAGCTTCCTCCTGCTGTTTAAGGAACTCATCGAGCATTGAAGCCTTAGGGAATGCAGTTCCGTAAATTCTTGAAAGCTGCTTGCCGTCCTCTGCCTTGCCCCAGTATGCACCTGTGCATGAAAGAAGCTTAACAGCCTTGATAGGTGCAACGCTCATTATGTGCGGACCTGCGCAAAGGTCAACGAAATCACCCTGCTTGTAGAATGAAAGCTTTTCGCCCTTATCGTCATGCTTGTGGATAAGCTCTACCTTGTAATCTTCGTGTCTTTCCTCCATGAGCTTTATAGCCTCGTCAGCAGAAAGCTCAAAACGCTCCAAAGCATAGCCCTCTTTTGCAAGCTTCTTCATTTCAGCCTGTATCTTTTCAAGGTCAGCAGGCGTAAAAGGCTTTTCTACCTCAAAATCATAGTAGAAGCCTGTGTCTGTAGCAGGGCCTCTTGCAAGCTTTGCCTCAGGATAAAGATTTTTTACAGCCTGCGCCATAAGGTGAGAAGCTGTGTGCCAGAAAGTTTCCTTACCAGCCTTTGAGTCAAAAGTCATGACCTCAAAATGGCAGTCATGGTCAACGACAGTTCTCATGTCGAAAACTTCACCGTCCAGCTTTACACAGCAGGCAGCCTTGTAAAGTCCCATGCCGATATCCTTGATTATCTCGCTTGCAGGCATTGCCTTTTCGATCTCACGGACAGAGCCGTCTTTTAATTTCAGCTTGATCATTTTTGATTCCTCCGATTTATATAATATTGTAATTCTTTATTATAACGTGCATAAACACGTTGTTTCTTTTTGTAATGCGTCACATATCACACGCTTTTTTTGCGGGCGACCTCAGGTCGCCCCTACAGGCATATTATTTGAAGTTCAGCAGTTCAGTATACTGCGAAACATACACATATATCCAGAAGCAAAGAAGCACTACGCTCAGCACCGTTGAAATGTCGCTCAGAACGTGCCTTGCCCTTTTTTTGATAGCCCATTGCCTGGAGCCGTCTTTTTTCACCCTGCAAACAAGCTGAGAGAAAAATGTGTTGAACCAGTATGATACTATCCATATGGGCAGAAAGGTGAGAAACCCTTGCTTGTCGGATATAGTTCCGTTCCATGATAACCAGCAAACATATCCCGCTGCACCATAAGCGCAAAACCCAATGGTATAGCAAATGATCGCAAGGATACGCCTTGTTTTCATGGCTTTCCTGTCTTTCATAGTATCATCACCCTCTTACATGACAAAAAAGTCCCATAGGATACAAATATCCTATGGGACGATGATATCGTGGTTCCACCCAACTTCATGCGCAGTTTCCTGCACAACTCATTAGCCGCTCCTTTAACGCTGAGCCTGCGGCGTGTATTAAACGCACTCAGGGGCGGTATCCTCACTCTGCATAGTCATGCACCGCTCACAGCCCGTATAAAAACGTGCGGCGCTCTCTGAAAAGACCTTTCGCCGAGGGGCTTCCCCGTCAAAGCTTTCAAGTATAACTGCAAAAGACTTTATCTTTTGCTTCGACTAACATTTTAACACCTCTTCACCCGCTTGTCAAGGGGTTTGTTAGAAAATATATAATTTTGTGGATTTAACTAAAAAAATTCTTGACAACAGAGAAGTTTTATTATACAATAATATTATGCATTATAATTTTTATATAACTGAAAGATGAAGTATAGTTTTTTTGTATTATTCTGATGTTTTTTATAAAATAAATTTTGCAATTTTGTATCTTTACAATTTAATATCAGGTGGATATCTTTTTTTCATGCGTTTTTTTACGCACAAAATATGGATATCCATACTTTCTAAGAAGGAGGAAAGCTATACATGGAACCAGGTATTGCTATTCTACTATGTGTAGTTGCTCTTGTTCTTGGTGCCGGTGTGAGCGGATTTATCTGCTTCAAACAGGGTATAAGCTATCGCAAAAAAACAGCCGAAGCTGCTGTAGGCTCTGCGGAAAAGGAAGCGGAGCGTATCGTTGACGACGCAAAGAAAAACGCTGAAACTCTGAAAAAAGAGGCATTGATCGAGGCGAAAGACGAGATCCACAAGTCACGCCAGGAAACGGAAAAAGAGCTTAAAGAGAGAAGGATCGAAGTTTCCAGACAGGAAAGACGTGTTCAGCAGAAAGAGGAGTCTATCGACAGAAAGCTCGATAATTTGGAGAAAAAGGAAGAAACTCTCCAGAACAAGCTGAAAAATGCTGACGAAAAGGTGGCTGAGGCTGACAGGATCAAGAAGTCACAGCTGGATATGCTTGAAAAGATATCTCAGTTCACTGTTGATCAGGCTAAGGATTATCTGCTTTCAAAGCTGGACGAGGATTTGGTGCATGAAAAGGCTGTTAGGGTCACAAACTTTGAAAATCAGGTGAAGGAGGACTGTGAGGCTAAGGCTAGACAGTATATCTCGCTTGCTATCTCAAGGTGTGCCGCTGATCAGGTGTCTGAATCAGCAGTGTCAGTCGTTGCATTGCCTAATGATGAGATGAAGGGCAGGATAATCGGACGTGAGGGAAGAAATATCAGAACTATCGAAACTCTCACAGGCGTTGATCTTATCATTGACGATACCCCTGAGGCTATCACCATCTCGTGCTTCGATCAGGTAAGAAGAGAGGTCGCAAGGATCGCACTTGAAAAGCTTATCCAGGACGGACGTATACACCCTACACGCATTGAAGAAATGGTAGAAAAGGCTAAGCGTGAAGTCGAGCTGAAGATCAAGCAGGAGGGCGAGAGAGCTATTCTCGAAACCAATGTTCACGGCGTGAACCACGAGCTTGTTAAGCTTCTTGGCCGTCTGCGCTATAGAACGAGCTATAGACAGAACGTGCTTAACCACTCTATTGAAGTCGCTCACCTTGCAGGAATGATGGCGTCAGAGCTTGGCGTTGACGCAAATCTGGCAAGAAGAGCAGGACTGCTCCACGATATAGGAAAGGCTCTCAGCTATGAGATAGAAGGCTCGCACGTTCAGATAGGTGTTGACGTATGTAAGAAGTACAAGGAAAGCCCTGAAGTTATTCATGCTATCGAGGCTCACCATGGCGACGTTGAAACAAGAACTGTTGTTGCGGCACTTGTTCAGGCGGCAGACGCAATAAGCGCCGCTAGACCGGGAGCAAGAAGCGAGAACTATGAGAACTATATCAAGAGGCTCCAGAAGCTTGAGGAGATCTGCACGTCCTACGAGGGCGTTGAGAAATCCTTTGCTATACAGGCAGGCCGTGAGGTTCGTATCATGGTACAGCCTGAGAAGATCAACGATGAAAAAATGGTGCTCGTTGCTCGTGAGATCGCTAAGAGGATCGAAACTGAAATGGATTATCCGGGACAGATCAAGGTCAATCTTATCCGTGAGAGCAGAGCTATCGAATACGCAAAGTAAATTGTGTAAACAGCGGGCAGACTTTAGGGTTTGCCTGCTTTTTTATTTCCCCGCCACACTCCGCTTCGCTTTTAGTGAGGAATTAGGAATGAGGAATGAGGAATTAAGGTATCGCCTGCGGCGATGATTTTTTTAATTATATAAAATAATAAAATATCTATGCTTTTTGGGGGATTTTTTATGTCAAAAGCAAAAGAGAAAAAAGAGGTCACTACCAATCAAGGTAAAAAGCACCTTTTCGGCAGTTCGGAAAAGTCGGATTTTATTCTGAATATGTCTGCCGAGTCTGCACAAAAGCTGTGCGGAGTTTACAGCATTATTGCTGTGCTTGTTCTGTGCGTTATCACAATTCCGTATTATTTCACACAGAATATCAAATACGGTATGGACGAAAGCGTCAATCGTACTCTTTATCTAAACGAAAAATTTATATTCTTTATATCTGCCGCTGTGCTTGCGGTCGGCTTTGTGGGATTTATCATTTTCCTTATTGCCAACATGAAAAAGCAGGTGGAGCTTAAAGACAACAAGAGCCTTATCGTACCACTTGCGGTGGTGCTTCTGTCGGTGATATCTTGCTTGCTTTCAGCGGATATCTTCACATCTTTCTACGGCTATCTCGACCGCTCCGAGGGTATGCTCACCATACTTGGCTATTGGGGACTTTTTGCCGCAGGAATGACAGTTACGGCTGACGACCGCAGGATAAAGCTTTCAGACTTTATCGTAGGAATAGGCGCATTTGAAGCTATCGTGGGAATTTTGCAGGCTATACCTGCTACCGCAAAAATAGTTCCAAACTATTTCAAAGAGATATTCTCGGGCTTCTCATCAGGCGGTATGACCTATACAAAGGAATATATCGCAACAGGCTTTTTGTGTACACCTTTTGCATTGGCGGCAGTGCTTACAGTGATATCTGCCTTTGCACTTAATGGTATGCTCTATGATGATAAAAAGGCAAGAAAGATATTCTATGCTATCTCCCTTGCCCTTATGACAGCGGCTGATATCCTCGCCTGCGTTGTCCCTGCTATCTTGGGACTTGGTGCGGTTTATGTTATATCTCTTATTATTGCCGCTGTAAAGTCGGGCTTTGCAAAGGATAAGAAGCCTTTTATAGCCTGCCTTGTGGCTTTTATAGTCGCAGGAGGGATCTTTGCTGGACTTTTCGCCTCAAACGAGTTCAGACTTATGGACGAGAAAATAATCTTCCATGACAGCTTCGACAGACTTTCTATCACAGGCACAGGCAGAGGCGATGATACCGAACAGTGGATATATCCTTATCTGTGGGACGACGGAATGTATACTGCCGAGCAAAACCTTATCTGGGGAACCGGTCCAGACAACTGGGGAACGATATTCGAGTCGGGTGCTATAATAGACCGCTCTTATAATGAGTATATCGACCTTTTGCAGTCAAGAGGACTCATCATTTTCGCACTTACAATAGTATTTCTTATTATGACTATTGTAAAAATGTGCAAGCTCGTAGCAGGCTTTATGAAAGACAAAAACAGCTGGACGGGCTGTGCAGTATCAGCGGCAGTTCTTTGCTATCTGATACAGGCGTTTTTCAACATAAGTTCTGTTACATCATCACCATACTTCTGGATCGCGGCTGGACTTGTGTGGAGTTTCACAGCGGTAAAATCCAGTGCAAAGAAAAAGAGTTAACAAACCTATCTGTAGGGGCGACCTTGGGTCGCCCGCTCTTTCATCAATACATTATAAAAAATTCGGACGCAGTAAAATGAGTCCGATTTTTTTATGCCTTTTTGCAGACAATGATATAAACATATTAACTTTTACATATATTGAAATATGGCTATAGACCTGTGCCGAATTTTTTCACCCATAAATAACGAGCGGATTTGAACGGGCGAGAATAGGTGAGATTGCAAGAGATACAGTGAGCTAAATCAAAAAATCTGTTCACTGCTGACTTCCGCTGACTTCCCCGAACTTTGTCGGACTTTGCTAATTTGTAAGGCTTATGATATAATCATATTAAACCAAAGGACAGAAAGCCTTTGGTTAAACGGCAAGTCGAAAGACTTTGTTTTATACGAAAGGAAAAAATCATGAGCAAAGAAAAGGTCATTGACATTTCAACAAGAAAAACAGGAAAGATCGTTGGCATTTGTGCGGCGGCAGTTGCGGCTATAATAGTGGTCGTATCCTCTGTATCCATAGTTCCGGCAGGCTGTACGGGCGTTGTGACGACCTTCGGCAAGGTATCAGACACTGCACTCAACGAGGGATTGCATCTGAAAGTGCCTTTTGCACAGCGTGTAACAACAGTGTCAAACAAGATACAAGTTTATCAGGCTGACGCTGACGCAGTTTCAAAGGACTTGCAGACTGTGAACTCTACCATAGCGGTGAACTTCCGAATAAAGTCGGCTTCTTCTGCAAGCATTTTCAAGAATATCGGCTCAGATTACGAGAACGTTATCCTTATGCCAACAGTGCAGGAATGTATGAAGTCGGTATGTGCAAAATATACGGCTGAACAGCTTATCACTGACAGAGCGCAGGTGGGCGAGGAAATAAAGGCACAGCTCGTTTCAAAGGTGGATGAATATGGTATCGAGATAGAGAAATTCAACATTGTGAATTTTGATTTCTCATCTGAATTTAATGAAGCCATAGAGGCAAAGCAGGTAGCAGAGCAGAATCTTTTGAAAACAAAGACCGAGCAGGAGCAGGCTATAGTTGTAGCTGAGGCGGAGGCTAAGAAAAAGGTTATTGCCGCAGACGCTGAGGCAACTTCCATAAAGACCAAGGCTGAAGCTCAGGCAGAAGCCAACAAGACTATCTCTGAATCTCTTTCAAACGAGCTTATAAAGTATCAGACCATCGATAAGTGGGACGGTGTTTTGCCTAAGGTGGCTAATGACGCAAACCCTCTGATATCTCTTGACCTTGACGAGCAGAAAACCGCTGAATAACGCTGATTCCTGACAGAACGGCTGTCAATCGTTAAAAACACCAATGAAAGGTATAAAAATATGTTCAAATGGACAAAAAAGAACTTTTTTTGAACGTTGTATGACATATTTCTTGACATGAAAAGCGTTTTCTGCTATCATAAATATATGTGAACATATTTTAGTTTTATGTAAAATATGGAGTTGGGAGGAGAAAAAATGTTGAAAAAGCTATACCGCACATTAGGCTTTGCACTTATTTCCTGCAATTTGTTTTTCACCCCTGTCATGGCATATGCCGACAGCAGTGTGAGCGTGGGAACAAGTATGTGCTTTGCTGTACCGGGAGGACTTATAACAGGCTTTGTGCTTGTTTCAATGAGCCGCACAAAACAGAAAGCTACCAAGGCAGATAAATACATAAAGAGTAATCTTAAACTCAATGGGCGTAACGACACCTATCTGCGTACCACCACTGATAAGACTAAGATAAAAGACGATTGATAGGGGGTACGGAAAATGGCTGTTAATATTTCTTATAAATGCCCTAACTGCGGAGCGGAGCTTTTCTGGAGTGCTGACAAAAACTGCTGGGCATGTGAATACTGCGACGGACAGTTTACTTTAAAAGACCTTGAAGAAGCAGGCGGTGACGCTAAAAAGGCTGAAGAGCTGAACAAGGATAACGTTGAAAAGCATGAAGAGGTCGATAAGGACGAGTATAAGACTTCTAATGATGGCACAGTAGGAAGCGACCTTGTAAAATACACCTGCTCGCACTGCGGAGCGGAGATAATCACCGACCGCTCAACTGCAGCAACAGTTTGCGTTTACTGTGGAAATGCGGTAATAATGGGAGAGCAGATAATAGACAATTTCTCCCCTGACTATGTTATACCTTTCAAAGTGCCGAAAACTCAGGTAATGGACGCTTTTAAAAAATTCAGCAATAAGCCTCTTACACCGAAAGATTTCAACTGCGATAGGGTAGTGGACAAGATGCAGGGCGTTTATATCCCGTTTTGGCTCTATTCAGGAAACTGCGAAGGCTCTATTACTGCGGAGGGTATAAACACAAGAACATGGACTTCGGGAAATTACAGATACACTGAGAAAAAGTATTATTCAGTTTACAGAAACGGAAACCTCGATTTCAAAGCTGTTCCTGTGGACGCTTCTTCAAAGACTGACGATGACGCTATGGACTCTATCGAGCCTTTTGATTACTCGGAAATGACAGCGTTCAACCCGGGTTATCTTTCGGGATATCTTGCAGAAAGATATGATGATGATAAGGATAAGTGCCTGCCCAGGGCTAAAGAACGTATCGAGAACACAACTCGTGACGAACTTAGAAATACTTGTAACTACAACAGCGTAAACGTTCAGTCATATGAAAAGCACACCGAGATAAAGGACGTTAAATACGCTATGCTTCCAACATGGCTTTTGTATACAACCTATCAGGATAAGCCTTATTTCTTTGCAATGAATGGTCAGACAGGTAAATTTATCGGAAATCTGCCTATAAGCAAGGGAAAGCTTGTGGCTTACTCGCTTCTTGGGGGCGTGGGCGGATATATTATCGGAGCTATACTTCAGATAATGGGAATATTCTAGTAGGGGGTATCAGCTAAATGCCTGAAATATCAACGGCACTTATAATAAAAATAATAGTTATAGCGGTCGCCATAGGCGGTGGTATAGCGGTGATATATTCTGTGAAAAAAGCGGTATCGAACACCATTGGCAGACAACTGAGCCGTGCCAACGACCTGCTAAGGACCATAAATGACGCAACTGAGGAAAGACAGAACAATGCCATGCAGTTTACTTATGTTGATCCTAATGTGGTGAACAACATAAAGAGAGATTTTCCTGACTATGATGAAAATATAGCAAGGAGCATAGTGGAAAACACTGTGATGAAATATTTTCTTGTTATAAACGGAGAAGCAAGCGAGAATCAGCTTGAATACTGTACTGAAGCGTTCAAGCAGAGAGCAGCCACGATGGCAAAAGACAACTTGTCAACGGTTACGCCAAAGCATTATGACGATATACATATCCACAAGTCGCAGGTGGCGTCTTATCATAGAGATCATGACGCTGCAACGGCAAAGTTTCAGGTATCTCTTGAATACAAGCTCAACGGGATAAAGGCACAGCACATTTATGAGGCGGATTATTCATACTATCTTTCAATGGGGATAGAGGGCGAAAACGCCAGCCTTATATGTCAGTTCTGCGGAGCGCCTGTGGACACCGCAGGCTCGGTTTGTCCTTACTGCGGTTCTGAGATACACAGCTCTGTAGAGCGCACATGGAAAGTCAGCAGGATATCCATGCTGAGATAGACAAGTTTAAAACCCCTTGGGGTGAAATAATACAGACAACGAAAGGAATTTAACTATGGGACTTATTAAGATGTTTACATCAGCAGTCGGCTCAACATTTGCCGATCAGGTAGTAGAGTACTTCAGATGTGAGGATATGTCAACCAAGATACTCTGCCAGCCGGCTACTCTTGTTAAGAGAGGAAAGACTGTGAACAACGGCACAGAGGGCGTTATCTCAAACGGTTCACGCTTTGACGTTGCGGTAAATCAGGCGGCTCTTCTTATCGAGAACGGCAGAGTACACGATTTTGTTATCGGTACACAGGAAACAGCTGGTCAGTATAAGTATGATTCAACTGTATCTCCGTCACTTCTTGGCGGCGGCTGGGGTGACCTTGGCGCTTCTATCAAGGAGATAGGCAGAAGATTTACAGCAGGTGGTCAGGCTATGAACACAATGCGTCTTATCTACATAAACCTCAGACCTCTGCCTGGAAACAAGATCGGTTTCGGCAAGATACCTTTCAGAGATGGCGAGATGAACCTCACTCTTAACGCACAGGGTCATGGTCAGTATGAACTTCAGATCGTAAACCCTATGAACTTCTATGAGAACGTTGTTCAGAACGTAAATAAGGTACTTACTGTTGACAGCCCTGACGGCGTGGCAGTTCTCGGCCAGCTTAAGGCTGACATGACACCTAAGTTCCAGAAGGCTCTTACAAGGATATCCGCTCAGAAAATACCATACGATCAGCTTGGTCTTTATCCTGATGAGCTTGCTGAAGCAATGAATGCAGAGCTTGAAGAAAAGTGGGCTACAAAGGGTGTTAAGGTAACAAGCCTTTCTATTGAGCTGAACGTGGACGAAGAGTCAAAGCAGAGAATCGCAAAATTCCAGGAGGCAAAAACTGTTGGAAGTGATCCTTCAATGCTCTATGCTATGGACAGAATGTCTATCAACAAGGCAAGAGAGGCAGCGGCAAGCAACTCAAACGGTGTTATGGCAGGCTTTATGGGCATGGGCATGGCAGGCGGCATGATGGGTCAGCCAATGGACGCGACTATGTATCAGCAGCAGATGCAGCAGAACATGATGAATCAGCAGGCTGCACAGGCAGCTCCACAGCAGGCAGCTCCAGCAGCTGCACCAACACAGGCTGCACCTGAGAACGGCTGGACTTGTGCTTGCGGAACAACAAACACAGGAAAATTCTGTGCTAACTGCGGACAGCCTAAGCCTGAGCCAAAGCCGGCAGCAGACAGCTGGAAGTGTTCATGCGGCACAGAGAACACAGGAAAGTTCTGTGCAAACTGCGGTTCGCCAAAGCCAGAGCAGCCGGTAGGCTGGACTTGCTCATGCGGAGCAGTGAACAAGGGCAAGTTCTGCGCTGAGTGCGGAAAGCCAAAGCCTGCATCAGAGCCGCTTTACAAGTGTGACAAGTGCGGCTGGGAACCTGAAGATCCGAAAAATCCTCCTAAGTTCTGCCCAGAATGTGGAGATCCATTTAACGATAACGATATTCAGAAATAATTCTTATAGTTATTTTGAGCCGTCCTGCGGAATGCGGGGCGGCTCTTTTTGTGGGGCGATGTTCGGAAATGTGTCGGTTTATATAGTTTGTTTACATATGAAATATTGAAATCATCACGGATATGTGATATAATATATAGCGTATGATATTTTATATGGGTCTTTACCGATATACTAAAAATTTTTCCGAAAGGACTTGATCTAAATGCTGTCAGATATCGAAATCGCAAAGCAGGCGAAAATGCTCAAAATTGGGGAGGTCGCTGCTAAGCTCGGCATCTCAGAAGATGAATATGAGCCTTATGGTCACTACAAGGCTAAGCTTTCTGAGTCGCTTTATGCTAAAACTAAAAATGATCCAGATGGTAAGCTTATTCTTGTTACCGCTATAAACCCTACGCCTGCAGGAGAGGGCAAGACCACTATTTCTGTTGGATTGGCTGAGTCTATGAACAAGATAGGCAAGAAAGCTATGCTCGCTCTGAGAGAGCCTTCACTTGGTCCTGTTTTTGGTATCAAGGGCGGTGCGGCTGGCGGCGGATACGCTCAGGTCGTTCCTATGGAAGACATCAATTTGCACTTCACAGGAGATATGCACGCTATAACTGCGGCTAACAACCTGCTCTGCGCCCTTATCGACAACCATATGCAGCAGGGAAATGAGCTTCACATTGACCAGAGAAGGATACTTTTCAAGCGTTGCCTTGACATGAATGACAGAGCACTGAGAGATATCGTTATCGGTCTTGGCTCAAAGGTGAATGGTATTCCTAGAGAGGATTCTTTCCAGATAACTGTCGCTTCTGAGATAATGGCTATTCTTTGCCTCGCTTCCGATCTGGCTGACCTTAAGGCTAGAATTGAGAAGATACTCGTTGCTTACACAACTGACGGAAAGCCTGTTTATGCTAAGGATATAGGCGGTTGCGGTGCTATGACTGCTTTGCTGAAAGACGCTTTGAAGCCTAACCTTGTTCAGACGCTTGAGAACAATCCTGCTCTTATCCATGGCGGTCCATTCGCTAACATCGCTCACGGCTGTAACTCAGTAAGAGCCACAAAGCTTGCTTTGAAGCTTGCTGACTACACTATCACTGAGGCTGGCTTCGGCTCTGACCTTGGCGCTGAGAAATTCTTTGATATCAAGTGCAGATACGCTGGTCTTAAACCAAGTTGCGTAGTTCTGGTGGCTACTGTAAGGGCATTGAAATACAATGGCGGTGTTCCGAAAACTGAGCTTACTAACGAAAATGTTGAGGCTCTCGAAAAGGGTATCGTAAACCTGAAAACTCATATTGAGAATATGCACAAGTTCGGTGTGCCTGTAGTGGTGGCTATAAATAGATTCCATACTGATACTGAGGCTGAGCTGGCTGTTATCGAGAAAGTTTGCGGTGAAATGGGTGTTGAGTTCTCACTTGCTGAGATTTTTGCAAAAGGCTCTGAGGGCGGTATCGACCTTGCGGAAAAGGTTTGCAAGACTATTGAAACAAAGCCGTCTGAGTTCAAGCCGCTTTATGACGAGAAGCTCCCTATCAAGGATAAGCTTGATATACTTGCGAAAGAGATATACCGTGCAAACGGAGTGATCTATACAAAACAGGCTGAAAAGGCTATAAAGGAGATCACTGAGCTGGGATTCGGGGATATCCCTGTTTGCGTGGCTAAGACGCAGTATTCACTGTCTGACGACCCGACAAAGCTTGGCAAGCCTGAGAATTATGAGATAACAGTAAGAGATGTAAGGCTTTCAGCCGGTGCAGGATTTGTGGTAGCTTATACGGGCGATATTATGACAATGCCCGGTCTGCCTAAGAAGCCTGCGGCTTATAATATCGATTGCGATAATGAGGGCAATATCTACGGATTGTTCTAAGCCGTTTAAGTGAGGAGTGAGGAATTGGCATAGCCGACCGAACAAGTCACTTTGATAGAGTAAATACCGAGCGGAGCGATTTTGCGGCGTGGCAAATGTAGGGGACGGCGCCCTTGACGTCCCGTTTTTGGGAGCGACGAGGTTTGAATTTATACAAACCATGTAGGCGACCAAGACGAGTGAACGCTGTTCGCCCCTACACGATTTGTGCGATAAGATAATTTGTAGGTAAGCAGATAATAAGTCGGGTAAACAGGCGTGTTGAGATAGCAGAGTAAAATACATGAACCGAGGTGAGCGGCAGTGACAGATACAGCGGTGAAAAAGAGTGCGGAAAGTGTGGAAATGCCTGAGAACGGCAAGAAAAAACATCTCTCTTGGCAGGTCATTGCCTGTGTTTGCCTTGTGGCAGTCAGCGTGGTGCTGAACGTGGTCGCCTGGAAAAGTACGGCGTTCTGCGACTGGTATACGGCTCACATTTTTCCAATTTGGAAAAATACATATGGCAGGCTCACTTCGCTGTTGCCGTTTTCTTTCGGGGAACTGCTTATTGCGGTAGCGGTTTTCGGTATTCCGCTTTCGCTGGTGGCTATGCTGGTGCTTGTGATAGTCAGAAAAGGCAAGAGAAAGAAAACTGCGAAAATTTTCGGGCTTGTTTATATGTGGATAGTCACTTTTGTGGTGACGGTGCAGACCTTTAACTGCTTCGTGCTTTATCATTGTTCAAGCTTTGCGGAACTTAACGGCATACCTACGGAACAGCACACTAGGACGGAGCTTGAAGCACTTGGCAACAAGCTTGTTACGGAGATAAATGCGCTTAGCAAAGAGGTGGAGCGTGACAGCGAGGGAAAATTCGTGCTGACTGCTGACCTTGACAAGACGGCTCAGGAGGCCATGCGTGGGCTTGGAAGCGAATTTAAAAACCTCGGGGGATTTTATGTCACTCCGAAAGCTATAAAATGCTCGTTCTTTATGAGCCAAATGGACCTTATGGGCATCTATTTCCCGTTCTCTATGGAGGCTAACTACAATCAGGATATGTATAAGGCGAAGCTTCCTGACACCATTTGTCATGAGCTTGCTCATACGAAAGGCTACATTCAGGAGGACGAGGCGAACTTTATTGCCTTTATGGCGTGCGACAGATCGGACAATGCTGATTACCGCTATTCGGGCTATCTGGCGGCGCTTGGCGAGGTTAGAAACAAGATTTTTGACTACGCTTCTGACGATAAGAAGATAGAATTTGACAGCTCTATCTGCGACGAGGTGTGGGCTGATATGGAAGCAAACTGGGACTACTGGCGGAGCGTTGACGAGGCTAAGGACACTGTTTTCGACAGCGAGGCAGTGGGGGAGATATCTGACAAGGCAATGGAAAAATCTCTGAAGCTCAACGGCGTTGAGGACGGCAAGCAGTCTTACGGCAGAATGGTGGATCTTATGCTAAACTACTTCAAGGATAAGGGTGAGCTGTGATGAAAATTCTTGCGGTCGTGCTGCTTCTCGGGATAATGCTCAGTTCATGCGGAAACAAGGCGGACAGTGAAAGGCTCAATGATTCGGCTTTTACCACTACTGCGGAAAGCTTTGTGGTGGATAGTGACAGCATGGAAGTTGACGAAAGCTCGCAGGTCGGTGATGAGAGCGGTATTCAGGGCGACAGCTCGGAGGACGATATGAAGTGGCGGCTTTTTGAGGACACTTATAAGGAAACTGACAGCGGCAGGACTGCGGAAAATTATGCTCACAACAAGGGCATAAAGATAGAGGGCTTTGTGGGGTATGGGCAGGAAAATCCCCCTGTGTGCGATCTGATGCTTGGCGAAAACAGGTTCGCAGGGGTAGGCTGTGAGGTCATTGCGGCTTATAATTATCTCACATACGAGGGCTTTGAGCCTGACATGGCAAAGCTTGCTTATGATTTTGAAAAGAATGCTCTTATTGCGGCGGACGGCTCGCTGGGGTCTAACCCTAGGAAAATAAGCGGTCTTTTTAAGGCAATGGGAGTTGGATACAAAAGATTTTATAAAGCTGAGGAGGCTCAGGCGGCTGTTGAAGAGGGCAAGCCTGTGATAGTTTCTTACCATATCGGGTTGAATATTTTCAGCGGTATCCACACGGTTTTCGCTGTTAAAGAGGAGGGCAGGCTGTATGTTTACAACTGCTACAATTCAGCGGCGGACAAGACAGAGGTGGAGAGCATTTATCAGCTTATGAATAAAAACAGCCTTTTTATTGTGGGCTACACGGAAGATGACGGTCAAATGAGGTGATAGGTTGACAAAGGTATACAAAACATCATCTGCGGCGGAAACTATCGCTTTGGGTGAGGAGATAGGTAGACGGCTGAAAGGCGGCGATCTTATCGCTTACAGCGGCGGTCTTGGTGCAGGAAAGACTACTATTACCAGGGGGATCTCCATTGGAATGGGACTTGGCGACGAGGTGACTTCGCCTACGTTCGCACTGGTGAACGAATACCGAGGTGACAGGCTCAGCCTTATACACTTTGATATGTATCGCATAAATTCAGCGGACGATCTGGAAACTACAGGCTTTTTTGACTACATGGACGAAGACACTGTGCTTGCGGTGGAATGGTCGGAGAATATTGCTGAGGAGCTTCCTGAGGACGCTTTGAGGATAGATATTCAGCGCATTGACGAGGACAGCAGGGAGATAAGCATAACTGCACCTGAGGGAGATGATAGATTTGAAGATATTAGCTATTGACACGAGCGGAAAGGTCGCTTCAGTGGCGGTGACGGACGGAGAGAAGCTTCTTTGGGAGAAATCTGTATACACAAAGCTCACTCATTCCCAGGTGATATTGCCTATGGTGAAGCAGGCACTAGAGGAAACAGGGATTACTTATACTGACCTTGATTGTGCGGCTATTGCAAAGGGTCCGGGGTCTTACACGGGACTTAGGATAGGCGTGGCGGCTGTAAAGGGAATGTGCTTTGGCTGTGAGAGCTTAAAAAGCGCAGGAGTTTCTACTCTGCTTTCGCTGGCTTACAACTGCATAGGTTTTGAGGGCAGTATAATTTCTGTTATGAGGGCAAGGCCTAAGATAGTTTACGCAGGCGAGTTTCAGTGCAAAAACGGCGTTGTCACGAGGATATCCGCTGACAGAGTTTGCCCTGAGGAGGAAGTTTTTTCGGGAGAGTTTTCTGAAAAGACAATGCTTGTGGGCGACTGTGCGGCAGAGATAAATGCGAAATATTTCGCTGACAACGAAAATGTTCAGCTTGCAAGCTATGTGAACAGGCTGCAGAGGGCTTCGTCACTGTGTCTTGCGGTGGAGGCTCAGCCTGAGATAATGGTTTCGGCGGACAGGCTGGAGGTATCATATTTGCAGGCTACAAAGGCGGAAAAGGATAAGGCACATAGGGATAAATAGGAGGAAATTAAAATGAAAATTGCTATTGGCTGCGACCATGCAGGTCCTGAGCTTAAGGCGGAGATATTGGCACATTTGGACGAAAAGGGTGTGGAATACACTGATTTTGGTATTCAGGCAGGAGAAAAAGTAGACTATCCTGACAAGGCAAAGGAAGTTTGCGAGAAAGTGGCTTCGGGCGAATACGAAATGGGAATACTCATATGCGGAACTGGTATTGGAATGTCAATGAGTGCAAACAAGATAAAGGGAATAAGAGCGGCTTGCTGTTCGGATTATTTCTCTGCTAAGTATACAAGAGCGCATAATGACGCAAACGTGCTTTGCATTGGTGCGAGAGTGCTGGGTGCAGGCTTGGCTATCGAGCTGGTGGACGTTTTCCTTGAAACGGAGTTTGAGGGTGGCAGACATCAGAGGAGAGTGGATAAGATCTCTGAGCTGGAGAAGTAGTGAGGAGTTAGGAGTGAGGAATGAGGAATTATGGTATCGCCTGCGGCGATTGACTTTTCTTTTTTCTTTACGTTAGAAGGGCAGGGCGGCTTGTTGTTGCCCTGCTTTTTTATGGGTACAGAAACGGCTGACAAGCTTTTCGCCTGTCAGCCGTTTCTATATTGAGGTCTGTATTTTTAGGTAAAAACCGTAATGGCAAAAGGTTTTTATTAGATAGCGTCGAATGCTTCGCTGAGATCGTAGATGATATCGTCGATATGCTCTGTACCGATAGAAAGTCTGATAGTGTTTGGCTTGATGCCCTGATCTGCAAGCTCTGCTTCGTTAAGCTCTGCGTGTGTTGTTGATGCCGGGTGGATAACCAGTGACTTAACGTCTGCTACGTTTGCAAGGAGTGAGAAGAGTTTCAGGTGGTCGATGAAGTTCTGAGCTGTCTTTGCGTCGCCCTTTATCTCGAATGTGAAGATAGAACCACCGCCGTTAGGGAAATACTTCTTGTAAAGTGCCTGCTGGCTTGGATCGTCTGATACTGAAGGGTGATTTACCTTTTCTACCTTTGGGTGCTTGTTAAGGAAGTCAACTACCTTAAGTGCGTTCTCAACATGACGTTCAACTCTCAGCGAAAGTGTTTCAAGACCCTGCAGGAAGATGAATGCGTGGATAGGTGAAAGTGTTGCACCTGTATCACGGAGAAGGATCGCACGGATACGAGTTACAAATGCTGCGCCAGGGGCTGCGTCTGCAAAGCTAACACCGTGGTAGCTTGGGTTTGGCTCTGTGAGCTGTGGGAACTTGCCTGACTTCTTCCAGTCAAACTTGCCGCTTTCAACGATAACGCCGCCGATTGTTGTGCCGTGACCGCCGATAAACTTTGTTGCAGAATGGATAACGATATCTGCGCCGTACTCGATAGGTCTTACGAGATATGGAGTAGCGAATGTGCTGTCAACGAGAAGTGGGATATTGTGTGCGTGTGCGATATTTGCGATAGCTTCAATATCAACTACGTCTGAGTTAGGGTTGCCAAGAGTTTCGATATAGAGAGCCTTTGTGTTCTCCTTGATAGCCTTTTCAAAGTCAGCTGGGTCAAGCGGATCGACAAATGTTGTTGTGATGCCGTAATCAACAAGAGTGTGTGCAAGCAGGTTATATGTGCCGCCATAGATGTTCTTTGCAGCTACGATATGATCGCCTGCAAGGGCTACGTTCTCGATAGCGTATGTTACTGCTGCTGCGCCTGATGCAACTGCAAGAGCTGCTGTGCCGCCCTCGAGAGCTGCGATACGTCTTTCAAAAACGTCCTCAGTTGGGTTTGTAAGTCTGCCGTAGATGTTGCCTGCGTCCTTAAGAGCGAATCTGTCAGCGGCATGCTGTGAGTTATGGAAAACGTATGATGATGTCTGATAAATAGGAACAGCTCTTGCATCTGTTACAGAGTCTGCTGTTTCCTGACCAACGTGGAGCTGGAGTGTTTCAAATTTAAGATTTCTTTCGTTTATTGCGCTCATTTTAAATTACCTCTTTCATTAAATTGATGTTTTTTAAATCCGATAAAAATTTTTGATACTGAACTTTCTGCTGATCTTAACAGCAACACATACAGCACATACACATTCGTGAATCGTACGTTGTTTTCAGTTTCAGTATTTTTACATTCATTTTCAACGCCTCATTTCAAATTCATATTAATCCTAGTCGTTTAGTATGTTTTAGCGTATCTATACTATACCACACCCATAGAGGAATGTCAATAGGTTTAAGATGATTTTTTGCATTTTTGTGAAAACTGATATTAATTCTATCGATTTAGTAGGATTTAAGGGCAAAATGCACAAGGGGAAGTGAGAAATGAGGAATGAGGAATTGGCAAAGCTGAACAGAGTTGTGCTCAAGTACGAAGTAAAAGACAGCACCGAGTGTAGCGATTTTGCGGTGGTAGGAAGTTGCCCGAAATATTGTAGGGGGCGACGCCCTCGGTGTCCCGTTCGGAAGGGAAATGCCGTGTTTTCGCTGTTTGTTATTAAATTTGTATAAAAGTATCGTTTACCGACGCTTTATAATTGTATACCGAAATAAATATTTTTGGTTGACAATAGGTTCGGTATGTGATACAATATTAATTGTCAAATAAAAAGTAAAGGATAGGTTTACAATGAATAACAATGCTAAAAACAAAACAAAACAGATAGTTGGTATCGGTCTGATGACAGCTATAATCGCTGTGCTTTCGCAGATAACTATTCCGCTTCCTACTCACGTTCCTGTTACGCTCCAGACTTTCGCTGTGGCTCTGGCAGGATATTTTCTCGGCTGGAAGGGCGGTGCTGTGTCTGCTCTGGTCTATGGTCTGCTGGGCGCTATCGGTGTGCCCGTGTTCGCAGGCTGGTCAGGCGGTTTCTCCGTTATCGTAGGATATACAGGTGGATTCATTTACGGATTTATCGTTATGGCTCTTCTTTGCGGTCTTGGCGCAAAGTTCTGCTCTGACAAGATAAGCGGTAAGGTCATCGCTATCGTGCTTGGTATCGCAGGTCTTGCTTGCGACCACCTGCTCGGTGCTATCCAGTACGCTGTCGTTGCTAATATCTCTATTGGCAAGTCTATACTTCTTGTTTCTGTTCCTTATCTTATAAAGGACATTATCTCTGTTGTTGCTGCTTACCTTATCAGCATCGAGCTTGTAAGCAGACTTGCAAAGACAGGTTGCTATGCTTACAAGAGAGCCTGAGCTTAGATTTCATCATCTGCTGTGCCTGCCGCTTTTTCAGGGAAAAGGCTACAGTGACGGTTTTTCGGTGAATATGCAGTCTGTGAAAGACAGATTGGAGAGCGAGGACACTGCGGTGCGGTTTGTGTGCAGCGGAGATATGATATGTCAGCACTGCCCAAACAGGACGGAGGACGGTTGTTTGCTTGACGGCTGTGGCGGAACGGTGGCACAGAAAGACAGCGAGGTTTGCAGACTTTCTGAGATAAAATGTCACTCAGTGGAGAATTATCGCAGTGCGCTGACAAGGCTGAGAAGCAAAATGGATAAAAAGGCATTTGATATACTATGCTCGGAATGCCGCTGGGCAAAGCTTGGTTTGTGCAGCTTTGAAAAGTGGCGTGAGGGCGTTGATGGATTGCTTTCTTCGTGACAGGTCACGTCTGTCATTTTTTACACATAAGTACAGCTCCTGAGAAGAAACTCGGGAGCTGTACATTTTTTTGCTTATTCTTCACTTGCCTGATATGCGGATAGGAATTTCTCGTAGATATCGGGATAATGTTTTTTTAGTCTTACAGGCTTAAGGTCGGAGGTGGTGAAGCAGTGGGAGGTGTGGGCAAGGCAGGCTGTTTTCTGAGTGGTAAGGTCAAAGACCTCGTAGTCAAGCTCGTAGGCACAGCCGTTGAACTTTGACAGCTTACAGCGTACTTCAAACTCATCACCGAAACGGACGGGATATTTATAGTGTGTTTCCACGGAAAGCACTGGGGAAACTATGCCACGTTTTTCTATTTCGTGGAAAGGGCAGCCAAGCTGTTCCATAAGGTCAACACGGGCTTCCTCAAGCCAACGGACGTAATTTGAATGGTGGATTATATCCATGCGGTCTGTTTCATAATAAAAGGCTTTTCTTTTGTAGGGGGTAAGTGTCATTTTATGTCCTTCTTTCTGTGGGTTTGATGTTGACGTTATATATGGGTGTGATAAAAATAGCGGGCGACCAATGGCCGCCCCTAATTGTTGCTGAATTATTCAAGCCAGATGAAGTTGTTGTCGGTGTTCACAAAGTCCATATTATAAAGGAAAATGACCTTTGTTATGCCGTTGTCTTTTACATACTCGCTGACTGTTTTATCCATGATGTGGTAATAACGCATATCTATCATTGTGATGTGCTTATACTTGTCGGCAAAGTATGGCATAACTGTGTTTGCGTAGCTGTCCTTTATAATAAGGACGTGTTCATCGCTTTCGCCGTTTGTTTCTATTTCCGTGAGGGCAAAGTTTCCGCCCATGAATGTGGAGTATTTATCCTTTTTGTTCTTGAATGAATCGTCAAAAAGGGTGTCGGTCTGTTTATTTTCTTCAACATAATTTACCTTTACGCTGTTGTCAGGGTTGGTGTAGAAGTGCATTTCGTCAGCAGCGGAGAAGTCTGTTGGGGCTTTTGAATAAAGTGTGCCATGAAAGTCCTTTACAGTTTCTATATTGTAGGATACCTGTGGGATATCTTCATTCATGGCTGTCATAAGTGCGTCAAATCCCACTTTTGCGCCCTCGGCTGTCCAGTGGTGGTCGGTCTTATAGAAAACCTGCGTGGACTTTGCGGCGTCTTTGAGCTGGTCATATGGGAAGCAGAGGTTTATCCTGTCGCTGAGGATAGAACTTATATACTTTTCGCTTTCAAGCTGATCGTCGGTCTGTGTGACCGCAGGGAGCTTGTCTGACATAACGGAAACTGCATTCGGCACAAGAAGAAAGCTTACGTCGACGGATTTATCGAGGCTGTCAGCAAAATCGTTAAGACAGCTTATGTTTTTCTCGATAAGAGGTCTGTTTTCCTGATAGTCTTGGAGATAATAGCCGTCTTTGCCGAAATAAACGCCGTTTTGATAGTTTTTGAGAAGCGTGCGGTCGGTGACTGTTTTAAGACTCACAAGCTGGTCTTTCATGAATATCTGATCGGACATATAGCTTTCGATATCCGATGTGAACTCGCCTTTTTCAAGCTTTTTCCACGAAAACTCAGGGGCTTGCTGGAGATAGCGGTTCTCATTTTCGGAGAACTCACGGTCCTCGGAAATGAAGCTTGCCACTGCAAAGCCGAATATGAACAGCAGAAAGCACACTATCATAATATAGTTTTTAAGTTGTTTTTTCATATCTGCCGTCCTCCTTTAAAATCTGAAATACAGGAACGGATTGAATGAATTACCTGCAAGGTAGGCGGTGGAAACTGCCAAAAGTGTTAATGCGAACAGCGGTTGGAGTATACAGCCGCATATCTCAGGACATTTGGTTTGAAGTTTCAGGCAGAGCTTTTTTGGAAGCTGTGTTGAAGCTAACACAAGTATCACTATTGTTACTGCATACTGTGCGAGCCAGAACACTGTTTGGTGATTTATGAGAGGAAGTCCCCCTGCACCGAACATATTTTTGAAGTTCTGTGTGAGCTTGCCGAAATCTTCATAGGAGAATATTCCCCAGCCTATGACTATAAAAAGAAGTGCGTAGATATGCTGGAAAAATGCAGGTATCTTTTTCAGGGCTTTGCCCAAGAAAAGCTTTTCACATAGGAGTATCACACCGAAGTACACGCCCCATAGCATAAAGTTCCAGTTTGCACCGTGCCAGAAGCCTGTGAGAAACCACACTATCATGATGTTAAGGCACTGTCTTGCTTTGCCCTTGCGGTTACCGCCAAGTGGGATATAGACATAATCTCTGAACCAGCTTGAAAGGGACATATGCCAGCGTCTCCAGAAGTCTGTGATAGAGGTGGAGATGTAAGGGTAGTTGAAGTTCTCGAGAAAGTCGAAGCCGAACATTTTGCCAAGACCTATCGCCATATCGGAATAGCCTGAGAAGTCAAAGTATATTTGGAATGTATAGGCTATTATGCCCAGCCAGCTTGCGGCAACGCTCAGTTCGGATTGTGCCGAGTTTGAGATAGTGTCGAAAAGCTCGCCGATAGTATTTGCGAGAATGACTTTTTTGCCAAGACCTATGGAAAATCTCCACACACCTTGTGCAAAATGCTCTATGCTCTCGTTACGCTTTTTGAGCTGTTCCGCAACGTCGATGTATCTTACGATAGGACCTGCGATAAGCTGTGGGAAAAGGGCAACATAGGTGGCAAGGTCAAGGAAGTTCTTCTGACTTCTTACTTCGCCTTTATAAACGTCGATAACGTAGGAAAGGGTCTGGAAGCTGTAGAATGAGATACCGATAGGGAGGGCAAGACCCAAGGTCTTTATCTGCGTGCCGAAAATGCTGTTTGCCGCACCAATGAAAAAGTCGGTATATTTAAAAAACAGAAGAAGCCCGATGTTCCACACAACCGCTCCTATCATTGCGATGAGCGGAGTGTATTTTTTTGCGTTTTTACGCTGTTTGTCTGCCAATAGTCCTGTTATATATGCAACGATAGTGGAAGCTATCATGAGGACGATATAAACAGGTTCGCCCCATGCGTAAAACACAAGGCTGAAGATAAACAGCACCAGATTGCGTGTTATGCGTGGGACGATATAATACGTTATCAGTACAATAGGCAGGAAAGCGAACAGAAATGTTGTACTTGAAAAAAGCATATATTTATTACTCCTAGCCTATTATCTCTTTTGCTTTATCGTTGTCGTTTGAAAGACAGAGGTAAACATAATTGCCGTTGGTTACAAGAACAGGGTCACCCAGCTTTGTCATTTCCTCCGGAACATAGTTTTCAAAAACCCTTTTCTGGCTTTCGACTCTTGCTGTAAGTGTATCTGCGATAGCCTTTGCACTGTCTGCGTCCTTGGCTTCAAAGCAGTCTATCTCCTCGGCTGTTCCTCCTGATGAGCTTACATAGACCTTAGCCTTTGTATAGCTGTCTGCTGATATTCCGATTATCTTTTCTATCTTTGCTTCGTCAAGCTCTGCAAGCTCGTCCTTGAACTCTATGCCGTCCTTGAGCTTGTCCGCAACGGCTGTTACGTCAACGCTTTCGTTTGTCTGAGCGGCTGCCGCTGAGTTTGCGGAGTTTGCTGTGCTGCTGTCGGAGCCTGAGCCGCAGCCTGTGAGTGCCGCTGTGCCAATGCACATAACTGCCATAAGAGTGCAGAGTATTTTCTTTGTTTTCATAATTCTTCTTTCCTTTCTTATGTGTTGTCGATTATATAGTTGAGCCACTTGTCGCAGTATTCGCTCATAAGGTGTATTCCGTCTGAGGAGGCTTCCTCCGGAAGAGTGCCGTCTGCGCCTGCTACAGCGGAGGTACAGTCAAGATAATTTATACCTGTCTGCTGTGCCACCTCTGAGATAGCCTGATTGAATGTGGCTACATTTGTGTTATTTATGGCGTCGCCCTGTAAGCTTCTTGAAGCTGTTACAGGGAGGATAGATTCAGCATAGATAACAGCGTCAGGCTGTATCTCCTGAATTTTTGTGATAAGCTGTGTATAATAATCCTTGAAGGTGTCGATATAAGGCCAGCCAAGCTCGTTAGTGCCGAGGTTTATATACACTCTGCCATATTGTCTTTCTCCAAGAGCGTCGATAACAGTGCCTGCATTGCCGTTTGAAAGGGTGATGTTCTGTTCTGTCATAACGGTGTCGATGTGCATTCCCACAGAGCAAAGGAATGTTGCTTTTGGTTTATCGCAGTTGTTTTGCAGACCAACTGTTCGTGAGTCGCCTATGAAAACTGCGTCGGAAAGGTCGTCGGCATCATCATGGTCAACTGAGCTGTCAGTAAGGCTTTCGTCTATGCCACTCTCATCGATCATGCTTTCTGCCTGAGAAGAGTTGTCTGCATTGCTCTCGGAGCTTTCGTTCTCTGCCACAGAGCTTGAAGCTGACATCTTCTTTGCTTCCACAGCCCTGCTGTTGCCGCTTCCTGCATGGAAGCCCCATATTGCCGCAAATGCTATGCACACAAGACAACTCAATGACACTATGCTTTGCTGTGCTGTGGCTCTCTTTTTTCTTATATTTTTCAAATTGCTACCGTGTTGGCTCTCCATTATACTACCTCTTATATTATCTCTCTTGACCTGCAAAAATGCAGATCTGTTTCAAAGATTATCATAACACATTTTACAGCCTTTTTCAAGTGCTTTTTAGTCGAATTAAGGATTTTCTTCACTTTTTACAAACAGACGCAAAAAAGTCGGGAGAATTTGTTCTGCCCGACTTATTGTTGACAATTTATTCTGTATTATTTGTTTGTTTGAGTTTTATTTCCAAAGCTTTTCAGGATAAACGCCAGCCTCTATAAGCTTTGCGATATCGGCTTTAACGGTTGGCTTATCCTCTTTATATGTAACGCCGAACCACTTATCGTGAGTTTCCAGAAGCTTGCAGTCTGCAACACCTGTTTTTATCATTGTATCGATACCCGCAGGGAGGAGAAACTCCGCTGTCAGGCTGTCTTTATTTTCTTTCATAAAGTCTGTGAACATACCATTGAGCTTATCTATAAAGCCGTCAGGGCAAGCCCACATATTCATTGACACATAGCAGTTCTCGTCAAGCTCGGCTGTTTCTTCCTTGCCTGAATAGACCTTGCCGTCATTATCACGGCGGATATTGTAGGTTTCAACAACGTCTGTGAGCATAGAGTCTTTCACTTCACAGACGCCTCTGTTCACTGCACCGAAGTCGCTTAGAGTGTTTTTCAGTATGAAGCCTGCCATGCCGAGATGAAGCTTTTTGCGATCTGAGTTTTCATTGCAGAGAAAATCGTGGAGCTTCACAAAAGCTTCCTTGCCGTAAAAATCATCAGCGTTTATTACTGCGAAAGGCTCATTTATAACGCCCTTGCAACAGCAGACTGCGTGACCGTGACCCCACGGCTTAACACGTCCCTCAGGTACGGAATAGCCCTCCGGAAGGCAGTCAAGCTCTTGATAAACGTAATCTATCTTGACGTATTTTGAGATACGGTCGCCTATCATTTTATCAAAGGCATCACGGATATCCTTTCTTATAATGAATACGACCTTGTCAAAGCCTGCCTCAACGGCGTCATAGATAGAATAATCCATTATTATTTCACCGTTTGGTCCGAAAGGTTCAAGCTGTTTTATGCCGCCTTTGAAGCGACTTCCAAGACCTGCGGCAAGTATGCAAAGGGTACAACTCATAATTTTTTATCTCCTTGTTCTCTGGTTTATATTTTTTGATTTTTATCAGAATAAGTGCATACGGTTATCTTCAAATTTTATCCCGCACTTTTTCACCCAAGCTATAAAAAGCTCGGAGTTATCCTTTTCCCATGGAAAAGTCAGGACTTTTTTGCCTGATGAATACACTTCGACTCTCTCTAACCATTTTGTGCATTTAACATGAGATATCTCATCGCTTGACCAACAGTTTCCGTTATAGAACAGTTTTTTGCCCATAACTGAAATAATGGGACTATTCTTTTCCTTGACCGTTGTCACAACTACAAGGACGATTATCAAGCCTATAAAGCACCAAAAAACGATATCTCCGGCAGACATCGACCCATTCGGGTTTCCGACATAGCGGCGTAAGAAAAATCTTATGCCATATATCAGCGCGAAAGCTGCTATGGCGGCAAATATTTTAACTGTGCTGCTGCTTTTGCCTATCTCAAAGTTTACGTCAGACATATCAGGCTGACAGTTTTGAAAAGCTGAATTTTCTTTTGCGAGCTTTTCGAGCTTTATATTGCCCATTTGATAGTTATTCATAAATTCTCCCTACAACTTTCAAGTTTAATTTTATTCTATTTCTTAAAATTATATTAACATTATGCCATACTTTAAAGTAAATGTCAAGAGATTTTGACATTTTTATTCAGTTTTTTGCGATGCTTTTCTGCGTATTTTACATCTTTCTTACACTTGACAGGGTGATACTAATGTGATATACTGATATGACAAAAATCAAATAATATCCCTGAAAAGGGCGGAGGATGATATAAATGGCTAAGACGGCTTTGGTAACAGGCGCAAGCTCGGGAATTGGCAGAGAGATAGCGAGAGATCTATCTGCAAGGGGCTTTCGTGTGATACTCAGCGCAAGACGTGAGGAAAGACTCAGAGAGCTTGCGAAGGAGCTTGGTGACAATACAAGGGTGATAGTTTGCGACGTTTCCGACAGGGAAGAATGTCTGCGGCTTTATGAGGAAACAAAGAGCGAGAAGATATCAGTGCTTGTGAACTGCGCAGGCTTTGGTGCAGTGGGCAGCTTTGACAAGCTCCCTCTGGACACTGAGCTTAAAATGATAGACACCAACGTTACGGCGGTGCATATGCTTACAAAGCTGTTTTTGAAAGACTTTGTTGCCGCTGACAGGGGTTATATAATGAATATAGCTTCCTCAGCAGGTCTTATGTATGGCGGTCCTATGATGGCAACGTACTATGCTTCAAAGGCTTATGTTGTGAGCCTTACCAGCGCAATATATGAGGAGTTGAGGGTGAGAAACAGCAGGGTACACGTTTGTGCGGTATGCCCGGGTCCTGTGGATACGGAGTTCAATGACGTTGCAAACTGCAAGTTCGGCGTAAGCTCCATAACACCGCAGTTTTGTGCAAAAAAGGCTCTTGAGGGAATGTTCGGCAGAAAACTCATCATTATCCCTGAGAAGTCTATAAAGGCACTTTATGCAGGGTCTAAATTTGCTCCTAGAGGTATCGTGCTGAAAGTGACCGGAAAGGTGCAGAAGAAAAAGCTTGATAAATGACGGTTTAGTATTTTTACATAAGATAAAAAAGTTTTGTAAAGTGCGGAAATTGGGCTATACTTCTAAAAATCAATAGTACAAATTGTTGTGATTGCATAAGAAAACGTTATCATATTTGGTAAATCGGCCGATTGAATTTTTTCGGAAAATAAAGTACAATGTAAGTAAAGTTATTTAAGAAAGGAAGTTTTAGAAATGAAACTTACAAAGATTTTCGCAGGCATGGCTGCAGCAGCTATAGCTGCAACAGCTATGGCAGTAACAGCTTTCGCTGCTGATTCAACAGCTTACAACTATCTGTTCATCGCTACAGATATCCCATGTGAGTACAACGATAACGATGAGGCTCTTGTAAATGGTCAGGTCGTTACTTGTAAGGATCTTAAGGTAAAGATCGGTTCACAGGAGTTTAACGTAAGTGCTGCTCCTGGCAAGTCTGATTCAGACAAGCTCTGCTTCCAGATCATCAACAAGTGGAACAGCAAGTTCACATCAGAGATCACTGACTACACTGTAGCAGGCGCTGGTGAGTACATCACTATTGACTTCACAATTGAAGGTCTTGGTGACACAACAGGCAATGCTGGTGTATCTTTCCAAGCTGACGGCACTTGGGATTTCAGAAATCCAGATGACAAAGAAAAGGATAAGGTTGCACAGCCAGCTTACTTCCCTAACAAGTGCGTAGGTATCGCAGGCGGCGCAGGTGGATTCGACACAAACGTTGACTGCCAGGATACTGCTATCAACGGCGACGGCTCTTACACAATTTCTATCGCTCAGTCAGGTACTGTAAACGCTGAGGCTCAGAAGTTCGATGACGGCTCAACAAATGAGGGCTGGATATGGGCTGCTAACGCTGTTCCTGTTGCTCCTGCTACTTCTGGCACAGATTCAAACAGCAAAAAGGATGATTCCAAGACAGATTCTAAGTCTGACAGCAAGACTGATTCAAAGGCTAACAGCACAGCCGCAACAACTTCTTCAAAGACTGGTACAACAGGCACAACAACTGCTACATCTTCAAGCGCAGCTTCTGACAAAACAGCAGCTACAGGCGCAACAGCAGGTATCGCTCTTGCAGGTATCGCTCTCGCAGGTGCAGCTATCGTAGTTTCTAAGAGAAAGTAATCTTAACTGAGGACTTGTTTCTTAGGGTACATAATTAAAATAACTAAAGGGACTTCCGCTGTGAAGTCCCTTTTTGTGTGCGGTATAAAAAATAAAAAAATATCGGCGAATAGTCTAGACAAATGGTAATTAATATAGTATAATGATTGTATACTTTTATTTTGGAGTTATTTTTTATGAGAGTTATTACAGGTTCATGCAGAGGAAAAAAGCTTAAAACTTTGGAGTCGTTGGACACAAGACCAACTACAGATATGGTAAAAGAGGCTGTTTTTTCCATTATTCAGTTTGATGTACCAGCAAGCTCGGTGCTTGACCTTTTTGCAGGCAGCGGTCAAATGGGTATAGAGGCTCTCAGCCGTGGGGCTAGTCACTGCGTTTTCGTAGACAGCAATCCTGAGGCTGTGGCTATCGTCAAGGATAATGTGGATTCATGCGGTTTCAATAAGGAATCCCGTGTGCTTTGCATGGATAGTCTGGAATATCTTAAAGTTGCCAAAGCCGGGCTTGATATAGTTTTTATCGACCCGCCTTACAGAATGGGCATAGTTGAAAAGGCCTTGGAGCTTGTGGAGAGCAAGCTCAATGATGGTGCTATCATTGTGTGCGAGCATGAAAAGGAGCTTGAGCTTGGAGAAAGCTACGGCAGACTTAAGCTTCATAAGAGATATAAATACGGTAAGACCGCTTTGACGGTCTATAAGATACCAATGAAAGAAGTGGACTATTGATGCGTATCGCTGTTTGCCCGGGAAGCTTTGACCCTGTTACGCTGGGTCATCTGGATATAATCGACAGAGCTTCAAAGCTTTTCGATAAGGTGATAGTGTTGGTGTCCTTTAACGCTAATAAATCAAGGGCTGCTTTCACACCTACAGAAAGAATGGAAATGATAATCGAGGTCACAAAGCACCTTGATAATGTGGTGGTGGATTGTTATAACGGTCTGCTGGCGGATTATCTGCAAAAGACGGGAGCTAATGCTATCGTAAAGGGACTTAGGGCTGTGTCTGACTTTGAGTATGAGTTCCAGATGGCTCTTGCAAATAAAAAGCTTTACAATGACGCTGAAACGGTGTTTCTCACCACTACGGGAGAGAATATGTTCCTTTCGTCAAGCGTTGTAAAGGAGATCGCAAGCTTCGGCGGAGATATCACAGGCTTTGTGCCGAAACAGATACAGAGCAAGATCACTGACAGGCTCTATAAGCCTGCCAATAATATAGATCAGTAATGAAAGGGTGTTTAAAATGACGGTAGAGGAAATACTTGAACTTATGGACGAACTGCTTGACAAGTCTTCAAGCGTGCCGTTTTCACAGAAAAAAATGATCGATGTTGAGCAGATGCGTGAATACATCGACAGCATAAGACTTAACCTTCCGGGTGAGATAAAGCGTGCAAAGGATATGACAAGAGATAAGAAAAATATCCTTACTGAGGCCAACAAGGAAGCCGAGGAGATCGTAAAGAAGGCTAAGGACGAGGCTAAGAAGCTTGTGGCTCAGGAGGAGATCATCAAGCAGGCGGCTGACTATGCAAAGCAGATAGCTGCGGAGGCTAACAAACAGGCTGCGGATATCGTTGAGCAGGCTAAGGCTAAGGACAAGGCTATCCGTGAGGCACTTTCTGAAAATCTTAACAAGTCGCTTTCTGAGGCGGCTGAGGTGCTTACAAAGAGCCTTAAGGACGTAAACACTACTAGGGACGCAGTTTCCAAGATAGGTGCGGCAGAGAAATAATATTGTTTGATGTAAGCAGATGGGCTTTGCGGCTCGTCTGCTTTTTTCATAACTAAAATTGCCCATATGAAATTCAGGCAGAATGTGAAAAATTGTGACAATATCTATTGACAAAGAAGCATATGTTGCCTATAATAAATAGTATATGATAAAAAGGCGAGCTTTTTCGCCTATGTGAAAGGGACGGTATTTTTTTTATGGACGATGTCGGGCGACTGTGGACGGGAATAGGTGTTTGTGCGGCGGTAATATTGCTTATGGCTTTTCTTACCTTGTGCGAAAATGCGGCTGTGGAGTTCAATGACGCAAAGCTAAAGAAAATGGCTGAGGAGGACAAAGACCCGAAGGCAATAAGGCTTGCGGCTTTGCTTGGCAGGACGGGCAGGGTAGTTGCGACAAACCTCATCGCACGTTCTATTATGATAATCGCAGTTTCGGTGGTGGGAGCGATCTACTTTTATGCACCGCTTTCAAATAAGCTTCACAAGCTTTTTGATGTATATACTCAGGCTTCGTATTATATTATCGGCATATGTTCATTTGTTATAATAAGCTGTCTGCTTGCTCTTGTTATATGCACTTTTGGCGTAGGCATACCAAAAAAGCTTTGCATTTCAGGCAAGGTGGGCGAGAGATTTATTCTAAATAGCTGTGTGGCTTACAAGGCACTTTTGGCGGTGTTCAGCCCGTTGGCAATAGTGAGCGGAGCGGTATCCGCAGGGATATTAAGGCTGTTCGGCGTTAAGTCAACAAACAAGGCGGATTCTGTCACTGAGGAAGAGATCCTCATGATGGTGGACGCTGTAAACGAAACGGGCGGTATCGAGGAAAGTCAGGCGGAAATGATAAGCAACATTTTTGATTTTGACGATATTGAAGTTCGTGAAGTTATGACGCACAGGACTGAAATGGTGGCTATCGAAGAAAATTCCACGCTGGCGGAGGCTGTGAAGCTTGTTATAGGCGAGGGCTTTTCGAGAATACCTGTTTACTGCGACAATGCCGACAACATAAGTGGTGTTATATTCGCAAAGGACTTGCTCAGGCTGGTGTTTGAAGAGGATAAGAAAGAACGTCCCGTAAAGGAGTTCATGAGAGATATAACCTTTGTGCCTGAAAGCAACAAGTGTGGTGAGCTTTTCAAAGAGTTCACTGAAGATAAGACACAGATAGCAGTTGTGGTGGACGATTACGGCGGAACAGCCGGTATCATTACTATGGAGGATCTGCTTGAAACTATCGTGGGTAGTATTCAGGACGAATATGATGACGAAACGGAGGAGATACAGAAGGTATCTTCTGATTGCTATGATATGGTAGGCACAGCGGCGTTTGACGACGTTATGGAGGCTCTTGGCAAGGAATATCACGGCGAGGTGGATTATGACACTATAGGCGGATTCGTTATGGACCTGCTGGGTCATGTGCCAGAGGATAACGAAAAGGTGACGGTGCATTGGGAAAACGTGGAGTTCAAGGTGCTGTCGATACATGAAAAGAAAATAGAACGGCTCAGGGCTGTGATAAAAAGAGATAATGAAGAGATCACGGACTAAGGGCTGAAAGATACAGACAGAATTTTGTGTAAAAATCGAGGACAAAAATTGAAAAAAAAGAAAATGGTCGCCGCGCTCACAGCGGCAGTGCTTATCTGCACATCGGGGTGCAGCTTAGGCGGAACGGGAGAGAAAAATAAAAACCGTTCAAAAAATACTTTTGTGAACACTCATGCGTATGTTGAAGCCGGTTCGGAAAGACATACTGAAACAGGGCTTGACAGCAGAAACGAGAGCTTTACGGCACTTGAGATACCTGACACGGCAGAGTATATCGCCGATTTTCTTTGTGCTGACGAAAAACGTGTGTTTTCACAGCTTTACAAAGGGCTGAGCGGATTTGAAAGCTCTGTGGAGCTGGCTGAGGGAGTTATAAGCAAGGACGATATCGGTGCGTTTATCTCCATGCTTACCTCGGCGTGTCCTTATATCGATTATATAGGTTCGCAGTATACTATCTGTATTGACGGAGATGGATATGTGACATCTGTGGAGGTCACATATGACAAGACCGCTGAGGAAGCGCAGGCTGAGAAAGAAAAGCTGGATAAAAAGGTCGGGGAGATACTTGCAGGCATTGAGCAGGGCTGGTCGGATTATGACAAGGTGCTGTATTTCCATGACAGCATAATTCTTGAGTGTAACTATGACGATACAGCAAAAAATTGCTATTCTGCATACGGCTGTCTTGTAGAGGGCAAGGCTGTGTGCGAGGGGTATGCAAAGGCTATGCAGATACTTTGCACCAAGGCAGGTATAAAGTGCATACCTGTGGCAGGCAAAGCCTATGACGGCGGAGCTGTTCAGCCACATTTATGGAACAAGGTCATGATAGACGGTGAATGGACGAACGTTGACCTCACTTGGGACGATCCTGTGACAGATGCAGGGGAGTACTATATCCGCTATGACTATTTTGGCATCACTGACGCCGAGTGTGCAAAAGACCATACAGCGGACGATAACAAGTTTTTGAACTATCCTGAGGCATTTTCCTCGGGGGCAAATTATTACAGAAGAAACGGTCTGTATGCTCAAAACGGTGATGATGTCGTTCAGATGATGTGCCGTTCTGTGGCGGAAGCAATGGCTGACAGTGGATATGCAAGGCTAAAATGTGCTGACAGTGAAATGTATGACAAGGCTGTGGATACTCTCTTTGATGAGAATAGCGGTGTTATCTTTGACGTGCTGCGGCGTGCATACAGTCAGGCTGGGGGAGATTGGTCTACCTCAAAATATGCGGTCATAAAAAATGACGAACTGTGTACTGTCACGATAATACTTTACAAAAATGAATAATTCTCTCAAAAGCAAAAAATATGCTCAAATGTGTTGAAATTTGCGGCGCTTTGTGATATAATAAATGTATTAGTGCGATAAAATATGATATTTTGGATATATCTTGGAAAGGAATGTTATTTTTAGTATGAGCAGTGCTACTAAGCAGAAGTCATCAGCAGGCAAGAACGTGCTGATATTCTTTATTGTTTTTATTATTCTGGAAATGCTTATAGTTGTGGGAGTGGGACGTGTTTTCAAAAACAAGAATGTTACACCGAGCATTGCAGGCTATAGCCTGTACATAATGAACGGTGACGGCATGGGTGACAGAGTTCCTGACGGCTCACTTGTTATCACATCGAACATGACCCCTAGCACAGACAAGATAGGCGAGGCAGTTGTGTGCGAGAACGTGCCTGATATTGGAACAAGCGTGTTCTGGCTTTATGACATCACTTCAACTGACGATAACAACGGCGTTGTTTACACTGTTTATCAGGAAAAAGACCCTGCAAAGCTTTATGAGATAAGCTCAAAGAACGTTGTGGGCGTAGCTTCTACATATTACATGACAGCAGGCAAGGTGCTTACGTTCATGTCGTCAACATTCGGCATGATAGTGTGCGCTGTTGTTCCTATATTCCTGCTGGTTGTTATCGAGCTTATAATTGCTATCGCTACTCATTCTTCAGATGATGAGGAAGAGGACGATGACGAGGAAGAACCTGCAGAGAGCGTTACTCTTGACGATTTCCTGTTCGGCGGCGAGAACGAGGGCGAGCAGATCGCAAAACATCGTAAGCACGTTGACGACGAGATAGCTTCTCACCACAAGGCTGAGCCTGAGGGTGAAGAGAAGGCTGAAACGGAGGAAGTTATCGAGGAAGTAGAAGAGGCTGAGGAAACTATATTTGAAAGACCTGCGGAAAAGGAAGAGCGTGCTGAGATAGACCGTTCTTACTACGAGAGAGCTTCACAGCTTCTTGACGAGGCGGCTTCAACTGAGGGTACTGTAGCCCCTGAGCCTGAGAAAAAGCCTGTGCCAAAGGCAAAACCTGCGGCAAAGCCTGCACAGCAGACAAAGACAGCGTCAGCTTCCTTGGAGGAACTTATGAAGCTTATGGAGCAGGAGCAGGAAAAGCTCAAAAAACAGCTTGATAAAAAATAATTCTTGAAAAAATTTTATCCGTCGGGCGTGTGGCTCGGCGGATTTTTTTGTGAGAAAGCCTGATGAAAAAAGCGCATTTCAAGGCAAAAAATGCGGCTTTGATGTTGCAAATGCACATAAGTTTTTAAAAATATTGAACTAGCATTGTAAAATGATACAAAACATAAAAAATATCAAAAAAAGTGTTGACAAACAGGGTGGGATAGTGTATAATAGATACTGTTGTGAGGGACACAACAAAACAAAGTCCTGAAAACAACAAACCAGCTAAAAGGGAGCATAGCTCAGCTGGGAGAGCATCTGCCTTACAAGCAGAGGGTCACAGGTTCGAGCCCTGTTGTTCCCACCAATTATTTCGTGACAGGTAAAGAGATTTGCCTGTCAACGATAATAATTATTCTTCATTCTCGGAGAGCTGAACTCGAAAAGTTTGAAGTTATTTTTTTCAATGGCCGGGTAGTTCAGCTGGTTAGAACGCTAGCCTGTCACGCTAGAGGTCGTGGGTTCGAGCCCCATTCCGGTCGCCATTGTTTTGCTTCTGTAGCTCAGTCGGTAGAGCAGAGGACTGAAAATCCTCGTGTCGATGGTTCGATTCCGTCCGGAAGCACCAAATGCGGATTTAGCTCATCTGGTAGAGCGCCACCTTGCCAAGGTGGAGGTAGCGAGTTCGAGCCTCGTAATCCGCTCCAAAAAAGTCCTTACGATCAGTAAGGACTTAATATTTTTTGCGGGTTTATTTCAATTACCAGAATACTTTTCTTCCTGAAAGGAGATGGAGGTGCGACCCCTCTGACCCGCTCCAGTAACGCCTTGCTTTTTAGCAGGGCGATTTTTTGTGCTGTTTTGTGGGTGTGGATAGGGCAGTGATAAGATGAAAAAGATGCGAAAAAGTGCGTAGATAGGCGGCTTGACTGACAGTCCAGCCCGATTTTATTGACATTTTCAAAGCCTTGGGCTATAATGTTGACCATAGAGAGCGCACTCTGAATTATGCTGAAAGGTGACGATGAAAATGGAAGATAAATCTACACTGGGAAAATTTATTCAGACAAAAAGAAAAGAACTTGGCTTATCACAGAAAGAGCTTGCAAAGGCGCTTTATGTTACAGAGTCGGCTGTGTCAAAGTGGGAACGTGGTATATCTTATCCTGACATAACCATGATATCAGGCATATGCGAGGTCTTGCACATTTCTGAGCATGAGCTTTGCACTGCAAGCGAGGATCGTCAGCAGAGGGAAGCCGACCTTATGGTGAAAAGCTATAAACGCTTCGTTCGTGGGTATACTATCATAACAGGACTTTGCTACCTTGGAGCGATAATACCGAGCTTCATTTATAATGTGGCACATGGGGGCATTGGTTGGTTTATGGTGCTTATCACGTCGCTTATGCTGACGTTTTCTATTATAAATGTGCCTGTGCTTGTGAGGGAGAATAGGGCATTGTGGACGCTTGGGGCTTCAACAGTTTCGCTTATGCTTCTTTACGCCGCAGGGTGCGTTTATTCACATGGGGATTGGTTTGTTATGGCGGTTCTTGGAACTCTTCTGGGGGAAGCTGTCGTGTTTCTGCCTTTCGTACTGAGGAGTGATGTGTTTGAAAAGTATGCAGGAAACTGCAAGGGGCTTATCTGCATGGCAGCGGATTCGGTGCTGACCTTTGCTTGCGTTATTTATGGTACTCTGAAATATGGTGACGTGGCAGACCTTCGTGAAGGCATGGCCGCTACGGTAGCTTGCGTGGCGTTGGTGTGGTCAGTGTTCCTTATTATAAGGTATCTGAAAGTGAACGGCTTTTTCAAGGGGGCACTTTGCTTTGTGGCATCTGCGGTATGGGTAGCGGCGATGACGGTGCTGAGTAATGCGTGGAACGGAATGAAACTGTCTGACATAATTTCACTGAAGGGTGCTGATAACGATCGCTATGATGTTATAGTCTGCATTTGTCTGATAGGAGTTGCGGCGGTGTTTGGTATCGCAGGGGTAGTGTTTAAGTTTGCGAGAAAGAGGTCGCAGGATAGATAAGTATAATAGAATAAGAGATATACAAAACGGATAGGGATAATTGGAACTATACAGAGATATTGGGACGTCGAGGGCACCGTCCCCTACATAAATGTGATCGGAAATAGGAAATACCGCACTTGGGTGAAAGCTTGGGTGCGGTATTTTTTATTTTGCTGTGAATATTTTACCCGTATATGTCAAAAATAATGCCAGAGGACTTATGCCGCCGATAGCATAAGACTGCCGTGGGCGCAACAGTGGCTGCGGAAATCATATCGGAGAAAGGTTTTGTGTGTATGAAAAAATTCAGTATCAGAAATTCACACGCAGGCAAGGCTCTGGGAGCGAAGGGTGTTTACATTACACTTGCGGCGTGTCTGCTGGCTCTTGGCGGTGCGGGTATAGCTGCATATAACAAGGCTATGGAGGATATCACCGACAATCTGACTATTTCGAGCGTTGACAGCACTGCGCCAAAGCAGGCTGATAACAAGAAAACGGACGTTAAAAAGGACGAAAGCTCCAAGCCGGATGTGGACATTCAGACGCAGCCAAATGTTATGCCTGTGAACGGTGAGATATTAGAGCCGTTTTCTAATGGCGAGCTTGTGAAGTCGGAAACTCTCGGCTACTGGAAAACCCATGACGGCGTTGATATCAAAGCTGACCTTGGCGAGCCTGTCAAGGCGATGAACAAGGGTGCTGTCACAAAGATATGGGACGACCCTCTGTGGGGCAACTGCATGACTATCGACCATGGAAACGGCATTGTAGGGCATTACTACAATCTGTCAAAGGAAATGTCCGTCAAGGAGGGCGACGAGGTGAATGCAGGGGAGGTCATAGGTGCTGTGGGCGACACTGCTCAGGCGGAAGTGGCAGAGCTTTCTCATCTGCACTTTGGCTTGAAAAAGAACGGTCAGTGGATAGACCCTATCGAGTTTATTGACCCTGCTGATAAATAAGCTTTCTTCATTTTGGCGCTTTGTAATACAAAGTGCTGATGTTATAATCCCCCATATAACGCCGCATCTGAAAATTTTCGGGTGCGGCGATACATATGTATTGCAGAATAGAGAGAATTGTGCTATAATTATACTTTAAGGCAATATTGCTGATGTTTTTACACAGAACATAGAGTGGTGGGACGCCGAGGGCGTCGTCCTCTACGGTCTGTTTTATATTGTGTGGATAATGTATAAATTATTGTGAGGTATAATAATGAAAAGCAAAAGAATCTATCCTGCGTTCACTATATCGAAAAAAGGGGAAATGTCCCTGAAAAACGGTCACCCATGGGTGTATTGTGACGAACTGAGAAACGAGCCTGAGGGCTTGAAAAACGGCGAGCTTTGCGATGTTTTCTCTGAAAAAGGTTCTTATCTTGGAACTGGTTTTCTCAGCCTTAACAGCAAGATAAGGATAAGGATCTTATCTGACAACGCAAATGAAAATTTCTCGGAAAACTTTTTCCGCAGACGTATCCGCTATGCTATAGATTACAGAAAAACTGTTATGGGAGACGATTTTTCGGCTTGCAGGCTTATTTTTGGTGAGGCTGACGGCATGCCGGGGCTTACTATCGACAAGTATGGAGATATACTTGTTTCGCAGGTGCTTTCCTACGGCATGGATATGATAAAGGATATGATATTCATGCTTCTTGTTGAAGAGCTTGAAAAGGACGGAGTTAAAGTTTTGGGCATAATGGAGCGTAACGATGTCGCTATCAGAAAGCTGGAGGGCTTGGAGCAGTACAAAGGCTGGTATAGGGCTGAATTTCTCCCTGAACCACCATCAAATATCACTGAGATAACGGAGAATGGCATACGCTATGAGGTCGATGTTGAGAACGGTCAGAAAACGGGATTTTTCCTTGACCAGAAATATAACCGACTTGCGGTATCGAAGATAGCAAAGGGCAAGAAGGTCCTTGACTGCTTTACCCACACAGGTTCGTTCGCACTCAATGCGGCAATGGGCGGTGCAAGGCACGTTACGGCGGTGGACGTTTCACAGTTCGCTGTTGATACGGCTAGGGAGAATGCTGAGAGAAACGGCTTGACGGACAGAATGGATTTTCTTTGCGCAGACGTTTTCGACCTGCTCCCGAAGCTTCTTGAGGAAAAGGCTGATTATGACATGATAATCCTCGACCCGCCCGCTTTCACAAAGAGCAGAAAGACAGTTGGAAGCGCTGAGAGGGGATATAAGGAGATAAACTACAGGGCGATGAGACTTCTGCCAAGGGGCGGATATCTTGCCACTTGCTCATGTTCGCATTTTATGGAGAACAGGCTGTTTGTGAAAATGGTAATGAGTGCTGCAAAGGACGCAGGCGTTCAGCTCAAGCTTATTGAAGCAAGACAGCAAGCCCCTGACCACCCGATACTTCTCAATGTGCCTGAAACGGATTATCTGAAATTTTATCTTTTTCAGGTGGTATAGGGTTGACAAATAAGCCGTAATGTGGTATAATATAGTTGTCGAAAGACCAGATATATCACAGTTGGTCTGCTGTGTTCGGACATAAGTCACAGGTATCTTGGGTATCTTGGCTTCCAGCCGACGAAATAGACTTTTCAGCCCTGCTGTTTTCAGCAGGGCTTTTTATTTTGCATTTTGGTGTTGACAAATGCAAGCAGATGTGTTACAATGAAAGTGTCGAAAGACCGCATATATCACAGTTTGTCTGCTGTGTTCGGACATAAGTCACAGGTATCTTGGGTATCTTGGCTTCCAGCCGACGAAATAGACTTTTCAGCCCTGCTTTTTTCAGCAGGGCTTTTTATTTGCATTTTGCTATTGACAAATGCTTGCGGATATGGTATGATATAGGTGGCTTAGAAATAAGCGTGGCGCACCCCGTTCAGCGCATTATAAATGTACGGCATATCATAAATTGCCGTTTGTCTGCGGTATCGGACATAAGTAGGTATTTTCTGCAGAGGCAGCTGCTTCCACCGACAAAATAGACGTTTTAGCCCTGTTGATTTCAGCAGGGCTTTTTTATGTGTTGATATTTAAAAACTGTCATATTGCACATAAAAAGTGAGCAAATATTGTATAAGATTTTATGTATAAAAGTGAGAAAAACCTATGGTAATTTGGCTTTAAATCTGTTATAATATATATGTAACCGTGGGCGACGGGATAATTGTGTCCGCACGCTTCGGAATTCAAAAAATTTTTGGAGGTAAAAAACCAATGGCAAAGAAGTATTGTTATCTTTTCTCTGAGGGTAATGCCAACATGAGAGAGCTTCTCGGCGGTAAGGGTGCTAACCTTGCTGAGATGACAAATATCGGTCTCCCTGTTCCTCAGGGCTTTACGATCACAACGGAAGCTTGTACTCAGTATTATGAGGACAACCGTGAGATCAATCCTGAGATCATGGCAGAGATCAACGAGTACATTGTAAAGATGGAAGAGATCACAGGCAAGAAGTTCGGTGACAAGGAGAACCCACTCCTCGTTTCTGTACGTTCAGGTGCTAGAGCATCAATGCCTGGTATGATGGATACAATCCTTAACCTCGGTCTTAACGAAGAAGTTGTTGAGACTATCGCTGCTCAGTCTGGTAATCCAAGATGGGCTTGGGACTGCTACAGAAGATTCATTCAGATGTATTCTGACGTAGTTATGGAAGTTGGTAAGAAGTATTTTGAAGAGCTTATCGACGAAATGAAGGCTAAGAAGGGCGTTAAGCAGGACGTTGAGCTGAACGCTGAGGATCTTAAGGAGCTGGCTAACCAGTTCAAGGCTGAGTACAAGTCTAAGATCGGTTCTGACTTCCCAACTGATCCTAAGGAGCAGCTCATGGGCGCTATCAAGGCTGTATTCCGTTCATGGGATAACCCAAGAGCTAACGTATACAGAAGAGATAACGATATCCCTTATTCATGGGGTACAGCAGTAAACGTTCAGTCCATGGCATTCGGTAACATGGGTGACGACTGCGGTACAGGTGTTGCATTCACAAGAGACCCAGCTACAGGTGCTAAGGGTCTGTTCGGTGAGTTCCTTACAAACGCACAGGGCGAGGACGTTGTTGCCGGTGTTCGTACACCAATGCACATCTCTGAAATGGAGCAGAAGTTCCCAGAGGCATTCGCTGAGTTCAACAAGGTTTGTAAGACACTTGAAGATCACTACAGAGATATGCAGGATATGGAGTTCACTGTTGAGCACGGTAAGCTTTATATGCTTCAGACAAGAAATGGTAAGAGAACTGCACAGGCTGCTCTTAAGATCGCTTGTGACCTCGTTGATGAGGGCATGAGAACTGAGGAAGAGGCTGTTGCAATGATCGACCCAAGAAACCTCGATACACTTCTTCACCCACAGTTCGACGCAAAGGCACTCAAGGCTGCTACTCCTATGGGCAAGGGTCTTGGCGCTTCTCCAGGAGCTGCTTGTGGTAAGATCGTATTCACAGCTGATGACGCTGAGGCTTGGAACGAGAGAGGCGAGAAGGTCGTTCTCGTAAGACTTGAGACATCACCTGAGGACATCACAGGTATGAAGGCTTCACAGGGTATCCTTACAGTTAGAGGCGGTATGACATCACACGCTGCCGTTGTTGCTCGTGGTATGGGTACATGCTGCGTATCTGGCTGCTCAGATATCGTTATGGACGAGGCTAACAAGAAGTTCACACTCGCAGGCAAGGAGTTCCACGAGGGTGACTACATTTCTATCGACGGTTCAACAGGTAACATCTACGATGGTATTATCCCAACTGTTGACGCTACAATCGCTGGCGAGTTCGGCAGGATCATGGGCTGGGCTGACAAGTTCAGAACAATGAAGGTTAGAACAAACGCAGATACTCCTGCTGACGCTAAGAAGGCAAGAGAGCTGGGTGCTGAGGGTATCGGTCTTTGCCGTACAGAGCACATGTTCTTTGATCCTGAGAGAATCGCTGCATTCAGAGAGATGATCTGCTCAGACGCAGTTGAAGAGAGAGAAGCTGCTCTTGCTAAGATCGAGCCAATGCAGCAGGCTGACTTCGAGGCTCTTTATGAGGCACTTGAGGGTAACCCTGTTACTATCAGATTCCTTGACCCACCACTTCACGAGTTCGTACCAACAGAAGAGGCTGATATTGAGGCTCTTGCTAAGGCACAGAACAAGCCTGTTGAGACTATCAAGGCTATCATCGCTTCACTCCACGAGTTCAACCCAATGATGGGTCACCGTGGCTGCCGTCTTGCAGTAACATATCCTGAGATCGCTAAGATGCAGACAAAGGCTGTTATCAAGGCTGCAATCAACGTTAAGAAGAATCACCCAGACTGGACAGTTAAGCCTGAGATCATGATCCCACTGGTAAATGATATCAAGGAGCTTAAGTATGTTAAGAAGTTCGTTGTTGAGACTGCTGACGCTGAGATCAAGGCTGCTGGCTCTGACCTTGAGTACGAGGTTGGTACAATGATTGAGATCCCAAGAGCTGCTCTTACAGCTGACGAGATCGCTAAGGAAGCTGACTTCTTCTGCTTCGGTACAAACGACCTTACACAGATGACATTCGGTTTCTCAAGAGATGACGCTGGTAAGTTCCTCAATGCTTACTATGATGCAAAGATCTACGAGAACGATCCATTTGCTAAGCTCGACCAGAACGGCGTAGGCAAGCTTATGGAAATGGCTCTTGAACTTGGTAAGCCAGTTAATCCAAAGCTCCACTGCGGTATCTGCGGCGAACACGGCGGCGACCCAACATCTGTTGAGTTCTGCAACAAGATCGGTCTTGACTATGTATCTTGCTCACCATTCAGAGTTCCAATTGCTAGACTTGCTGCTGCTCAGGCTGCTATTGCACAGAAATAAGCGAAATTTACAACTGCCCTTATATGAGTACACCTTTGGCTTTGAGGAAGCTCAGCACTACCGAAAAGCACAGGGATCGTATCTCAGACGAAACCAATGGGAAGATTTGACCGTTAAGGTTTGGGCGAATGTATAAATATGCTGATAAAACCTCCGTAGTTTTAATACTGCGGAGGTTTTTGTGTTGTGATAAAAGCAAAAACAATCATCAATTGTATAAGTCCTATCATTTTCAATAAGACCTTTAAATTTGCCGTTTGAGAGGATTTTTGAGTTGACTTGCGGTATTTTTGGTTGTATAATATAAATATATATCATAAAAGCGGTGATGTTTGTGAGCAAGAAAACACCCGAGCAAATCAGCTACAATATGAAACAAGTAAAAAGTAAAGGCTCGAAAATAGAAGTTATGCTGATGAAAGAACTGTGGTCGAGAGGATTGCGTTACCGTAAGAATGTCAAATCGGTTTATGGTAAACCCGACATTGCTTTTATTTGCAAGAAAGTAGCTGTGTTTTGCGACAGCGAATTTTGGCACGGATATAATTGGGAAGAACGCAAGCACGATTTCAAATCACATCAAGAGTTCTGGATTCCAAAGATTGAGAGAAATATTGAACGTGACCGTGAGGTGACAGCAAAACTTGAGTTGGACGGCTGGACGGTCTTGCGATTTTGGGGCAAAGATATAAAAAAGAACTTGTCCGAGTGTGCGGACATTATAGAAAAAACGGTAAGAAATAATGGGTAAACCTACGGTAGTAAGTTTGTTTTCGGGTATCGGCGGGATAGACCTTGCCTTTAAGCAGGTAGGGTTTGAAATAATTTGGGCGAACGATATTGACAAGTTTGCCTGCATCACATACCGAAACAACTTTGCCGATACCGATGTTGTCTGTGCCGATATTTCACAAATCAGTGCAGAAAGAATTCCTAAAGCTGATGTTTTGGTTGCGGGGTTCCCCTGCCAAAGTTTTTCCCTTATGGGATATCAGCGTGGTTTTAAAGACCCAAGAGGTAATCTGTTCTTTGAAATTGCACGTGTTGCTGATGCAATAAAACCGAAAGTGATTTTCCTTGAAAATGTTCGTAACTTGATTTACCATGACAATGGTCGGACGTTTATAACGATTTTCAATACGCTTGCCGAACTCGGATATGAAGTCAAATATGATGTAGAAAATGCCTGCACGCATGGCAACATTCCGCAGGAACGCAGACGAACATTTATAGTTGCTTTTCTCAATCTTGAAATGCTTGATAGGTTTTCATTCCCCAAAGAAATAGAATTAACCAAAAGCATAGATAGTATTATCAACCGTTCAATTAAGCATAATGATATTTATTACTATAGTTTGGACAGCAAGTATTACACTTTGCTAAACAGCCGAATTATTGATAAAACAGGAATATACCGCATTGATGACAGCGGTGTGGCCAAAAAGAAATATGATATATCACCCACGCTCAAAGCAAATATGGGGACATATCATGACAGAGTTCCGATTATCAGAGATGACTACGGAATAAGAAAGTTGACACCATATGAATGTTTGGCATTACAAGGTTTCTCGGATGATTTTAAGTTTTCGGGTATTCCGATAGAGCAAGCATATAAGCAGTGCGGAAATACGGTATGTGTTCCCGTTGTAAAAAGGATTGTCGACCATATTTACAAAGCATTAAAGGAGTAATTTAAAATGAGCAGAAAATACAAAACAATAGATTTATGTGCCGGTATCGGAGGTATTCGCAGAGGCTTCGAACTGGCAGGATGTTTTAAAAATGTATTGTCTGCTGAGATAGATAAGAATGCTTGCCTTACATACGAGCATCTGTATGGCGAAAATCCTATGCATGATATTACAACCGAAGAATTCAAGCAAAAGGTTGTCAACACGTCTTATGATGTGCTCCTCGCAGGATTTCCTTGTCAAGCATTCAGCCGTGCCGGTAAGCAGGAAGGTTTCCTTGATAAGACAAGAGGAACTCTTTTCTTTGATATTGCCGAAATAATAAAGCGTTCCAACCCAAAAGCTTTTATGCTTGAGAATGTGGATAACCTCATAACTCATCAAAAAGGACAGACATTTGCAACGATTATTGATGTTCTCGTAAACGGTTTGAATTATAAAGTTATCGGAGTGGTTAAGGACGAGCAGACAGGAAAGCTTGTATATGTTCCAAAAAATTTTGTTAGGAACTCAAGAAATTTCGGAGTTCCACAAAACAGACCTAGAGTTTACATAATGGGATTCAGCAGAGATTATTATGGAGATGCCGTTGATAATCTTCCAAACGAACTTCCGATTTGCAGAAAAAAACCTATATATGAAGACCTTCGCAACTTACTGGAAATGGATGCCGATGACAAGTATTTTCTGTCTTCGGGTTATGTGGAAACACTTGAACGTCATAAGGCAAGACACGAAAGCAAGGGAAACGGCTTCGGATATAAAATCGTAAACCTTCCCGAGATTGAACACCCTGTTTCCAATGCTATTCTTGCGACAGGCGGCTCTGGTAAAGAACGAAATCTCGTTATTGACCCCAAAGAAGGTGTTGCAGGTAAGGTTGTTACTTCAAAGCAGACTCCACTCAATGACAAAGGTATCAGAGCTATGACACCGAGAGAATGGGGAAAGTTGCAAGGCTTTGTAAATTACGCTTTCATTGACAAAAAAACGGGAGAAGATAAGTTCAGTTTCCCCGAGAAACTTGCCGACGGTCCAAAATACAAGCAGTTTGGCAATGCTGTTACAATTCCGGCTGTCGAGGAAATGGCTAAGTTTATGAAGAAGTGTTTGAAACAGCTGGAATAAATTCAATAAGGGAGATAAGTTTTATGGCAACCAAAAACAAATTACGAGAATATCATATAGTAAAAGCAAAATCTAAATCAAGTGTCATATTTACTGAACATATTTCTGATGATTTTACAACAATATCGGCAGCAAGCCCATCAAAGTATGTTAAATATTGTTGGGCGAAATATGAGTCATACGCTTCGACTCAAAAGCAGAATAATGCCATGAACGGAAAGGTATTTGAATTAATTATCGAAACTTGTCTCTTTAGAGAAAAGATTACACCAATGTTTTTGCAAGCAAAGGTTACTTTTGTTCCAAATGTCGATTTTGATGTGATATGTTTTACAGAAGAACAATATCCTATTGCAATAAGTTTGAAAACAAGTTTAAGAGAAAGATATAAACAAGCCGACTTGGAGGCTATAGCACTGAAATATGTACACAGAAATGCCAAAAATTACTTGATTATGTTAAAATCGGATGAAACAGCATCTTTGAAACAAAAGCTTAAAAAAGGGGAACTTTTGGGAATCAATGAGGTAATTGCCGCCGATGATGTTGAATTTGATGAATTTGTTGATAATATGAAGAAAAACAAATATATCAATCCCGGGAAAGTAGATATCATCACTGGGAATCTTGTGAAATAATGGAGGTGACAACGGATGACAGGAAATATCGGCGAATGGAGCGAACTTTACACTTTGTTTAAACTGCTTGCGGACGGAAAGTTATATGCTGCAGATGCAAATACAAATAAGATACCCGAAATATATTATGATGTTCTGAAAGTAATACGTGCGCAGAAAAGCGACAAACTTGAATATTGTCGTGAATCTGAAGTAAAGATTGTTAACGCTGAAAATGGCAAAGTCATTTGTTCTGTTCCTATTGAAAAATTCATTGAACAGACGGATATTCTGCTAAATGGATTAAAGGGTCAAAAGAAAGCCAAAGGAGCATTTGAATTACCCGAGGTATGGAGTTTTGCGGAGTCGATAAATTGCAAAACATTAAAGGCAAAGTCGCAGGATAAAGCGGATATTGTGCTTATGGTTCACGATATTATGTGTGGCAGAGATGATACTTTTGGATTTAGCATTAAATCACAGCTTGGAAGTCCGTCAACCTTGTTCAATGCTTCGAGAGCTACAAACTTTATATTTAAATTGAATGGACATATGATGACCGAAAGGGAAAAATCTATTTTCCACGAATATAAGTTCTTTAAGGATAAATTTGATTATCTTAAATCATTGGGCGGCAGTATTAAATTTATCAATACGGAAAATGAAATCCTTAACTTTAATTTGAAAATGGTTATGCCGGAAATGCCAAACGTTTTTGCTGAAATGATGCGAGTTTACTTTGAAGGCAAGTCAAGTTCCATTTCCGAGTTAACCGATATTGTGGCGGAATCTGATGTTGTTCACACTCTTGACAACAAGGTTTTTCTGCGTCACAAAGTAAAAGAATTACTCACAAATATAGCACTCGGAATGGTACCAAATACCCTGTGGACTGGAGATTATGAGGCTACAGGAGGATATATCATTGTTAAAGAAGACGGAGATGTTGTATGTTACCACATTTACAATCATAATGCCTTTAAAAATTATCTTTACGCCAATACTAGATTTGATACGCCGAGCAAAAGCAAACATGGATTCGGTACGATTTATGAGAAGAACGGAGAACAGTATTTAAAGCTAAATGTGCAGATTAGATTTTTGAAATAGATAATATGATTCTTGGGAGGTATAAAAATGTTCAATTCGATTGAAATCAATTCTGATAGTCAATATAAACTATTAAACATAGAAGAAAGTCAATATTGTGATGTTAAATCAGAAATGATAGACCCCTCAAAATTATCTCAAACTATATCCGCATTTGCGAATGCAAGCGGAGGAGATATTTATGTTGGAATAAACGAAAACACTCGTACCAAGGAACGTTATTTCGGTGGATTTATTAGTATAGAAGAAACTAATAAATATATACAAGTTATGGAGTCACTTGAGGGATTAAACGCAAATTATGACATAACATATCTGCATATCAAAAACAATCATTATCTTATGCAGATAACAGTATTTAAGACAAATTCAATAGTAAAATCCTCGGATAGTACAATCTATATAAGAAAAGGTGCACAAAACATTAAAATAAATGACCCTGATAAAATTAAACGATTGGAAATTGATAAGGGAATATTTCCTTATGAAAATGAGACAGTCCCAGAATCGGATATCCAAGATGCTATAGGTTCAAAGATATATGACGTATTTTATCATGCTGTTATTCCTAATATAGAAAAATACACTTGGTTAAGAACACAAAAATTATGTATAGATTCTAATTTAAACATAGCTGGTGTTATGTTATTTACCGACGAACCACAAATCGTGTTACCAAAACGTTCAGCCATAAAAATATTTAGATATAAAACAACTAAAACAGGTAGCAGAGATACACTTGATGGCAATCCAATAACAATTGAAGGAAGTGCATATGATCAAATATACGCTTCGGTACAAAAAGTTAAATCAATTATTGAATCAATAAAGAAGTTTGATACTACTTTTAGTGATATATCATATCCTGAAACTACTATTCACGAAATCATAACCAATGCTGTTCTTCACAGAGATTACAGCATTGCCAAAGATATTCAAGTCAGAATATATGATAACAGAGTCGAAGTGGAAAGCCCTGGAAAGTTAGCAGGTCATATCACATTAAAGAATATATTGTTTGAGCAATTTGCAAGAAATCCAAAAATTGTAAGACTCATAAACAAATTTCCTAATCCGCCAAACAAAGATGTTGGAGAAGGTCTCAATACGGCTTTTAAAGCAATGAAGGAATTAAGACTAAAGCAGCCGGAAATCATTGAAACCGAAACATCTGTTATTGTAATAATAAAACACGAAAAGCTTTCTTCGCCAGAAGAAACAATTATGAATTACATGAAAAGTCATAGTGAAATCACCAATAAAATTGGCAGAGAAATAACAGGAATTGAATCTGAAAACGTTATGAAACGGGTTTTCTGGAAATTGAGAGATGCCCAAATGTTAGAAATGATACCAAATCGAAAAGGAAGTAAGTCAGCTTGGCAATTAGTTCAAGGAGCTAATGTAGATGAGTATATAGAACGAGAGCAATTGGGGTATGAACAATTGTCATTATTCGAAGAATGATTATTGTGATTTTTAGGTAAATGCATTTTATATAACTCAAATTAATTGGTAGATTCACTATAAAAACATAAACTAAGAAGGTGTTTTTTTGTATAAGCAAAGTGATTTTTCCCATTGGATGAAGCAAACGACAAAGTTATCCGATGCTTCAATATACAAATACATGCTTGCAGTCGGAAACATTTCCAAGGATATGCAATCAGAAAATGTTATAACAAAAGAATTGATTGAAATGAATCTTGCAGAACTTGATACAGTTATACCGATAATTCTGAACAATAAATATTTTATCGAGAAAAATACTCGTGGAAATAATATGTATAGCAACGCTTTAAAGCAATTTAGAGGTTTTGTTGCAACAATTGATGACAGAGAAATCAGCTATAAATCAATTATAGACAGCATAGAAAAGGATAACCGTTTGTCTGTTACCGAACGTGATTCATTGATACATTCAAGAATTGGACAGGGTCAATTTCGTGACAACCTTTTGAAAAAGTATTCTTCTTCGTGTATTGTAACAGGAATTAACCTTAAGAGAGTGCTCGTTGCAAGTCATATTAAACCGTGGGCAGTCAGTAACAATCAAGAACGTTTGAGCTGTGAAAACGGATTTCTATTGAGTGCAACGTTTGACCGTCTTTTGGATAGTGGATTTATTTCGTTTAAAGATGATGGTACTATGATTATTTCTCATTATGTCGATTATTCAAATAGGTCACGACTGCATATTTCAAATGATACTAAGGTGAATTTATTGGCTTCATCTGAATTGTTACATAATCTTGAATATCATAGAGATGTAATTTTTATAAAGTAGCCATAAAACAAGGTTTTATAAGCCAAAGCTACTTTTGTCAATAAAAAACTGAGCGCTTGTCTGTTAACTGCATCTAATATGAAGTTTCAATGATAGCATATTTAAATTAATAGGAGAGGTTTGCATATGTAACTACAAGGGACTGCTGCAGCTGTAACAGTCCCTGTTTTTAAATCCGTATAATTGAGATTTGACTAATTCGGATTATAATATTAGTTTTCTTGTAATGAAACTGTTCATCACTTCCCCTCAAAACTGTTATCCAACCATATTTTAAACTCTTCAAAAGTAATCTGACCATCAATGCACTCGTCACGTTTCAGCATAGCTTGATATTTCCACTTTTTAAAAGCAGCCGGTTTCATACTTCCGGTTTTGCTTCTTGCATAAAACCTTTTGTAATACCTTGAGTAAAGCTTAACAGCATCGTTACTGTGAGTTTTCTCAAGGTATTTTTTTCGTGACGCAAGCGTCTGACAATTAAACGTTTCTCCGTCGGGAATTCTGTTACAATACTGTGTGTTGTAATTGCCTTTGATAATAAAAAATTTTCCGCAGTAACCGCATCGTTTGATTTTAGCATTTGCCACCAGCATTTCCTTGAAGGCGAGCATTAACAAATCCTCTACTGTACTGCAAAGATAGACAACCTCAACACCTCGTCCTATGACATCGGGTAACAGCGATGTTAATGCATCAAGGCCGTAATCTTTTTCAAACGGACTTGCAAATTCATTTGTGATTTTCATTATTACAGAATTGTCTCCATGCTCCTTCGCCAGTACTATTGCATCGCTTACTTCCTCGGAACTGTATTTTGCATAAACTTGTTCACCGATTCTTCTTGCCATAGCTACTGTATGTTTTGACAGCGTATCTAAATAATTATTCTTGATATGTTCAAAAGCAAATTTTTGTGTAAGCGTTTGTGGGAACGGTCTTTCAGGATAGATTTCATTGAAAAGCATCAGTCTTTGTGCCGCAGTATACTGACTGAATTCATCGGGATAAAAATCCTTGTCAAAGCAAAACATTGATAACTTTTGAAACTGCCGCTGAACGTCATACAGATATGTATGATATTGAACAGAACCTTGTTCGTCAAATATACTGGGCTCTGTCATCTTGCAGTAAGTGTGACTTTCAAGTTTGTCAACAGGCATTTCTATAAACTTCAAAAACTCTTCTACATATTCACTTTTTCTCTGATCATCAATCGTGAACTTAATATTAAACTGCAGCTCGTCTGTATTAACGCTCACTTCAAGTTTTTGTTCACTGAAAGCAATACTGCGATTGCTTTTGCGAATGCCATAATATTTATCCGCATTTTCAAAATCAAATTCTTCGTATTTCATAGCGTGCCTCGATAAATCCTTTTTATTTATTATATATCCGCATTCAGGTTTTGTCAACTATATTTTAGAAAATCAATATTTTCTAAAATCAGATAATTAACATCATTCGACAGAAAATGCGACCAAAGTCTTTACAAACATATTTCGAGGTGTTATTATATATATGCATCAATAGAAAATATTCGGTTTAAGAATAACATTTTCTATAGTATCTTGAAAATTAAATCCCACGCAGGAGAGATACCGAGCGGCGAAGTACAGCGAAGATCGTGCAGGAGGAACAGAAACGTATCAAGCTTGGAAAAACGTCCTTAAGTCAAACAAGACTTTCTGACAGAAACTGTACTGTTGTGGGGCAGAAGAAAAAAATAAAAATGAAAAACGAAAGGAAGATGCATATGAAAACCGTCAACGAGAAATTCTACAGAAGATATATTGAACCGACATTCCCGGCAGCAATATATGATGACATCACACCGCAGGAGTTCATGGTGATGACTGTACTTTACAGCGACTACGATTACGATGAAAAGTGTGCGACGGTAAGTCGCAGAGATATTGCCCAGACCTGTAATATGTCCGTGAGAAACATCGACCGCATACTTAGTCAGCTTGTAAAGAAAGATCTCATAAGAGTGCAGAAACGTTATGCACCAAGCGGCAGGCAGATAGAAAATTCCTACAAGCTGATTTATCGTGATTACAGATCATGAATTGCGATACCCTCTGTGTCACAGCGCAATACCTTTAAGGATTAATACTAACTAATATTATTAATAGCAGAAGAAAGAATATCTATACTTGCTAAGAGGTGAGTAACAAAACAGAATTGGCAGATAGGTTCGCTGATTGACAGTCCGCCTTTTCTCTTCTGCGAATAAGAATGGGGATGTTCAGCAGTCAAAACAGTATTCATAAATGTCATCGCAACACAACGGCGATATTTGCCCTTTTCACTCGTAGTAGGGTAAACCATACCACCTTAGGCGGTACAAGCCCACACACGCCGATTGTGCGCGTTGTACGAGGTGATAAACGCGAAGTTCGGAAATCAGTTAAAAAGCACATCGGAAACCGGATATGTTGGTTATGAACAAATTTCCGATTTGCCGCATGACGATGAAAGTGAAATATTTCATTGCAGGTTAAAGTCATGGCGTCTGAAGCCGCCATGACTCTCACAGCGGACAGCAAAGCTGACCGCAAATATGCCGTAAAGACGCAGTTTTTGCCTTGGTCTTGTGTATATTTTAGGCAGTCGCCTCATGGAGTCAAAATACGGCTTTTTACGAAAATCAGGGGTCGTAAGTGCAGAAATGTGCGTAAAAGCAGCATATTTTCAGGAGTCGTGAGAAAAAAGGGAGCGGATTTATGGCAAAAGAAAAAATGGCTGTGTATTTTCAGCCGGAAACAATTAAAAAGATCGAACAGGAGTATAAAGAGGATAATTGTGCCTCGAAAACAGAATTTATTGAGAAAGCCGTGAAGTTTTACATCGGCTACCTTCGTCAGCAGGAAGAGGTAAACTACCTCTCCCCACTGATTACGGAAACGGTCAAGGCACAGATAAAAGGTACAGAACAGCGGCTTGCCCGTCTGCTTTTCAAAGTCGCAGTGGAGCTTGGAAAGCTGTCGCATATGACTGCGGCGATAAATGATGTTGATGATGAAACATTGCAAAGTCTGCACGTTATGTGCGTAAACGAAGTACGGAAGATCAATGGAATTATCGATTACGAGGATGCTGTGCAGTATCAAAGAGATTAAATCAGAGGTGCCAAGAAAACAGTATGTGATTTTTATTGATAATGCTACAAGTAAAGAGAAAAATTTGGTTGCAGTTGGTGATTACATTGTGGCTGAAAAAATAGTAAAATTGTAGTACGGAGGTAACTTATTGAAGATCGAATTTGAGTATGAGGTAAGGCTGATGATCGAAATTCTCTTTGAAAAAGGCTTGATAAATCAGCCTACATACCTCAACATTATCAGAAATTTTGACAATCAAAAGCAAAAGAGTGCATGACTTTGAAAGGACAGGTGACTGAATGTACACAACATTAAAGCCAGACAGGAACAGACAACGAACGGTTGTGTTTTACGGACGAGTATCCACCGAGCACGAGGCTCAGATCTCCGCTCTGGAAAATCAGCTTCAATGGTATGACGATCAAGCAAAACAGCATAATAACTGGAACGTTATCGACAAATACATTGACGAAGGAATTACGGGAACGCAGGCTAAGAAAAGACCGTCGTTCCTGCAAATGATCGAGGACGCACGGCAAGGAAAATTCGATCTTATAGTTACAAGAGAGGTATGTCGATTCGCACGAAATACGGTTGACACGCTGACGTTTACTCGTGAGCTAAAAAACTTGGGTATTGAGGTTTACTTTGTTGAGGACAACATCTGGACAATGGACGGTGACGGAGAACTCAGACTTACGCTTATGGCTACTCTTGCACAGGACGAGAGTAGAAAAATTTCTGAGCGAGTTCGTGCGGGACAATATATCAGCCGCGAGAACTGGTTTTGTCAATATCACTTGACACATTTTATTCGAACAAGAATTAT